>QZKK01000185.1 GCA_003599475.1 Desulfobacteraceae bacterium
TCCTGGTCAATAACGCCGCTATCGTTCCCAATACGCTCAACCATCCCGACCTGAGTAAGTTCAACCCGCTCGCGGATACGTCCGATGAAACGTGGGCGAGGGAAATCGGCGTGAGCCTGTCCGGTGTGTTCTACTGTATGAGGGCTGCCGCTAAACCGATGATTTCTCAAAAATACGGCAAAATCATCACCATCAGCTCCATCGTCGCCATGACGGGCGGCATGATCAGCCCCCCCATCGATGCCGCCGACTCGACCGCTCCGGCGAACTCCCCCGGGATCCCGTAGCGCTTCATCAGCGGGATCGTGAAAGCGCCGACCACCGTAGCATTGGCCGCTCCGCTGCCGCTGATCATACCGACCGAGGATGAGGCAAGAACGGCCGTCTGGGGGATGGTGTGCCGCGACTTTCCGGCGATCCGCCGCATGAAACTGACCATCGCCCCCTGTGCATTGAAACCGTGCGCGGCTGCTGCGAGCAGTAAAAACGCTGCGATTGTAGTCAGGGCGATCTGCGCATAAAGCCCGTAGATGCCGGTCGAAAGCTCTACGGTGCTCGAAGTGATCACACGATAGAAGGTCGTGCCGGGATGCCAGAAGAAATCGATTGGGCTCAGATACCCCCAAAGCGTGTAGAATATCAAAGCAACGTTCATCCAGAACAGTTCCGCATGAGCGACCCTCGAGAGCTCCATCACCAGCAGAAAAATCAGCAGGCCCATGATGAAGTCCGCCCGGGTATAGGAACCCTGGCGCCAGATCGCGATCTCTTCATACTGCGTGAAAAAATGGTAAAAGGCAAAAAGACAGATCCCGATATAGAAGACAACGAGGATATGCCTGGGGAGGGAGGGCAACCGCTTGTAGAGCAGCCCGTTTTTATGCATGTGCAGGATCTGCAGAATCAGAGCGATCGGTACAAGTTTTGCTACAAGCTCTGTCGGGCCTCCGTAGCCGGTGTAGAAGTACCAGCAAAGCCAGACGAACATAACGATCGAAACGAGAAAGATCAGGTTTTTTAGATTGATGTAGCGCGGGATCCCTTCACTCTGCATGCTTTTCCCCCCATTCGGTCCGGAGAGCGTCCGAGGCTTCCGGCTGTCGAAATCTCAGATGATGACAACTTTCAGAAAACCGTTTCAAAGCGGAACGGCGAAACTTCTCCCCCCGTGTGTTGCGCGCGGCCGATTGCGGTTGCATGCAGCCGTTTTGTTCGTATGAAGCGTTCGGTAAGGCGCCGGAGCGCGGGAACCGGCTCTTCCGATGCCCGGTTCCCTGCTCCGACAATTCACTTGAGCGATCATTTGCCGGCAATCTTCCACTTATCGTCCCAGGCTTTGTGTTCTTTCAGGAACTTGGCCATCCCCGCATGCACAGGAACCTGCGGGTTGGCTTTGATGCCATTTGTCTGCATTCCGATAAAGTCCTTGGCCATGGGAGTGAAGCCGGGATCTGCCTTGGCGAGGGTTTCGCGCTCGGCGTAGAACGTTGTCAGCATCTTGTAGACGACGTCCTCGGGCATATCCGGACGTACGTTGTAGCAGAACAGAAGCGGCACGCCCAAAATCGTCTTTACACCGACATCCTTGCTGAACGCCTTAGTTGCATCGATTTCAACGGGGGCAAGGTTTGCCGCCTTCAGTTTCTTTACCTCTTCAGCACTCGGGTTGATGATCTTGATATCCAGGCGCAGCTCGGTCTCTCGCCAGTAAGATGGAAGCGAGCGGCCTGCGGTCGTATAGGCGACAGCCCCCTCGATGGTGCCGGCCTGCAGGGCGTCGCCCTGGGCGGCTTCTCCGATCTGGACGTGTTTGAACTGGTATCCGAGCGCCTTGTAGATCCGCATGAAATTGAGCCAGTTCATGAAGCCGGCGGGGGTGAAAAATACCGGTTTGCCGCTGAAGTCGCCCCAAGCCTTGAACTTATCCGCTTTCGGGGCGTATACGGCCATGAAGGATTCCATCGGATAGGCGTACCAGGTGTGCACCATCAGTGCCTTGGCAGGCTTGTAGTCTTTGAAGGCGCCCTCACCGGCATAGAGCGGAGTCAACCCGACGTCTGCCGCGTATCCGATCTCCGCATTGCCGTCCATCGTCGCCTTCATGGCGGCGGTGGTCGAAGGATAGGGATTGACCGTGACGGTATATTCGCCCCCGAGCGCTTTCTCCAAGACACTGACCATCTGGGCGGCGACCTTGTATCCGTAAGAGCCCGTGCTGGATGTGGCCCATCGGATCGATTTCCGCTCCGCAGCATCGGCAGTCTGAAGCGCCGCGGCTGTAAACACGGCGATAACGGCCAAAGCACATACGACAAAAAAACGACTTCGTTTCGTACTCGTCATTTCTCTTCCTCCCTTTTATTGATTTGATATGGTGACATGGATTGGTTCCCTGCCGCCCCCCATAGAGCGCGGCATGCATCCTCAACATCCAATTCCTCTGCGGCCCTGTGGTGCACCAAGCGTAGATGCCGGCATTCGAAAAGTCGATCGAACGCACCGGCCCGTTCGTCTTTCGTTCATTTATGGCGCATTCGGATTCGATCCTATCAGAAAAAAATATAAGAAGCTATTTTAAAGCTTTGTATACGGCCATTCGGTGAGTGCGACGCAAATTCGGAATACCTGAAAAACCGCCCCATTTCTGCAGCAAGTGCTAACAAAATCGACTGCGGTTGTCAATTCGGGCGCTTTCTGATTTCATTGTAAGGAATTTTCTTACACCGCGGGGCTTTCAGGATTCGACCAACCGGTTTCGGGTGGCGAATCGCGACAGTTCGGCGTTGTTTCGGAGGTTGAGTTTTTTCAACAGCCGGAGTCGGTAGGTGTCCACCGTTTTTACGCTGATGTAATAAGCTTCGGCGATTTCACGGTTGGTCTGCCCCAGAGCCAGCCGCCTGAGCACCTGAAGCTCTCGCATGGACAGCAAGTCCAGTGCCGATTTTCCCTGAGCGCCTCTTGCAACCCGTAACGCCAGCGTTTCTGCAGCCCGGGGGGCCAAAAACCGTCTTCCCCCTTTGACGCTTCGAATGCCTTTCACAAGCTGCTCAGGGGCGGACCGTTTGGTGATATAGCCCATGCCGCCGGCTTCAATGGCCCGAACCACATACTGCTCCTCCTCGTGCATGGTCAGAACCAGGATAGGAAGTGCCGGATAATCGATGTGAAGCTGTCGGATGACCTCCAGACCGTCCAGTCCCGGCATCGAAATATCGATGACGGCGACATCCGGCGGATCTTTGCCGGCAAGCTGGAGAGCCTCCCTGCCGTCTGAAGCCTCAGCGATTACGATCATATCCCCGCTCTCTTCAATGATACGCCGCAACCCGGCCCGCACGATTCGGTGATCATCCGCAAGCAGGATCCGTATCATTGCTCTTCTCCAGTGCGCCGTCTCATAAAATCTGTCCGTGATTTTGGCAATTCACAATGTTGCGAAAATTGAAAATCCGAATACCGCCCGATCATATAAAATTGGCCGAAATCCCTGGCCCAGACCGATCCCCATGTGTTCGCGAACAATCCACTTCGTCCTGCTCCCATAAGCCCCAATATTACTGTAAAGCATGTCGCGCCAGGGCGGGCCGAAACAATACCAAAATTCCAATGTTCAAAATTCAAAACAAACCGGGGCCGAAACCGTTGTTCTTCCGTATTAATAATTCGTATTTTGATCATTTGAATTTATTTCGAGTTTCGACCTGCCCGCCAGCGCCGATGGAATGTTGTTTAATTAGAGGCGCCTTGCCTCCAGCAGATCCTTTTCATCCAGATCCGTATAGGCTATGGCAGGCGGGTATTCGAATTTCGGATTTCCGCTCGATGGGCATCCGGCAAACGATCCGGGTGCCTTGCCCCGGTTGTGAATGGATTTCGAGAATGCCTCCGGCCAGGGAGGCCCGCTCCTTCATTCCTGCCAAACCGAGCCCTCCGGATTCGGGCAGCTCCCCGGGATTAAACCCTTTGCCGTTATCGACTACCGTCAGCGTCAGACCGCCGTTTCGGGTCTCCACCCGCACCTCGATGTGGCTCGCGGCAGCATGCCGTGCCGCGTTGGTGAGCGCCTCCTGGGCAATGCGATAGGCAGCCGTGGCAAGGGTGTTGTCCACATTCGGTATGGCGCTGTGCTCGAATACACAGGTGACGCCGGTGCGCCGCTCGAAATCGGTTGTATACCAGTCCAGGGCATCTACGAGTCCAAGGTCGTCCAGAACACCGGGTCTCAATCGAAAGGCCATGCCCCGCACTTCCTGAATCGTCTGATCGATGAGCTCGCACATGGCAAGCGCCCGCAGGGCGGCTTTCGGATCCTTTTGTTTCAGCCGATCCAGGATCCATGCCGCGTCAATCCGGAGTGCCGTTAAAACCTGCCCCAGCTCATCGTGCAGTTCCCTGGCGATGGCCGATCGCTCCTTTTCCTGGTTGGCCATGATGCCTGCCGAGAGCCGTCGAAGTTGATCCTGAGCTTTTTTTACCTGGGTGATGTCTGTCAGGATACCGCACACACCGCTGATGGATCCGGAATCCTCCCCGGAATCCTCCCCGGAATCCTCATAGATCGGAAACTTCACGGAAAGATAGGTATGGGTGCCGTCTTCATGGGAAATATGCTCCTCCAACTGAATCGGCCGTTTTTGGGTGAGCACTTTGAGATCGTTACTCCAGATCTGATCCGCCACGGCCGGACTGAGAATATCGAAATCGGTTTTTCCGCGCACCGAATCATTGCGGACATGAAAAAGCTGTTCGTATCGGGAGTTGACCAGAAGGTAGCGGCCTCCGTGGTCTTTTATGTAGACCACTGCCGGCGTATATCTGAGTATATTGGTGATCTCCCGGGTACGCGTCTTCACTTGCCGTTCGAGATCTTTGGAGTAGCGGTCGAGTTTTTCTTTGGTGTCCTTGAGGGCCTGTTCAAACGTCTTTCGTTGGACGAGTTCGATGCTGGCCTTGCGGTAGAGCAAAAAGACAAACAAACCGATCAGCACGCAGAGCGAAAGCACGACGGGGCCTGTAATCGCGATCAGGGGTCCGGAAACCTTCTCGACAATATCCCGGCGGCTTCGAAGGGCGAGCACTTTCCAGCCCTTGAAATTCTCCAGATCGACTTGGTCCCTGAAAAACTCGTTGCCCGATCTGTCCAATACGTACCGGGCTCCCTTCTCCGTCAACCCCACCCATCGCCAGGGGCCCTTGCCGAATTGCAGCGAGGCCTCGATCTGTGACAGCTGGTCCGGGGAGAGCCGAAAAATAAGATGATAGAGCCAGTCTTTCCGGTTCGAGATGAAAATGACCCCCTGGGGATCGGTCACCAGCATGATCTCTTCGGATTCCGGACCTAGTGCCTTTTCGATCTGCTCGATGGACACCTTGATCACTACGATTCCTATGGGAGATGCGTCCGCATCGCCATAGATGGGATGGCTATGATAGGCGCCGCGTTTGATCGAGGTGGTTCCCAGAGCCAGGTAGGTGACGGGATGCCCTGCCACGGCCTGTTGAAAATAGGGTCTGAATTTGAAGTTTTCTCCCACGAAACTGTCCGGATCATTCCGGTTGCTCGAAGCAACGGTGGCGCCCCGGGCATCCATCAGATAGCAGACGTTGACATTAAGGGTGGTTTTAAAATGGTCCAGCACCCGATTGGCCGCATTCAGGTTCGCCGGGGAGGTGTCGATCAACGCCCTTTGAAGGGCCTTGATTCCGGCAAGCGTTGCGGCCGGTTTCACGTTTTCGGATAGATATGCTAGGATATTGCTTTTGATCATCTCCAAACGGGTGACCGTCTGGCGCTCGGCCTCGCTGAATGCAGACTCCCGAAGAGAAGAATAGTAGAGTGCACCGCCGCTGGAAGCCGATACGAAAGCCAGAAGAGCCAGGGTGAAAAGGATAAGCCGCAGTTTCATGAACGCAAATTATATAACCCATTGAAGATGGTTGTGCCCCTATCACATTTTTCTTTCAAGTTCAATCAGGTTTGAGAAAAGGGCCTTCAATATGTCAGAAGAATCCGCAGAAGAAGGGTTGAGTGTCGGTCGAAAATGAGCTAATGGGAAACAGGAGATCGCCGAGAGAGCTCGTGTGAAACTACATGAACGTCGAACATCGAACATCCAACGTCCAACATCGAATTAAGGAATAAGGTCAATTTTAAAAAATTCATGTTCTTCTTTGTGTCTTGGTGCCTTTGAGGCAAAATTTTCAGAAGTTTTTGCCTTGATCAATCCCGAAGCGGCGCGGCTGGGCTTATATGATTTTAAGAAATGAAGGACCCCCCGTCAGTGTGGTGATTCCGACCTTCAACCGGGGATGGATCATCAAGGAAGCGATCGAATCGGTGCTTCGGCAGAACTATCCGAATTTCGAGCTGATCGTGGTCGACGACGGTTCCACCGATGATACCGCCCTGATCCTCGATCACTATGGAGACAGGATCGTTTCGATCCGGCAGGAGAATGCGGGAGTGAGCGCGGCCAGGAATCGCGGGATCCGTGAGGCTTCCGGAGAGCTGATCGCATTTCTCGATTCGGACGATCTGTGGCTGCCCGGAAAGCTGAAGCGGCAGGCTGAATTTTTGGAAGCCGATCCCGGGGCTTGCATCTGCCAGACGGAGGAGGTCTGGATTCGAAACGGCTGCAGGGTCAATCCGAAAAACAAGCACCGGAAGGAATCGGGGATCATCTTCGAGCGGTCACTGGCGCTTTGCCTCGTGAGTCCCTCTGCGGTGATGATCCGGCGCCGGCTCTTCGATGAAGTTGGGCTCTTCGACGAAAACCTCCCGGCTTGCGAGGATTACGATCTTTGGCTGCGGATCGGCTGCCGCTATCCGGTGTATCTGATCGAAGAACCCCTGATTGTTAAGCGCGGCGGCCATGCCGATCAGCTTTCCAGGGCTTCCGGGCTGGATCGGTTCCGAATCGATGCCCTGATCAAAATCATCGAATCGGGGCAGCTTGCGGAAAAGCAGCGGCAGGCAGCCGTCGAAACCCTGACCAGGAAGTGCAGGATTTATGCAAACGGCTGCCTGAAGAGGGGAAAGAAGTCGGAAGCAATGGATTGTATCGAGCTTGCGGAGAAATACGGGAAGAGCTGAAAACAAAAAAGAGAAGATGTCTCGAAAAAAGACTGACATTTCCATCGATAATTGATAACCGATATCCGTCGTTGAACTTTAAACTTTCTGCTTTGAGCTTCTAATGGACATCGATGCACAAACCACTATCCAGGCGCTGAAAACCTACAAGGCGCAGATTACCGAGATGGACCGCAAGGTTCAACTGTTCTTATCCGACCGGCAGCGGCATCCATATCCGAAATATCAGGAGCTCATCGATGAAATCCGCCGGTTTGAAAACGGGGTCTACAGAATAAAATTCGGTTTTCAGAACACGGAAGTGCATATGCGCCTCGACAGCCTGATGCATTCCCTGCTTGTCTATGAGCAGGCTTGGAAACGACTGTTCGAACGGGATTTGGAAAATTATCAAAAGGGGAGGTCCCCTTCCCTCGATTCCGCACCTCCTGAGCCGCCCGCGGAAGAACGCCACCCTCTGATCGATAAGGTATATGCCTTTGCCCGGAAGAAGTGGGCGGAGTCGGGCATCGAGGAAATAGAATCCAGAGAAGCGCTGGCAAAAAGGCTTCTTCCGGAATATCAGTCCGCACGGAAGAGCTTGAAAGAGGGTGAAAGGATTTCGGTCGTATACGATCCGGGGAGCCGCCGGGTCAAACTTACGGTTAAAAAGAGCTGACCGTCCAACATCAAATTACGGATCACACCATACGATTGATCTCGCCGATTTTGGCCTCTAGCCGCTTTTCGGATACAGGTCGTGCGGTGCCGAGCTCCTGGGCAAAGAGCGAGACCTTGTACTCTTCGATGAGCCAGAAGAGATTTTCGATCTCGGTCCGTTTTTCCTCGGAAACGGAAGAGGAGAGCCCGTCCAGAAAGGATTCGAGCTTTTCCGTATACCGCTTCAGACGCGATTCTCTTACCTGATCCTTCTCCATATCGGCAAGCCCTCTCCGGGCTCGAATGACGATCGCCCCGATATAACGCACGAGATGATAAAGCTTTTCCGCACTGTACAATTCGATGAAGTTTTCCGGAACGAGTTTCTGCAGCTCGTCTTTTATTCTGCTCAGATACGTTTTTACCACTCCTGCGGCGGGGCCAAAGGCGGGGTTCCCGATCGATACGGTTTCAAGCCGGGAAAGGGCCGTCCGGGCGTCGTGATAGGCGTTCAGTACTGCGGCGACCCGTTCGCTTTTTTCTTTCCCTTTCTCAAAAAGCAGCGGCCTTGCCTCCTCTGCGAGGGCAGAGAAGGCCGCTCGCGACCGGATGTCGATCGAGAAAAGATCCGAAAGAAGACTCTCGTAGATGCGATCTTCGACCGCTCGGGTGCCTCCGAAATGCATTGCCGGTGTTTTCATGCCGGCCGGCAGGGCAAGCGACCTCTTGAGAAACCTCAAATCTTTCGAGAGGGCAATCGAATAGAGCCCTGCAACCCCCCTCTTATGAGAGCGGAGCGCTTCGCTGCGGTGCTCGAAGAGCCGCAGGTTGATGCCGTCGCCTGTTTTTTCAAGTCCCGGATAGTAGGCCCACCGGAGGCCGTCTTTGCCGCCGATCTCGATCGATTCCGGCAGGTCTCCGAAATCCCAATCGCATACCCCCGATTTTTTCCAACGGTTCATGGCCTCGGGTAATTCGGGCGTTCTTGCGCCTGCCGCGACCGTCCGGGTCAGAACCGACTTGTCTCTCGATGCTTCTACTTCTTTGCCGGCTAAATCCGTGAGCGCAATCCGCATGGCCAGATGCTCGGGAACATCTTTGAGCGACCAGGCAGAGGCCGGAATATCCACTCCGAATCGCCGGTAAATGAAGCGGCTCAATGCATTGGCCAGCGGCTCTTCTGTCTTCGGCATTTCTTTTGCGATCGTATCCGCGGTATCGGCAATGGGAACCAGTTGTTTTCGATAGTTTTTGGAAAGCGCCCGGATCATGGCGGCCGCCTTTTCCTTCAGAAGTCCGGGAATTCCCCAGTCCACGGCATCGGGAGGAATCGCAGAAGCCGCCGAAACCGGGATCTTGACCGTTACACCGTCTTCGGCGTTTCCGGGATCGAATCGATATTCGAGGGAAAATTCGCTTTTTCCCAGGAAAACCGCATCCGGGTAGAGGGCAAGCTCCTCCCGGCCGGGAAGATATCGGAGCAGGGATTCCCGATCCATCTTCAGAAAATCGTCGGATCCTCTTTTCTCGATCGCTTTTTTGAGCATCCGGATGTCACAGATTCCGGGGATTCGATCCCTGTAAAACCGAAGCATCTCCTCTTCTTCGATCATCAGGTCCCGTCTCCGGACGCGGTTTTCGATGTCCTCGATTTCGGCCGTCAGGTTCCGGTTGTGCTCGAGAAAGCCGAGGCTCTCCCTGACATCGCAGCGGACCAGAGCATCGCGCAGAAAAAGATCCGATGCCGTTTCAGGGTCGATCGGCCCGAATGGAACCGTCCTGCCGGGATCGATGATTAGGCCATAGAGGCTTACCTGTTCCGTGACGACGACTTCCCCCCGGCGTCTTGACCAGCGGGGGTTCAAGTAAGTATACCTGCACTGGTCTTTACCGATTTCTTCCAGCCACCGGTTGTCGATGTTTGCGGTATTCCGGGCGAAAAGCCGGGATGTCTCGACCATTTCGGCGGCCATGATCCACTGTTTTCCCCGGTTGAAAATCGATGACCCCGGAAAGATCATCGCCTCCCTCCCCTTTGCGGCCCGGTAGATGTTTCCCTCCTTCTTTTCTCCGATATTGGAAAGAAATCCGCTCAGGATCGATCGGTGGACGGCCGAATAGCCTTCTGGAAACGATTCGGCCGCTTCAGGGGAAAACTTCCGCTTCCGGGCTGCGCCGGTGAAGCCGGCCTCCTGTAGGATGCCCCAGATCTGGGAGTGGACATCCCGCCACTCCCGCATCCTCCGATAGGAAAGAAAGCTCGCCTTACAGAAGCGTTTCATCGCCGAAATCGTCTTTTCCGCCTTGAGCGTTTCGTGGTACCGCTTCCAGATGTTCAACAGGGTGATGAAATCGGATTCGGGGTCCTGAAACGCCTTGTGTACAGAGTCCGCCTCCTTCCGTTTCTCGGCAGGCCGCTCTCTCGGATCCTGAATGGAAAGTGCCGATGCGACGACCACGATCTCCTTGAGACAACCCTCCTCTCCGGCATGAATCAGCATCCGGGACAGCCTGGGATCGATCGGCACGCGGGCCATCAGGCGTCCTCTGTCGGTCAGCGCGTACCCGATTGCCTCCTGCGGCGAATGCACGATGGCGCCGAGCTCCGTGAGAAGATCGAAGCCGTCCCGGATGTTTTTGGGGGCCGGTCTGTCGATGAACGGAAACGTCTCGATGCTTCCGAGCCTGAGCGCGATCATTCTCAGGATCACTTCCGCCAGGTTCGATCGCAGAATCTCAGGCCGTGTGAACATTTCCCGGGACTCGAAATCCTCTTGCGGATAGAGCCGGATGCAGATCCCGTTTTCGACCCTTCCGCACCTTCCCTTCCGCTGTTCGGCGCTGCTTCTGGAAATCGCCGCAACCGGGAGAGCCGTCGTCCGCGTCCGCGGCGAATAGCGCGAGATCCGCGCAAGCCCCGTATCGACCACATACCGGATCCCGGGAATGGTGAGGGAGGTTTCGGCCACGTTGGTCGCTACGATGATCTTTCGCCCCGGGGGCCTCGAAAAGACCTTCGACTGCTGGTCGCCGGACAGCCGGGCAAAGAGCGGAAAAATCGCCGCTCCCCGATATCCCCTTCCTTCGATCAGCTCGCAGGTCTCCCGAATGTCCTGTTCGGTCGGCATGAACACCAGGATGTCCCCGAAGGGGCTCTCCTTTACGATCGAATCGATTGCATCCACGGCAAGATCGATGTAGGTGCCGTCATTTTCGTCGATCCCCTCGGTTTTATACCGGACCTCCACCGGGTACATCCGGCCGGAGACCTCGATGATCGGCGCACGGTCGAAGGCATGCGAGAATTTTTCCGTATTGATGGTCGCCGAGGTGACGATCAGCTTCAGATCCCTCCGGCGCAGGAGCAGGTTTTTTAAAATCCCCAGGATGAAATCGATGTTCAGACTCCGCTCGTGCGCTTCGTCAACGATGATTGTATCGTAGCGAGTCAACAGGGGATCTCCCTGGGTTTCGGCCAGAAGGATTCCATCCGTCATCAGCTTGATGTAGGTGCCTGCCCCCGTTTGATCGCTGAAGCGGATCTTGTACCCCACGGAGCGGCCGATCTCTTCCCCGAGCTCTTCGGCGATCCGACGGGCCACCGAGGTGGCGGCGATCCTTCGCGGCTGGGTGCAGCCGATCATGCCTGCGACCCCCCTGCCGGCTTCCAGGCAGAATTTCGGAATCTGGGTGCTCTTCCCCGAGCCGGTATCGCCGGAGACGATGAGCACCGGGTGCTTTCGAATGGCGGAGACGATCTCCTCCTTCTTTGCGGTGATCGGAAGCGCATCGATATATTCCGGCCGGGGACGGCCGGCTTGGCGATCCAAACGGATCTGGATGGAGGCGAGCAGTCTTTTCTCGACGGCAGCGAGCCTGGCCCGGCGCTTTTCTTCGGAGATGCGGGACCGCCGGATGCGCCGAAGCTCCCGGGCGACGGCGTACCGGTCGGACAGCATGGCATGAGAGAGCTGCGCTTCGATCTTTTTCAGGCTGAGTTTCTGTTGGGTCATGGAAATCCGTATGATATAAAAATAACAGCAAGCGTTCAGGGGTTTCAAAGGTCCAAGGTTCAGAGGGTAAGAACTGCGCTGGTTTTCAGGTTTTCAACCCTAAAATATGGAAGGATCAAAAAGCCTTCGTTGAGCCCTATCCATTGAAATTTCCGACCGTTGAACCTTTTAACGCTGAACCAGTAAACGGCTGCAAATAACATGCTGTGCCTTTACGGGAATCACCAATGATGCAATATAAGGAAATGATGCCATATTTTCAACTGAATGAAGAAGCTGAAGCCCTGAAATAGCTGAAAGTTGAAAGCTCAAAGAGATGAACGAGAAGAAAGCGCAAGGCGGAAAGAGAG
>QZKK01000060.1 GCA_003599475.1 Desulfobacteraceae bacterium
TCTGGAAAAGATCGCCGAAGCGGCCCACACTCTCGGATGCGCCTAAAAAAAGAACCCCGCCGGGTTTAAGCGTATAATGAAAAAGCGGAACCAGCTTTCTCTGCGCTTCGGACTCCAGATAGATCAGAAGGTTTCTGCACACCAGAAGATTGAGATTTGAAAAGGGAGGGTCGTTCAAAACGTTTTGTACGGCAAAGACAATCGTTTCCCGGATCTCTTTTTTGACCTGGTAGAGATGATCCGTCTTGGTAAAGAAACGATTGATCCGCTCGGGGCTCACGTCGGCTGCAATGCTTTCGATGTAGACCCCTTGTCTCGCTTTTTCAATCGCCTGCCTGTCCAGATCGGTGGCAAAGACCTGGAAGCGCCGGCTGTAATCCTTTTCGGCTGAGGCTTCTTTGACCGCAATGGCTACCGAATACGCCTCTTCTCCCGTGGAACAGCCCGCAATCCAGATCCGGATCGGTTCCTCCGACCGGTCGATCAACTCCGGCAGGACTTTTTCTTTAAGAAAGGCAAAGGCCTCCGGGTCCCGGAAAAAGCTTGTCACCCCGATTAAAAGATCCTGAAAAAGGGCTTCGGCCTCTTTGGGATTTTTATGAAGATAGGAAAGATACTCGGATCCGTTTTGGCTCTGGGTAATGCTCATGCGCCGCTCGATCCTTCGGATCAAGGTGCTTTTTTTATACAGGGAAAAATCGTGGCCGGCCCGGTTGGAAAGAAACAAGAGGATTTTTCGCAGGGTATCGGGCGCTTCTTCCTCCTTTTTCTTTTCAATTTTCCCCGGGTGCCTGTAATACCGGACGAGCTCTTCTGCCATCTTTTCGGGGGCAAGGATAAAATCGACAAGGCCCGTTTCGATCGCACTCCGGGGCATCCCCGAATGCCGGGCGGAATCGATGCTCTGAGCGACGGTAATCCCGGCTTTTTCCTTGATCGCCCTTAAGCCCAGGGTGCCGTCTGTTCCGGTTCCCGAAAGAATGACACATCCGGCATGCTCGGTGCAGTCTTCGGCAAGAGACCGTAAAAAAGAATCAATCGGCATATAGAGCCCGTCTCTTTTCTGCCGTTCTTTCAAACGAAACACCCGGTCTTCGATTGCAAGCTCTTTATCGGACGGCGGAAGATAGACCGTATCGGATTCCACCCGCATTCCCTCCTCGATGCGTTTGACCGGAATCTTTGCTTTCCTTTCCAGGATGTCGGGCAGAAGGCTTGTCCGATCCGGATCGGTATGGGAGATGACCGTATAGGCGATCCCGCTTTCTTCGGGCACGTTCGAAAAAAAAGCCTCGAGCGCCTGGAGCCCTCCCGCCGACGCCCCGATGCCGATTACCGGAAAGCCTTCTTTTCTTCGTTCATCTTTTCCTTCATCGTGGGAAGGCTCCTTTTTTTCCGAATTCCTGGAATCGCTTTGCCGGGTTCGGGACACCTCTTTTTCGCCTTCTTTTTTTTGCTCCCGCTGCGTTCTTTCTTCCTCTTGTTGAGCCCGCTGCTGGTCGGGGTGCTCCGAATTTCGATCGGATGCCTTTTGCCGGCTTTTTCCATTGCCGGTCCGGCCGGTTGTCTTATTTTTCCTGGCCATGCAGGATCACCTCTCTTTATTTTAATGAAAGGAAGGGATTGCGTCCACAGTTACATCGACCTTTCTTGAGCGGAATGGAGGGATAAACCGAAATCGCATCGACTGCGCACACCCGTGATTGATTCGAGTAGCCTATCAGCTTGATGAGGGGTTTGCAAATGATACCGCGTTATTGTAAAAAGAAACCATTGAAGAACCGGTACCGGATCGGGAGGGAATCGGTGCAGACCGAGGTGCTGATTATCGGAGGCGGGGCGACGGGGACCGGGTTGGCCAGGGATCTGGCGCTGCGGGGTATTCACTGCATCCTGGCGGAGCAGGCGGACATCAACGCAGGAGCATCGGGCAGCAACCACGGCCTTCTCCACAGCGGCGGCAGGTACGTGGCCACCGACCCGGAAACCGCTGTAGAGTGTCTCAAGGAAAATGCACTCCTCAAACTTTTAGCCCCCCAGTGCATCGAAGATACCGGCGGGCTCTTTATCGGCGTGGAAGGAGACGATGAAAATTATATTGCAGATTTTCCGGTCCTGTGCGACCGGCTGGGTCTCCCGTACCACCCGGTCGATCTGAAGGAGGTCCGGGAACAGGAGCCGGCGCTGACCGATCGGCTGATCGCAGCCTTTCACGTCGAGGATGCCAACCTGGATCCCTTCAAGCTTTCGCTCGAAAACCTGTCGCATGCCCAAACGCTCGGGACCTCCTTTTTGCCCCATACGCGGGTTGTCGCCTTCAAGAAGTCGGGTCGGCGCATCCGTGAAGCCGTACTCGAAAAGACAAGGACCGGCGAGATTCTCCATGTGCATCCCGAGCAGGTGGTCAATGCGGCCGGAGCCTGGGCCGGAGAGGTTGCCGCCCTGGCAGGTGCCGCCATCGATCTGATCTATTCCAAAGGAAGCCTTCTGGTCAGCTATGACCGGATTACGCACCGGGTGATCAATCGTCTGCACAGACCTTCGGATGGAGACATTCTGGTTCCGGGGGTGGCCGTCTCTCTTCTCGGCACCACCTCCGTTCGGGTGGAAAGCCTTGCGGACATCCGGCCGACTGTGGCCGAAATCGACCGGATCGTGGCCAAGGCCTCCGAGATGCTGCCCGTGCTTGAGACCACCCGGTTTACCCGGGCCTATGCCGGTGTCCGCCCCTTGATCGACACCCATGCCGGAGAAGACGATCGAAGCGCCGGCAGAGGCTTCGCCCTGCTCGATCACAGCCGGGAGGGCCTCGAAAACTTCGCCACCATATCCGGGGGGAAGCTGACGACCTACCGGTTGATGGCGGAAAAAGCGGCGGATCTGGTCTGCAAGCGGCTGGGAGCCGCCGGCCTGTGTCAAACCCGTTCCAAACCGCTCCCTGCGTCTCCGGCCGGGAAGTGGACCGTGCCGGGACTTGCATCCCGGCTCTGGCTCGCCGGGCATCCGCCGGAGGACGCCATCCTCTGTGCATGCGAACTGGTGCCCAAAAGCACCGTCGAGCAGGTCATCGATTCGCTTGAAGCCCAGCGCGTGGACACGACCCTGCGCGCCGTGGGGATCCGCAGCCGGATGGGAAAGGGCCCCTGCCAGGGCGCATTCTGCGGGTTGAGAACGACCTCCTTCATGTATGATCGAGGGAGGCTGCGCTCAGACCAGGGGCTGGCCATGCTCACCGAATTTTTCAGGGAGCGGTGGAAGGGACAGCGTCCGGTCCTCTGGAACGGGCAGCTCATCCAGGCGGAGCTTACCGAAGCCATTCACTGCGGCCTTCTGAACCTGGAATCGGGAGATCCTCCGGACGGGGAGAAGCCCCGATGAATTTAAGCGGGAGGGGGGTTTGCCGCTGCGATCTTGCGGTGGTCGGAACCGGAATGGCCGGAATGTCAAGCGCGTTGTTCGCGTTGAACCGGGGCCTTTCGGTAGCCCAGGTGGGAACCTACGGAGAGAGCATATTCGCGAGCGGGCTTATCGACCTCCTGGGAGTCCATCCGATCGGGGACCGGAAAGAATGGGAGAACCCCTGGGACGGCATCTCGACGCTGGTTCGAGACATCCCGAAACACCCGTATGCGCATCTCTGCAAAGAGGATATGCGGGCCGCCTTTGAAGAGCTTGTCTCCTTTCTGCAGGGAGCGGGGGTCGACTACCGCATTGCCGGAGATAGAAACGTCAAGGTGCTCACCCCCCTCGGCACCTCGAAAAGCACCTACGGCATTCCGGAGACCATGTGGGCCGGCGTAAAAGCCCTCGAACGGAAAGATCCCTGCCTTCTGGTCGATTTCGAAGGCTATACCGAATTCAGCGCAAGGCAGATCGCCGAGTCGCTTTCGAAACGATGGAAAGGACTTGAGACGCTGCGCCTCCGTTTTCCGGAAAGCGGAACCGGCGGGGAGCTTTCCCCGCTGCAGATGGCGCAGGCGCTGGAGAAGCCGTCCCGCTGCGACGCGCTTGCACAGGCGATCCGGGCTGCGGCCGGACCGGCTCGGAGTGTGGGGCTCCCGGCGATCCTTGGAATCTACAACTCCCGGCGGATTCACTCAGACCTTGAAAAAGCGATCGGAATTCCGGTCTTTGAAATCCTGACCCTGCCGCCCTCGGCTCCCGGAATGCGCCTTCTGGAAGCCTTCTCCGCAGGCCTCGGCAGAAGATCGGTCAAGGGGTTCTACCAGAGCCGGGTCGTATCGGCCCGGCAGGAATCCGGTGGAGGCTTTCTGCTCGACCTCCAAAACCCGCATTCGAACTCCCGGATCCGATGCCGGGGTGTCGTGCTCGCGACCGGCCGATTCCTGGGAAAGGGGCTTGCCGCAGACAGAAGGAGGATCCGCGAGACGGTTTTCGACTTGCCGGTCGTTCAACCCGGAAGCCGGGAAGGTTGGCACCGAGAGGATTTTTTCGATCCCGGGGGCCACCCGGTGAACCGGGCGGGGCTTGAAACGGACGGCTTTTTCCGCCCGGTGGACGATTCCGGAACCCCCGTTTATGAACGGCTTTTTGCGGCGGGCTCCATTCTGGCCCACCAGGACTGGATGCGGATGAAATGCGGATCGGGGCTGGCGGTAACCTCGGCATACGGGGCCGTGAAGGGGTTCATCGAAGTTGCCGGACTGAAAAAGAGAAAGAATGTCCAATGTAGAATGTCCAATGTCCAATTTCCAAGGGGAAGGAAAAAATGATAATTTTCCGATTCCCAAAGAAAAAAGGAAACGTAAGGTCTTCATTGGAGGTCATTCTTTCTCAATTCCCTTAATCTGCGCAGTTAACTTGATTATTGGAAATTTTACATTCTACATTGGACATTGATTATGGGTCGTTATGTCTGCGCATTGGATCAGGGGACCACAAGCACGCGGTGCATCCTCTTTGACCATGCCGGCCGGATCGCCGGCGTGGACCGGAGGGAACACCGGCAGATCTATCCGAAACCGGGCTGGGTGGAGCATGATGCCCTCGAGATCTGGCGCCATGTACAGGAGGTGATCCGGGGTGCCTTGGATGATGCCAGGGCTTCCGGGTCCGACGTGGCCGCCGTCGGTATCACCAACCAGCGCGAAACGACCGTGGTTTGGGACAGAAAAACCGGCATTCCCTATGCAAACGCCGTCGTCTGGCAGTGCACCCGAACCCATGAGATCTGCAGAGCGCTGACGCGGGAAGGCGGTATGGACCGGTTCCGGGAGAAAACCGGGCTTCCCGTCGCCACCTATTTTTCCGGGCCGAAGATCCGGTGGATCCTTGAAAACATCGACGGCGTCCGAAAAGCCGCCGAAAGCGGTCGTGCCCTTTTCGGCACCATCGACACCTGGCTCATCTGGAATTTGACCGGCGGACCCGAAGGCGGCGTCCACGTGACCGATGTCACCAATGCATCCCGGACGCAGCTCATGGACCTCGATACCCTTTCCTGGGACCGACAGATCCTTGAGCTTCTTGAGATTCCGGAAAGGATGCTCCCCCGCATCGTGCCTTCGATCGACCCTGCCGTCTGGGGGACTACGCTGGCGGACGGGCCCCTTGCAGCCGAATGCCCGGTGTGCGGAGCATTGGGGGACCAGCAGGCGGCGCTGGTGGGGCAGGCCTGCTTCGACCCGGGGGAGGCGAAAAACACTTACGGCACCGGCTGTTTCCTGCTGCTCAACACCGGCCGTTCCCCGGTGGCCTCGGTTCACGGAATGCTGACCACCGTCGGCTACCAGATCCGGGGGGAGGCGCCGGTTTACTGTCTGGAGGGGGCCATTGCGGTCACCGGTGCGCTCGTTCAGTGGCTGCGGGACAATCTGGGCTTGATCCAGACAGCCCCCGAGGTGGAAGATCTCGCAAAAACCGTCGAAGACAGCGGCGGCATCTATTTCGTGCCGGCATTTTCAGGCCTGTTCGCCCCCTACTGGCGCCCGGACGCCCGGGGGGTGATCGCGGGCCTGACCCGGTATGTCACCAAAGGCCATCTTGCGCGGGCGGCGCTCGAAGCCGTGGCGTACCAGACCCGGGACATCGTCGAGGCGATGAACCGGGACTCCGGGGTCGGGCTCACCAGACTCAAGGTCGACGGGGGGATGGTTTTTAACGATCTGCTCATGCAGTACCAGGCAGATATGCTGAATGTTCCGGTGATCCGGCCGACGGTGGCCGAAACCACCGCACTGGGGGCGGCATATGCCGCCGGGCTTGCCGCCGGCTTCTGGCCCGGTTTGGAAGCGCTGCGGAGAAATTGGGCCGCAGACAAGACCTGGCATCCGGCCCTGGACGGAGAGCTTCGGGAAAAACGGTACGCGGGCTGGAAAAAAGCCGTGGAGCGGACGCTAAACTGGATCGAGTGAATGTCCAATGTCCAAGTTAAACCACGAAATACACGAAATACACGAAAAAACCAGTGGATTTCGGAGGCAAGATAAGTTCGCTTCCTGCCTTGGACATTGGGCGTTCTAAATTGAACATTGCTTGGTTTACCGCATCCCGGGGATCGACAGGAGGATGTCCGGGCGGTTGGTGGTGATGCCGTCCACCTTCATGTCGATCATGCGGACCATCTCGCTCCGTTTGTCCACGGTCCACACGCCGGCTTCAAGCCCCAACCGGTGCGCCTCGGCAAGAAGCGCCTCCGTCAGCTCCCTGTAGTGGGTCCCCCAGATGCGGCCGCCGGCCGCCTTTACCATCCGGGGGACCGAGCCGTTGTGGTCGTCGGCGTCGATGCCTGCCGTCCAGGGCGAAATCCCGGGACGGCCCGCCTGGATGTTGTCGGGACTGCCTCCCATGTGCGAAAGATAAAGGGTGGAAATGCCGGGAACCGTTTTCTGCAGATGGACAAGAGAGCGCCAGTCGAAAGAGAGCACCCGGATTCTGGAGGAAACGTTTTCCCGGTCGACGATCTTCATCATCGCGTCTGAAAGGGCTTCGGGCGGCGAAGAGGATGGCTCTTCCGGCGATGTCTTGATCTCGATCCAAAGCTCTGTCTTTTCACCCGCTTCCCGCTTGAAAAGAGAGATCACCTCGGCAAGCGTCGGGATCCGTTCGCCGTCTGCCGGCACCTGGTCGGGGTATCGGCGGGCATAGGGAGAGAAAGGCTTCAGGCGCCCGACATCGAATCTTTTCAGCTCGGCCAAGGTGAGTGTTTGGATCGCAGGCCCCTTCTCCTTTAACCACTCTCCGTCCGGAGTGCGGGTCATATCGGGGTTCAGGTGGAAATTGTGGTGCACCACCACCTCCCCGTCGGCCGAAAGCTGGACGTCCAGCTCGACGGCATCGACCCCGAGCTCCAGGGCCCGCCGGAAGGATGCCAGGGTGTTTTCAGGCAAAAGCCCCGCCGCACCCCGATGACCGATCGCAAAAGGCCGTTCCGGCTGCTGCTTTTCTTTCGAGGGAAAGGCTTCCGTCCCACTGCTGCAAAAAGGGGCAAAAAACAGAAGAGTCATGATCGTCGCCTTTTTCCATTGATTCGCTTTCGGCATCGTCATCGAATTTTTTCGATACTCCTTGATTATGATGAATCGGTTCATTATAAGAAAGAATGGTTCTGCAGATCAAGTATTCCATCATTCCAATGAATATCATGCGATGTCGCATTTTCCGAGACGTTTGATTAACCGAAGGGATTTTTTTCGGTGAGCGTCCCTTCGCCCCGACAAAAACCGCGCAAGGAAAAAGGAGGTTCTGTTATGAAACCACGTCTTTGGGTGTTTACGGCTGCTGTGGTCGTTTCGATTCTCCTGCCCGCAGGTGCCATGGCGGAGCCGATCGTCATCAACTGGTGGCATGCCCATGGGGGAAGGCTGGGCGAGAAGGTCAACTCCATCGCCGAAAACTTCAATAAATCGCAGAATGCATACAAAGTGGTGGCAGTCTACAAGGGAAATTATCACGACACCATGACCGCCGGAATCGCAGCGTTCCGTTCCAAAAAACCACCTCATATTCTGCAGGTTTTTGAAGTCGGAACCGCCACCATGATGGCAGCCAAAGGGGCAATCAAACCGGTCTATGAGGTGATGGCCGAATCCGGGCTCCCCTTCGATCCCAAGGCCTACCTCCCGACGGTCACCGGCTATTACAGCACCTCGGAAGGAAAGATGCTGTCGATGCCGTTCAACAGCTCGACCCCGGTTCTCTACTATAATATCGATGCATTTAAAAGGGCTGGACTCGATCCGTCCAAGCCTCCTAAGACTTGGCCAGAAGTAGCAGATTATGCGAGGAAAATATTAAGTGCCTATTCAGTACAAGTCACTGCTTTGGACAACCTGGAAATCGCCAAAGATTCTTTAGAAAAGGCCGGGCTCAAGGATGCTGCTGAAAAAATCGCAAACATCTTGTCGGAATCAAGAAAAGGCATAATTACAGCCGGTTTTTCCAGTGCCTGGACTTCCTGGATCCAGATCGAAAACTTCAGCGCATGGCACAATGTGCCCATGGGAACCAAAGCCAACGGCTTCGCAGGAAACGATACCGAGTTTGTCTACAACAGCCCGCTGCACGTCCGGCATATCCAGCAGCTTGCGGACTGGCATAAGGAAAAAATCTTTGTCTACGGCGGCCGGACGAACCAGGGAAATGCGAAATTTGTCACTGCCGAAGTCGCCATGTACACCGAATCGTCGGCCGGGTACGCGAGCTTCAAAGCGAACGCGAAGTTCGAGTTCGCAACCAGCACGCTTCCCTACTGGCCGGATGTCAAAGGAGCCCCGCAGAACACCATCATCGGCGGGGCCAGTCTCTGGGTGATGGCGGGCCATCCGAAAGAAGAGTACAAGGGGGTTGCGGCATTTTTCAACTATCTCGCCTCCCCGGAAGTCCAGTCGGACTGGCACCTGTTTACAGGCTATCTCCCCATCACGACAGCGGCCTATGAGCTGACCAAAAAGCAGGGCGCTTACGAGAAAGACCCCGGCATGGAAACCGCACTCAAACAGATGACGCTGCATGCGCCGACCGAGAATTCCATGGGCATCCGGTTCGGAAATTTCCTCCAGGTAAGGGACATCAACGACGGCGAGATGGAGGCGATTTTTGCCGGTAAAAAGACCGCAAAGCAGGGGCTGGACGATGCGGTGGCAGCCGGAAACAAGCTGCTCAGAAAATTCGAAAAGGCAAACGAGTAGCCGCGGCGGGTGGAAACCATGTTGAGACGCGGAGACACGGAGACGCGGGGACATTGAGACGGCAAGCGGGAATGGATCTATAATCCGGAGGCGAATCTTTAGCGATATTGGCTGACCCGATATGCCTGGCATGAGACTCAAGCTCTCGCATACCGGCGTCTCCGCGTCTTCGCGTCCCCGTGTCTCCGCGTCCACATTCCCGTTCCGCGTCTCCGCGTCATACTAGCCGGGGGGGATCGATGGAAAAACGCGTCGTCTTCAACAACAGGATCCTGCCGTATCTTCTGGTCGCTCCCCAGATTCTCATCACCCTTGTGTTTTTCATCTGGCCCGCTTCCCAGGCCGTCTACCAGTCCGTTTTGCAGGAAGACCCATTCGGGCTCTCGACGCGGTTCGTCGGGCTGGATAACTTCATCGATATCTTCACCGATCCGGCCTACATCAACTCCATCGGGGTCACCGTGGTCTTCAGCTTTTCGGTTGCCGCCATCTCGATGAGTGCAGCCCTTCTGTTTGCGGTGATGGCGGACCGCGCCATCCGCGGTGCGACCACCTACAAGACATTCATCATCTGGCCCTATGCCGTAGCACCCGCTGTTGCGGCGGTGCTCTGGTACTTTCTCTTCAACCCGACCGTCGGGATGTTTTCTTTCTACCTGAAGCGGTTCGGAGTCGAATGGAACCACACGCTGAACGGAAGGCAGGCGCTTCTGCTGGTCATCCTTGCGGCCGCCTGGCGGGAGATCTCCTATAACTTCCTTTTTTTCCTGGCCGGCCTCCAGGCCATACCCAAATCGTTCATCGAGGCCGCGGCAATCGACGGGGCTTCCCCGGGGAAACGGTTTCGGACCGTGGTCTTCCCGCTTCTTTCTCCGACTGTTTTTTTCCTGATCGTCATGAACATCGTTTACGCATTCTTCGACACGTTCGGGGTGATCCACGCCATCACGCATGGCGGCCCCGACCAAGCCACAAACATCATGGTCTACAAGGTCTATCACGACGGTTTCCTCGGGCTGGATCTGGGAGGATCGGCCGCCCAGTCGGTGATCCTGATGATCGTCGTCATCTCGCTGACCGTCGTTCAGTTCCGATACATTGAGCGCAAAGTGCATTATTGATGGAAATAGTTCCTCACGCGGAGACGCAGAGGCGCAGAGAATAAAAAAGTCGAGAATGACGGCAAGAGCGAATGTTTTAGGACACGGATAAACACAGATGAACACGGATTACTTAAAAAACCACATCTGCTTTCGAATCTGTTCGCTTTTTCGTGTATTTCGTGTGTTTCGTGGTTGATCATTGAAATTTTAAACTTTTCATCGGACATTGATTAAGATGGTTGAACACCGCCCCTGGCTGACTTTTGCGACCCATGCAATCCTGATTCTGGGTATGGCCGCGATCGCATTCCCGATCTATGTGACTTTTGTCGCCTCCACGCATCCTCTTGCGGACATCACCGGCTCGTTTCCGATGCTGCCGGGGGATCGGCTGCTGGATAACTATATCCGTGCGCTTTCGGTCGGCTCGAAAGATGTCGGGGCGACCGTCGGAACCATGATGCTCAACAGCCTGATCATGGCTTTGGGGATCACCGCCGGGAAGATCTCCATCTCGCTCTTGGCCGCATTTGCCGTCGTCTATTTCCGGTTCCGGTTCCGGATGCTCTTCTTCTGGATGATTTTTATCACTTTGATGCTTCCGGTCGAGGTGAGAATCCTGCCCACCTACAAGGTGGCTGCGGACTTAAAGATGCTCGATTCCTATTCCGGGCTGATTTTCCCGCTGATCGCATCGGCAACGGCGACGTTTCTTTTCCGCCAGTTCTTCATGATCGTTCCCGATGAGCTGTGCGAGGCGGTCCGCATCGACGGCGGTGGGCCCCTGCGGTTTTTCTTCGACATCCTGATCCCGATGTCGCGGACGTCGATTGCAGCGCTTTTCGTGATCCTTTTCATCTACGGATGGAACCAGTACCTGTGGCCGCTTTTGATCACCACCGACGAAAGCTTCTATACGCTTCTGATCGGAATCAAACGGATGCTGGACGTGGGGGAGAGCCAGGCCGAGTGGCACATCATCATGGCATCGGCGATGCTGGCCATGATCCCGCCGGTGCTTGTCGTCGTCTTCATGCAGAAGCAGTTCGTCCGGGGAATGACAGAAACCGAAAAATAGGAGCAAGAGCGATGGCCGAAGTGAGCCTGCGAGACGTCCACAAGAGCTTCGGAAAAAGCGAAGTGATCCATGGTATCAGCTGCGACATACACAACGGGGAGTTCGCAGTGATTTTGGGCCCTTCCGGCTGCGGGAAATCGACTGTTCTCAGGCTGATCGCAGGCCTTGAGACCATCAGCAGCGGGGATATCGTAATCGACGGGCGGGTGGTCAACCGGCTGGAGCCGGCGGCCCGTGATATCGCCATGGTGTTTCAGAACTATGCGCTCTACCCCCACATGACGGTATTTAAAAACATGGCTTACGGACTCAAGATCCGCGGCATGGCAAAGTCCGAGATCGAAAAACGGGTTCAAGCCGCGGCGAGGATCCTGGAGCTTACCGGGCTGCTCGATCGGAAACCGAGGCAGCTCTCCGGCGGGCAGCGCCAGCGGGTGGCCATGGGCCGGTGCATCGTACGGGAGCCCAAGGTGTTTCTCTTCGATGAGCCGCTCAGCAATCTGGATGCCAAACTGCGGGTGCAGATGCGCCTTGAGATTCGAAAGCTGCACGAGTCGCTTCGGATCACAAGCATCTATGTCACCCACGATCAGGTGGAGGCCATGACGCTGGGAGACCGGCTGATCGTCATGGACAACGGCCACACCGCACAGATCGGAACCCCGCTTGAGGTTTACGAAAAGCCGCAGACCCTCTTTGTGGCCGGTTTCAT
>QZKK01000017.1 GCA_003599475.1 Desulfobacteraceae bacterium
CAGCCCGCGGGGTGCCCAGCACCATTGCCCCCGGAACACCCTTCAGACGATTTGGAAGCCGGGCTGAAAGAGGTCCTTGGAATGAGATTTGGGGAAACGCATCGGAAAGGCAGGAGTCTTTCGGCCTAGCTGTGAGCTAACCAAACACGGGTAGCTTGGATCAAGCTACTTCAGGTAAAGCCGAAAAACCGGAGCATGAATGTACTCCTCGTGTGGAATATGAAAAGATCCAAAGAATGAATACCAAGGAAGATCCTATCTGTCAAATCAATAATACCGATCTTTATTGCGTCGGGCGTAAGCGTTTGGCCTGACTCATGGATGAGCTATGGGCGCTGGTGTCAAGCTTATGGCGGACTGTTTTTGCATTTGGCAATCCTATGTATCTGCCGGCTCTTGCTCTCGAGAGAGCCGCGGAATCGCATACCTCGAAACATGTTGATTAACTGTTGTCAACATGTTATAATAATGTAGATTTATGGAGGTATGCGATGCCTGACCAACCATTCATAACTGACCCAACTGCCACGGAAGCATCCTCGGGAAAACCTGCCGGAATGAAGAGATCCAACCAGGTTGCCTCAGTGGTGTTATTCCTTTTTTCTCTATACATCATATCCGAAGCGCTTAAGATGAAATTGTCGGATCAATATGGGCCAGGTCCTGGTCTTTTTCCGCTGGGTTTGGGACTGATCCTGGCTGTTTTATCCATCGCGTTATTTTTTGAATATTCAAGCGCAAAGAAAAAAGATAAAGCTTCACCCTTCCCTGAACAGCAGGCGCTTTTCTCAGTAGGCCTGGTCGCGGTTGCTCTGGTTGCCGGCCCGCACCTGGGCTGGCTCGATAAAAATCAGGCGGGCTTTAAGGCCTTTCCGTGGCTGAAAACCATCGTGGGAACCGCCTGCCTGGTTCTTGCGACCTTCTGGATCACCGCCTGGGCCATGCGCGGGCCGGGGATCGACTGGCATTCTTATTCGGAGCAAACCCTGCAGCAGGCGGCCGCACAGAAGAAACCGGTAATCATCGACTTTTACGCCGACTGGTGCACTCCGTGCAGGGAGTTGGAAGAAGTGACCTTCCACCACTCCGAGGTGGTCCGACAGTCGCAAAAGGATTTCACCATGGTCAAAGTCGATGTGACCCGGGGCGGCAATTCAATTCATGAAGAGCTGTTGAAGCAATACGGTGTCAAGGGGGTGCCCACCATCGTATTTCTGGATGGGCAGGGAAAACAACGCGCCGATCTGCGCCTGGTGGATTTTCTGCCGCCCGATCAGTTTCTTATCCGTATGCACAATTTGAAAAAAATGACTGCACAATAAAGGCATCGCAAAAAGCAATTTGCGATGCCCGGTCGATAAGGAGGCATAGCACATGGATTCCACTTACACTATTTCAAAAGGCCGCAGGTGGCAACCGCTCTTAGGATTCATCTTGGTCTTACTGCTGGTGGACGGCTGGTTTTTCCCGCCTCTCGGCTATTTCATGATTTTTTGTACTGTGATGGCCATGGGTATCGGGATCGTCAAGGGAAGGCACTGGTGTGACTGGTTGTGTCCCCGGGGTAGCTTCTGGGACTGGTTTCTGAGCCGCGTCAGCCGCAATGTCAAGGTGCCCCGGGTTTTCCGCAGCGTGCCCTTTCGTCTGCTCTGGCTGGGTCTACTGATGACCGTGTTGACCATCAACCTGATACCTGTATGGAAAGATTTTTATCTGATGGGCAAACCCTTCGTGATGCTTCTTACGGTCACCACCTTGGTGGGCCTGATTCTGGGAGTAATCTACCATCCGCGGATCTGGTGCATGTTCTGTCCCATGGGGACCATGGCAAACTGGCTAGGACGAGGCAAAATGTCGCTGATCGTCGATGAGAAGTGCAGCAACTGCGGCGCATGTGAAAAAGTCTGCCGGATGCAGATTTACGCCGGCTCTTACCGGGAAGTCGGCGTAGCAACGCACGGCGACTGTCTTAAATGTTATTATTGTGTAGAAAAGTGCCCTGCAAAAGCTCTTGAGTTTAAACCGCAGCCAATGGACGAGGCGGCTTGAGACGGAGACGCGTCAACGATGTTTTACCGCTGCGCGGACCGGCATAAACAGAACAAAAACCGTCCACCTGCGATGAGCCGCCGGATTAGAAAAGGAGAAGATCATGCTCAAAGTCCGATTTTTTCTCAACGAGCCAAACGGCAAGCCCTGAAAGAATTTCAACCGGATGATGCCCAGGTTGGGCGAAAAATATCCCGTTGAAATCGATATTACCTCAAAACCCAAAGCCGAGTACCAGACCGATGAATACTTCGAGCTGGACTTGCCAGTCGCCCCTGCGGTCATGGTGGGCGATGAGATCGTGGTGGAAGGAACCGATGTGTCCGAACACGAGGTGGAGGTTTGCGTTCGCCGCCACCTGGGGCTGCCCGAACCCGAGCCTCAGAAAAAAGGAATGCTGAGCCGTCTATTCAAAAAATCATAGGGTATCGTCATGCAAGCCGATGACATGAAAAAAAGTGCCCTGGTCAAGATATTCATCCTCGTCCTGTTCATCGCGGTGGCGATTTATCTGGTCCGTTTTTCGCCTGCGAAACAGTATCTCGCGGCTGGACAGCTTGGGCTATTTTTGCAGTCCGCCGGCATCTGGGCACCATGGTGTTCGTGATCATTTATGCGGCCGGTGTGTGCCTTTTTCTTCCAGGCACACTCCTGACGGCCTTGGGAGCCGCCCTCTTCGGACCGTATCGGGGTTTCCTGTACGTCTGGCTGGGCGCCATGCTGGGCGCAAGCTTCGCCTTTTTGATTTTTACCTTCTTTTTGGGGACGATAAAGGATGTCTGGACCGGCGGCCGGTGGGTGGAACTTTTGAGTCTAAAGGTCTTTTTATCGCTTGCCCTTTTTATCTTTTCCTTTTTCATTCCCAAGCTTCTGAAAATGGCGCGGGCGTCAAAACAAGCCGGAACCGCTTGAAATGGAAGCGTTAACCTGCGCGGGCGGAGCAACAATGGAAAGAGGCTCTGATGCATAGTGAGTCGATCATACGCTTCGGGAGCTTCACCCTGATCTTTGCCGTGCTGGCCTTCTCGGAGACCATGTCGCCCCGGCGAAAGCGAACCGTGTCCAAGGTCCGGCGATGGTTTATCAACCTGGTAATCGTCGCTTTGAATCCATTGTCGGTGGCGTTGGTTTTCCCCATTATGCCAGCAGGATTGGCCCTGCTTGCATCTGAGCAGAATTGGGGGTTGCTCAACCATCTTACCGTCCCCTACTGGGTGAAAGTCGTTTTCGGAGTAATGATGCTCGATCTTGCGATTTATGCGCAGCATGTCCTGCACCACGCGATTCCGGCGCTCTGGCGCCTGCACATGGTGCACCACGCGGATCTCGATTTCGATCTCACCACCGGGCTGCGGTTTCACCCGATTGAAATCGTCGTATCCATGGTGCTGAAGTTGTCGGCCGTGGCCGCACTGGGTGCGCCCGCTGCGGCCGTTCTGATCTTCGAAGTGGCCTTGAACGGTACTTCCATGTTCAACCACAGCAACATCCATATCCCCCGAGGGATCGACCGGATACTTCGCCTGCTGGTCGTCACGCCGGACATGCACCGGGTGCATCACTCGGTGATCATCCGGGAGACCAACAGCAACTACGGCTTCAACCTGCCCTGGTGGGACCGGCTTTTCGGAACCTATAAAGATCAGCCGGCCAAGGGGCACAAAGATATGGTGATCGGGCTGTCTCAGTTCAGGGACCCGCGAGGCCTGTCCCTGCCGCGCCTGCTCATCTTGCCTTTCGTGGGCGACCCCGGCCAGGTGCCGATCAATCGGCACTGAATCAGGCACATGGAAGTGGACTTTATCCTCTATGGGGACAAAGCGTTCTTTGCCGTTGAAGTAACCAAGGCAGGTCGTGTCAGAGAAGACGATACGGCGGGGCTCAAGGCATTTCTCAATGAATACCCCCAGGCCACGGCCTTTCTGCTTTACGGAGGCCCCGACCGCTACTACGAGGACAAGATATATTTCACCCCGGTTACCGATTTTTTCAGAGACGCGATCGAGCTTTTCTTTAGGCAATCATGACGTGACTGAAAACCACTCGGGAGGGAAATCGGGTCATCATGTTGTATCCGTGTAGGACCGGCAAAGGCATGTTGACCGCGGGGAAGAGCGTCCGCTCCCCAACCGCGGTCTTGTACGTTAACGCCAGGTCTTCTACTTCTTGGGTTTGTCGGTTTCGGGTTTCACAGTCTTGGAATCCCTCTGCGTTGCAGCAAGGCAACCACAACCACACCCGCACCCGCTCTGGTTCTTGTCCGCCATAGGGAATTCTTTCTTTTCGGTCATTTTTCTCACCTCCTTTCATCAGTAAGCATTCACAGGTTCAGGGTTCAACATTCAAGGGGTTCATAGTCCCAATGCCGCCTTGGCGATATCCTGCCGGAGCCACTCCGATGTCTTGAAGTGAAGCGTTAGGCCCCGGGCATCCCGGAAAAGCCGTTCAACGATGTAGTCACGGCAGTATCCGTGGCCTCCGAGAACCTGTATCGCCTTGTTGGTAACCTCTATCGCCGTCTCTGATGCATGGAGCTTTGCCTTGAAGCCGTTCAGCGGAGCCGTTGTGGGAAATGCGTCGGCTTTGGCGGCGCATGCACTGAGGTACGTCTCTGTCGACTCGCTTCCGAGGATCATGTCTGACAGCATGAACTGAACGGCCTGATGAATACCGATGGGCTGGTCTGCGATGGTCCGCTCCTTCGCATGCCTGACCGATGCCTCCACAGCCGCCTTGGCAATCCCGACCGATATGGCGGCGGCTCCGTAAAACCCCCAGCCGACAACAGACTTGCCGATAACCCCCATTCCCTCGCCTTCTTCACCGATCCGGTTTTGGACAGGAATCCGGCAGTCGTTAAAAAACATCTGTCTCGATGAGGTGCCTCTAAGGCCCATCTTGTCTTCGGGACGGCTGAAAGAAAGACCCGGGGTTTCCTTTTCGACGAGCAGTGTGCTCATGCCTTGGGGGCCTTTTTCCGGGTCGTTCTTCACAAGAATGAGGTAGACATCCGCCTCGCCGGCCGAAGTAATAAAAAACTTCGATCCATTCACGACGTAGAAATCTCCGTCTCTTTTCGCCTTGGTCGTGATGGCTCCTGCGTTGCTGCCGGAGTCCGGTTCATGAACGGCAAATGCCCCGAGAGACCGGCACGTGAGCATCGTGGGAAGCCACCTCTTTTTGATTGCCTCATCGGCTGCAAGCTCGATGGCTTTGGCGACTGAGGCATGGGATACGAATACGAGCGCGGTGGACGCGCATGCTTTTGCAATTTCCTCGACGACAGCAGCAAAGCAAACACGCCCCAAATCAGCACCGCCGCTGTCCTCGGAAAGAACGATTCCGGGAAATTGGGCATCCCCGAGGGAGTGAATCGATTCCCACGGAAACCTACCGTTTTGATCACACTCCGAGGCGTGAGGTGCAATCCGCTCCTGGGCGATTTTTCGGGCCAGCTTCCGGAGCTCTTCCATTTGCCGGTGATGATCATTGATTTCTTCCATTTTTCACCCTTTCTGTTGAGTTTGATTTGTTCATTCAATTTAGCAACTACTTAAATATATGGCAAAAAAAGAGATGCTATTTCTTCTTTTCCATCTCTTCGAGCCTGCACCGTACGCTGTTGAGCTCTCGCAGAAGCTCTTTTTCCCATTTTTTGAGCAGGGAAACCTTATCGTCGGCTTTTTCCAGCTCCGCCTCGCGGAATTTTCCGGTTCCCCGGCATCCGCAGGTGCACACCCTGGAAAGCAGCTCCTGGCAGCCTTCCAGCGCCTCTGCGTTTATCTCATAGGGGATCCAGTAACCCTGCCGTTCGCTTCGCACCAGATCCGCATACCTGAGGATTTTGAGGTGCTGCGAAACCGCGGAAGCGGTAATCCCCAGCGCCTGCGACAGTTCGTTTACTCCCAGAGGACCCCTTTCTTTCAAGAGCTCGATGATCTGGATCCGGGTCTCCACCCCGAGGATCTTGAATAATTCCGCCTGGCTGATCACCATTGGGCGCACGTCCTTTTTCTATAATTAAGCAATTGCTAAAATAATAAACAACTCTCGACCCTCTGTCAAGAAAATTCTACAAGATTTTTTCAAACGCGATGTCCGAGTTTCACATTGAATCAGGTGGATAGGGAAGAAGGGGCGGGAAGTCGAGGGAATGCGGAACGCGCGAAGCGGCAGAAAAGGGCGGCGCGGAAGCCGCCCTTTGATCGTTACTTGCGGGTGTAGGTAATCTCCATCATCTTCTCTTCCTTGCCCGACTTGTCTGAGGAGTACATTTCGAACTCGTGGGTGTTGTCGTCGACAATCCTGGTTACCGAACGCCATTTCATGGGACCTCTGAAGGGATCGTCGTGTCGGCCTTGCTGGGTGATGGTTTTCCCGTCCGCTCCGCCGGTTCCTTCGAAATAAAGAATGCCGCTTCCCATGCTGTCCATCCATGTCGAAACATACTTCTTGGTATGGTTGTCGTATCCGGTGATGCCTATGCCGGTGAAGGGAGTGCCCATCATGTCCCCGGTAAATTCCTGCTGCAGGAAGCGCCCGCCGAGGATCATTTTCTGTTCGCATGCGCCTGTGGATTCCTGTGGAGGTTGATCGGGAGCCATCCAGCATCTGGTTGTGGTTTTCCAGCTTCCCGCCATGGCCGCCAGCAGCTTGTGGGCGGCGCCCGGTGTCGCCAGCTTCTTGTAGGCTTCCATCATCTCCGGCATATCGATGTCCATGCTTCCGCTTTCCTTTTTTTTCTTTTCCATGACAAACCTCGCTGTTATTCGTACTGAATCGCGTTATTTACCCCAATCTCGCCGCCTGGAAAGAGGGTAGGTACTTGACCCGCTTTCGTCAAGTGCACCTGCTCTGCTTCCTGTCGGAGTGAAAGGAGAAAGCAGGCTCAGTGGGGCTTCAGGACGACCTTGATGCAGTCGTCCTGCTTGTTTCTAAAAATTTCATAGCCTTGCGGTGCATCCGCCAGAGGCATCTTGTGTGTGATGACGAAGCTTGGGTCGATTTCTCCCTTCTGAATCCGTCCGAGCAGCGGATGCATGTACTTCTGAACGTGGCATTGCCCGGTCCGGATCGTCAGCGAGCGGTTCATAACAGATCCGATCGGGAACTTATCGATGAAGCCGCCGTAGACGCCGACGATGGAAACCGTACCACCGTTTCGACAGGCCATGATGGCTTCGCGAAGGGCAATCGGCCGGTCGGTTTCCGACATGATCGCCTGCTTGAAGCGGTCATAGGCGTAAAGTGCACCCGGGGTATGGGCCTCCATCCCGACGGCATCGATACATGCATCCGGCCCGCGTCCTCCCGTCATCTCCTTGAGCGCCTCCAGGGGGTTGGTTTCTTCGTAGTCGATGGTTTCCGCACCTGCCTTCTCCCGCGCCATCCGGAGCCGCTCGGGAAAGCGGTCGATGCCGATGACGCGCTCAGCCCCCAAAAGGAAGGCGCTCTTCATCGCGAACTGACCCACCGGGCCGCAGCCCCATACGGCGATCGTATCGCCCGGCCGGATATTGCACATCTCTGCCGCCATGAATCCCGTCGGGAAAATATCGGATAGAAACAGCACCTGCTCGTCGTTCAGTTCCTCCGGGATCTTGATCGGTCCGACATCGGCGAAAGGGACCCTGGCATATTCGGCCTGCCCTCCTGCGAATCCGCCTGTCAGGTGGGAATAACCGAAGATGCCTGCAGGCGAATACCCCCAGAGCTTCTCGGCCATCCAGGCATTCGGGTTGGAGTTTTCGCATACGGAGAACAACCCTTCCTGGCAGGAGAAGCATCTGCCGCATGAGATTGTAAACGGAACTACGACCCTGTCTCCTTTTCGGAGGTTTTTGACGCTTTTTCCCGTCTCGACGACTTCGCCCATGAACTCATGTCCGAGAACGTCCCCTTTCTCCATGGTCGGTACAAAGCCGCCATACAGGTGCAGATCGGAACCGCAGATTGCCGTAGACGTGATTTTCACGATCGCATCCTGCGGGTCCAGGATTTTCGGATCCGGAACCTGTTCGACTCGCACAGCGTTTTTACCCATCCAACATAAAGCTTTCATAACAAACTCCTCCAATTTACGGTTGGGACGTTGATGGCCATGATGCAGCGGCTCCGGCATTCCGATCCGCAGAAATCGAATCTTCTTTAAATTTTTCCTGTGGCCGAGCCGGGTGCATGACGCGGTGGATGCTCGCATCGGATCTTACGATGCTGCCGGTTTCAAGAATCTGTTTCATCCGGCGAAGGGCACTTTCGACCTGCTGTCCGGGTTCTGCACCAAAGAGCCTGGCGAAATTTACGCCGATTCTTCCTCCTATGGGAATATACTCCAGTTCCAACCTGACAATCGTGCCCCGTCCACCCGCCGCCCGATCGAAACTCACCGATCCGGAGTTTTCGATTTCGGAGCCTTCCACCGAATGCCACGAGATCAAACGGTTCGGCTGATCGTTTACAATTTCCGACTCCCATTCCACAGTCGTTCCCGCCAATGCTTTGGCTTTCCAGTGGGACCGTCTTTCTCCCGTCACCTCGATCGATTCGAGCCGATCGATGAACATCGGAAAGTTTTCGAAACGATGCCAGAAAGCATAGAGTTCTTCGGGCGAGCGGTTGACGATGATTGTTTTTGTCACGCAGATATTTTCATGCGGAGATGGCCTGCGGCGCAGTTGTCGGCCGCAATATACATCCAGGACCGTCACCCCCAGGACCGCCGCTGTCGTCAAGGCCAGGCGGGTTCGGTTTAATTCGTTCGATCGCATCACGGAGGCGAGCGATGCGATATCCAAAAAATCGCCTGCAACGCGCCCCCACAACCAAAAGGACGGCTTCGCAGCGGAGAGGATTCCAACCCCTGATGCAATCTCACGAAGGCCATAGAGGCGCACCACCCCCCGTCTGCCGTCCGCTTTCATTCCGACCAGCTTCGACAGCGCTTCCGGTACTGCGATTTCGGCGATTCCCAAGCCGATGCTGAACCACCCCAACGCATTTGCCAGCCGCTCCGTGCCGCCATTCCGATATGTCTTCGAGCCCTCTCGTCGGCGTATTTCCATTTGTTTTGCCATCTATTCGTCTCCTTTTTTGAAGCTTACCTGCCTGGCGGATCTTAGATGGAGCCGCCGATATGGAGGTTTGGATCTCGCACCTTACGAAGCCCCGACGCCAGATTTGAGCTTAAGGCAGCCGGTTCCGGGCAGGTATGGGGTTGTTGCTGTATTTTGTTCAGGAGCCAAGGGCGTATTTATACCTATGGCTTCGCAGGGTTTCGATATCGCAATGATTTGGAAATTCCTATAGACAAGGTTTGGTTGCTTCGTTAAATTGCCAAATACAGATATATCCCGATGGCGAAAAAATTGTTGTGCGACGGGCGGAAACGTGATGATACTGATCTATCCGCTGGGAAAAGAGGGCTTTAAGGCCGATGACACCGCAACCTGATTCTGCTTCTGATTTCGGATCGGGGTGCCTGAAAATGAACTGTTTTATCATTTCTATCTTGATTCTATCTGAGAGGATTCATGACACTCGACTTCTATCGTATGCTTCGCTTGTTTAAATTTCATGGCGGTCCGAAGTCCTGGATCGGAGCGATGATGCTCTGTACCCTGCTGATGCCTGTTTCCGCAGCGGCGGATGATATAGCGACTTTAGAAAAAAGGTACCCCGGCCTGGCATCCGGGGTACTGAAATCCTCAAAACTGATTGAGATGCCTTCCAGCACGCTGCTTTCGGCTGACGGGTTCGAGATTCCAAAATCCTGGGTGGAAGAGACGGTGACTCGGCTTCCGGCGGAGATGCGCAAACAGGCCGAAGCGGGCCTCCTGTTTTTCCTGGAACAGGAGGTTACGAAAAAGGTGATTGTGCGGGACGCAAAGGCCGCCGGCATCCGATCGGAAGGCATGACCGATGATGAGATTCTCCAATCCTATCTGAGCCAGAGAGTCTCCAGGCTTACGGTATCGGATGCAGAGACAAAGGCTTTTTACGATTCCAACAAGGAGCTTGCGGGCGGGTTGCCTTTTGACCGGGTAAAGGAGAGCATACATGGCTTCCTGATGCAGCAGAAGCAGCAGGATGCGGTCTCCGGTTACGTAAAAAACCTCGAAAACCTCAAAGACATCCGGATCGACGGGGAGTGGGTGGAAAAACAGTACGCTCTTGCCATCGACAATCCGGTCGATCGGGCTCGACGCTCCGGGAAGCCGAGCATGGTGGAATTCGGGGCCTCCGGCTGCGTTCCCTGCGACATGATGCAGCCGATCCTGGATACGCTGAAAAAGACCCATGCCGGCCGATTGAACGTGGTCTTTGTAAACGTACGGGAAGACCAGGTCCTCGGCGCCCGCTTCGGCATCCTGTCCATTCCGGTCCAGGCCTTCTATGATGAATCCGGAAAAGAGGTCTTCCGCCATACCGGCTTTTTCGCGGAATCCGAGATCAACAAAAAACTTGCCGAGATGGGGGTTCGATAGCAGAGACGGCGCCATGCCCTTGAAATCCTACCGTATATTGAAGAAGCCTGGAAAATGGAAAGCCGCACTGGTGCAAACCGCAGTCATCCTTGCTGTTGCCGCCGTGCTGGGGGTAGCCGTAAATGCCGCGCGGAGAGACGGAATTGCGCTGGTGGGAGACTGGTCCGCCGAATCCAGGCTGAGCACCCCCTCCGGAGAGAGTCTCATGGTAACCCTTTCCGATGCCGAAAGAATGTTTCTGGATAAATCCGCCGTGTTTATGGATGCCCGATCGAAGGAGGAATATGAGGCCGGCCATATCGCAGGGGCGGTCAGTCTCCCCTGGCAAGAGGTCCAGCAGCGCTTCACGGAGGTCGCGGAGCGAATCCCTCCGGATCGTCCTGTCATTACATACTGCGACGGAGAAAGCTGCGCCCTCAGCAAAGATCTGGCGTTGTTCCTCAAAGAGATGGGGTATGCGGAGGTCCACATTCTGGTAAACGGCTGGACCCGGTGGAAAGAGGCGGTCCTCCCGGTCGAAGCCGGATGAGGTTTCATGCGATCTAGATCGAGGCAAATTTTTTGAATGCAATCTCCTGAGAAAACGAATTCCGGATCCGCAAAAGAAGGATCCCGTTTCATGCATCGATTCTTGCGTATCGGCGCACGCATTGTTTTAGGCGGTGTTTTTTTCTATGCCGGTTTCGACAAGGTTTTGCATCCGGCTGCTTTTGCGGAGGCGGTTTACAACTATCAAATTCTGCCGGATTTTCTCGTGAACCTGACAGCCGTCATTTTGCCGTGGCTGGAGCTGACTTTGGGCGTTTTGCTGATTTCCGGGATCTGGATCCTGGGGAGTGCGGCACTCGGCACGCTGCTGCTGGCGATCTTCATGGGAGCAATGGTATTCAATCTGGCCAGGGGACTGGATATCGACTGCGGGTGTTTCTCTTCATCGGCTTCAGGAGACCCTTTGACCCTCCGGACGATTTTGCGGGATGCCGTATTTTTGCTGACGGCGGTTTACCTGCTGATCGCCGCTGTCACTGCCGGAGGAACGCTTGGCCTCCATCATTATTGGCGCAGTTTTATTTTCGTTGTTTACCTGAACGATCAAGAAGTGGGACTGGTCCGGGATGCCGGGGAAATCGAAAGGTTCATTGCCGACTTGATGGAGCGCTGCGGCTCTCTTTACGGGATGAAGGTAGAACCGGAACAGCAAATAGCGCTGCTCAGGGAATACCGGCCCGGGTGTGAAGAAGATGCCGTCAAGGCCAAGGAGGCCCTGCGCGAAAAAATTACACTCGTTACCGGCGCCTACATGGTGACGGTGGATGCGGTGCCGGTGCTGCCTGTGGCTTCTGAAGAAGATATCGCGACGATTATCGGGCTGTTGAGCAGTGCTTATGTCCGTACAGCCGAGCATAT
>QZKK01000131.1 GCA_003599475.1 Desulfobacteraceae bacterium
CACTTCGCCATGGCGCAGACGATCGATCAGGTTACCGACTGCGCCTCCGAAAACCAGTGCGAGTCCATAGGAAAGCCAGGTCTGTGTCTTCGAAGCTTGCCGGTAGAGGTAGAGGATCAGTCCGATCGCCAGGGAAGAGGCGAATAGGAAAACGAATCGCTTCACACCGGAGGCGTTGCTCGATAAAAAGCCGAACGCGCCGCCGGGATTATGAATATGAACCAGATTGAAAAACCCGGGGATGACCGGAATGGAGTGAAACAGCGGAATGCCTTTCAGGACCATCCATTTCGTGACTTGGTCGAGCAGGATGATCGTACCGGAGACGATCCAGAGCCGGGCATATTTGTTCCGCATCATGGGAAAGATAACACCCCCCCTAATCCACCTTCAAGACCGTGTTCAGAAATTCTAAAATTTCTTCTTTTGATTATTTTGCATTATTGTTTGGAATTTGGAATTTGAGGCTTGGAATTTTTCTCGCTTGCTTCATGAGCGATATTCATCTCTTCCAGCGCTTGCCGGCACCGGCTGCAAATGGTGTTCTGCTCGGGGTCCGAACCCACGGAGGGCTCATGAACCCAGCACCGTTCGCATTTCTCCCCTTCGGCCTTCCGGACCTGAACGGTCAATCCGGCGAAAGTCTCGCTGGTGAAGGCATCTTCAAGCTTCTTGTCACGCACAAGTTCCGCATGCGATACGATGAAGATATGCCGGAGTTCGTCGCGAACGGGGAAAAGCGCGTCGTAGAGGCTTCCATCGACGGAGATGTTCACTGCGGCATCGAGCGAATGACCGATCCGCTTTTCCGCCCTTGCCGCTTCGAGGGCCTTCGACACCTCTCCCCGAACGCCGAGGATTTTTTCCCACCGATCGAAAAGCTCCGGATCGCGGTATTCCTGCCGGACTTCGGGCAGCGCCGCAAGGTGAACGCTTTTTTCCTTCCCCTCCTGATGCGGCATGTAAAGCCAAACCTCTTCGGAAGTAAACGGCAGAACCGGAGCCATCAATCTGACGATGGCGTCCAGGATCCGGTACAGGACGGTTTGAGCGCTCCTTCGTTTCAGCGAGGACGGAGCCGACGTGTAGAGCCGGTCTTTTAGAACATCCAGGTAAAATGCCGACAGATCCACCGAACAGTAGTTGTAAAGGGAGTGGTAAATGATGTGCAGCTCATATTCCTGGTAAGCTTTGCGCGCTTTTTCGATCAGATCCTGAAGGGTGTGGAGCATGAACCGGTCGATTTCCATCATCGATGCGTAGGGGACGGCATCCCTTTGAGGATCGAAATCGAATAGATTCCCGAGCTTGAACCGGCACGTGTTTCGAATTCGGCGGTAGGAATCGCTGAGCTGCAGGAGAATCTTTTCCGAGATCCGGATATCGTCCCGGTAGTCGGTTGCAGAAACCCAAAGCCTCAGGATTTCGGCTCCAAACCGGTCGATGACCTCCTTCGGGGCGACGATGTTGCCGAGCGATTTGGACATCTTCTTGCCCTCTTCGTCGACGACGAAACCGTGTGTCAGCACGGAACGGTAGGGGGCTGCGTTGCGCGTGCCTACGGCGGTCAGGAGGGAACTGTGGAACCAGCCCCTGTGCTGGTCGCTGCCTTCGAGGTAAAGATCGGCAGGCCAGTCCAGCTCGGCACGAGGTTCCAGCACGGCGGCATGGCTGACGCCGGAATCGAACCAGACATCCAGGATGTCTGTCTCCTTTCGAAAGGATCCGCCCCCGCATCTACCGCATACCGTCCCTTCCGGCAGAAGTTCTTTCACATCCCGTTTGTACCACGCATCGGCGCCTTCGGTCCTGAAGCGCTCGAATACATGGTCGATGCTCTCGCGGGTAAACAGTACGGATTCACAGCCCGTGCAGAAGAATGCGATGATCGGAACCCCCCAGGCCCGCTGCCGTGAAACGCACCAGTCCGGCCGATTCTCGATCATCCCGTAAATCCGCTCGCGCCCCCAGTGGGGAATCCATCGCACACGGTCGATTTCGGCCAGCGCTTTCTTTCTCAACCCGGTTTTTTCCATAGAGATGAACCACTGCGGTGTGGCGCGAAAGATGACCGGATTTTTACAGCGCCAGCAGTGCGGGTAGGAGTGCGTCATGGTTTTTGAAGCAAGAAGCGCCTCTTTTTCTTTCAGCTTTTTAACGATGTCTTCGTTTGCATCGAATACGAATTTTCCGTTGAAAAAACGGACATCTTCGGTAAAAGCGCCGCTGTCATCCACGGGCGAATACACGTCAAGACCGTATTCCAGGCCCACTTCGTAGTCTTCGCGGCCGTGTCCGGGGGCGGTGTGAACGCAGCCGGTTCCGGCATCCAGGGTCACATGGCTTCCCATGACCAGGATCGATTCGCGGTCGTAAAGAGGGTGCCGGCACCGCTTCCGATCGAGCAGGCGCGCATCGATTTCGGCAACGATCCTGTAATCCTTGAAACCGAAAGTTTTCATGGAATCATCCACGAGCTCTTCGGCCAAGATCAAAATTTCGCCTTCTTCCACCTCGACGGCCGCGTATTTGAAATCCGGATGGAGCGCGACTGCCAGATTGGCGGGCAGGGTCCAGGGAGTGGTCGTCCAGATCGCAACCGAAACCTTTTTTCCGGAAAGCTCGGGAGCGATCTCCCCGAGGTCTTCCATGACCGGAAACCTGACAAAGATCGAAGGTGTGGACGCATCGTGGTATTCGATCTCGGCCTCAGCCAGGGCTGTCCGGCAGGTGAAACACCAGTAGATCGGCTTTTTGCTTCTGAAAAGGTTTCCCTCCAGGGCGAACTTGCCGCACTCTCTGGCGATGACGGCTTCATATTCATAATTCATGGTGAGATAAGGATGATCCCAATCCCCCAAGACGCCCAATCGCTTGAATTCCTCCCGCTGGATGTCGATGAATTTTTCGGCGTAGGACCGGCACAACTTCCGCACCTCGAGCTGGGACATGCTTTTTTTCCTGGACCCGAGCTCCTTGTCCACGTTGTGCTCGATGGGAAGCCCATGGCAGTCCCAACCGGGAACGTATACGGAATCGAAGCCGCCCATCTGTCTCGAACGTACGATGATGTCCTTCAGGATCTTGTTTAAAGCGGTGCCGATGTGGATATGTCCGTTTGCATACGGAGGACCGTCGTGCAGGATGAATCTTTTTAGACCCGCCGATTTTTTCCGAAGCATCCCGTACAGATCGGTCTCTTCCCACCGCTTGAGTTGCTCCGGCTCCCGTTTGGCCAGATTCGCCTTCATGGGAAACTCGGTCGCAGGAAGATTGAGCGTCTTTTTGTAATCCATTGCTTCCTCCGCTTCCAGATAATGCGTTAAATCAAAAGATTCTATTTTTTAAACCCGAATCTGTCAAGTTTTAGAAAATAATGAGTTGAACCGAACAGTTTTATTTTCTAAACTGACATTTTTCCCCCTCCCCCAGCCCCTCCCACCCGGGGAGGGGAGCTTTTGATTTCCTCCCCCCTTCGATGGGGGAGGGTCAGAGCCTGCCCCGTGCTTGACACGGGGGTGGGGGTGATTGGTGAAGTTTCACACGAGCCCGGCCGTCCCGCTTGCGGGATTTGATCAAAGAGTGAAACTGTAACGGTTTTTGTCATTCGGATTTTGGATTTTGTATTTGTTTCGGATTTCGATATTCGGATTTCGGATTTCATGTAGTATCACACGAGCTCAGCTCAGGCACCGGCGCCGGAGCACTCGTTTGATCGAAATGCTTACACCCTTTCATCCGGCTGCCCGGAAGCCTCAGGAGAAGCCGTGCTTGATCTGAAAAATAAAAAGCGCCTTTGGATTGGAGCCGCCGTCGGCGCATTGCTTGCCGCCGGAGGAGTGCTGGCATTGGTTGTGCTGCTTTCATCGCAGGAAAGACTTCCCCCTGTTCTTCCGGACGAAAGCCGGAAGGATGGATTCACTTTTTTCAATCTGGGAGCCGATTCCGTATATTCGAACCGGGTTCGAGAAGCGCTTGAAAACATCCTGGGAGCCGGCGTGCTGGAATCCCCCGGGATCATCGATCTGCCCGCAGAAGACAAGGGGTTTCTAAAAGACCATTTTCCGGAGATCTACCGCCTGCACCTTCAGTTGCTCGACCCGGGGGGCGCTCGGATCGAGCACGACATCACCCGGTTGACGTTCCGTTATGCCCTGAAAAGGAACACCCCCTTTTACTTTGTAGAACTGGTATTTTCGAATCATTCCGGAAATCCGCTCTTTTTCAGGATCCGAGCGAAAAAGGAAGCATTTGGAATCGTCGATGAAATCGGAGCAAAGTACGGTGAACCGATGAAAATCGCAAATACCGAAGACAACCTTCCTGCGTATTTCTGGCGGCGGGAGAACGAACATTTTCTTATTTCTGAAAAGAAGGATCGCTTCGGCCAGCCGGAATTCCATTTCATGATCTATTTCATGGAAAACCTCCAGGAATTGATTGCCATCGAGGAGAAAGATCGTTTCGCACAGGAGGAAAAACGTCAGAAAGCGGCCCGCAAAGCGTTCTGAACACCACACTCCTCAAGTTTATCCCCGATCTTCCGAACTTATGGTCATAAAAGAAAAAACATCGGAATCACGAGGAGTCGCCATGTCCAGGAACATCTCGCTCGGCAAGAGAATCGGGTTCGGTTTTTCCGTCATCCTTGTCCTGACGGTGGTCGTAGGTTCGGCCGGATATTTTGCTTTGCAGCAGGTCGTGTCCGGATCCGATCTGTTCAAGGAGATGGAAGACTTTCAGTCGATATTCGAATCGGCCAAACACCAAGCCGATTTATATCTTTCAACCGGTTACGAAGAGGGAAGAGGCACTCAGGCAATTGCGGGTGAGGCCGTTTTCCCCATCATGGTCAGGGCCGCTGTTTCGGCAGTCGAAATCGCCGGTCATCCCATCGCAACCGGCGATCTGAAGCAAAAACTCGAGCAGCTTCAAGTGGAAATCGCCGACTATCGAACCGCTTTTGCAGAATATGTCGATTCAGAGACAGAAAAGATAAAAGCGGCCGCCGGGACAAAGAAGCTTTTCACCTCGATTCTCAAGGGGATCAACAACAGCGAATTCAAGATCGAAGAAATGCGGACCAAGGTCGAGGTGGCGTTTGCGGCAGGCTCGATGTACCTGGATCGGAATACCGATCAGCGATGGGAAAGGCTTCAGGTCGCTTTAGCGAATCAGCAGAAGGCCATCGAGGAATGGTATGAGATGATGAGCAACAGCGATGAGCTCCGGACGAAAGGGGATGCGATTAAAAAGGATTCCAGGGCTGCACAGGATGCACTCGAGGCCTACCATGTGCAGGTTCTGCGACAGAACGGAGCCCGATCCAAAATGGAAGATCACACGGGGCGGTTGAACGCCCTGTTCAAAGAGGTGGCCGCTTTAACCTCCCGGAAGCTGAAGGCGATCGAAAAGTTCTCCGTTGCTCTCATCATCGGTTTCATCTCGGCTTCGTTGCTTTTGGGCATTGTGATCGCGGCTTTTTCGATCCGGTCCATTTCGCGAAGCATTCAGCGAGTGATTCAAACTTTGTCCGAAGGCGCCGATCAGGTGGTTGCCGCTTCCGACCAGGTGTCCGCCTCCAGCCAGCAATTGGCGGAGGGTTCCGCAAGGCAGGCGGCCTCTATCGAGGAAACTTCCGCATCGCTGGAAGAGATGGCCTCCATGACCCGGAAGAACGCAGAAAACGCGGAACAATCCAACCTTCTCATGGAGAAAACCGCACGGTTGGTGAACCAGGCAGCCGGCTCGATGAAGGCACTGGTCAATGCGATGGAAGAGGTGTCAAAATCCAATGAAGAGACTCAGAAGATCGTCAAGACGATCGACGAAATCGCCTTTCAGACCAATCTGCTCGCCCTCAATGCGGCCGTAGAAGCGGCACGGGCGGGAGAAGCCGGGGCAGGATTCGCGGTGGTGGCCGATGAGGTCCGTAACCTCGCCATACGATCCGCAGATGCAGCGAAAAATACCACCCTTCTGATCGAAAATACGGTCGATAAGGTCAAGAGCAGCTCGAAGGTCGTATCCTCGACCAGCGAGGCTTTTTCCGAAGTGGTCAACGAGACCGATAAAATCGGCAAACTCATCGCTGAAATCGCTGCCGCCTCACAGGAACAGTCTCGGGGAATCGATCAGATCAACAGCTCTGTGCTGGAAATCGATAAAGTGACCTTGCAGAGTGCATCCAGTGCGGAGGAATCGGCTTCGGCATCCGAAGAGATGAATGCCCAGGCGGCGCAGATGCAGGGCGTGGTCGGGGTTTTAGCCCGTCTCATCGGCGGAAGGAATCTCGGCAAGAAAAAGATGGAAGACAAGCCTCCCCGGGAGACAAGTGATCGAAAGTGGAAAAACTGGGCCGAACCCGAATTTCCCGTGCGAACGACGGATTTGCCGAATTCGAAGAGATCTCCTGAAAAAGTGATCCCCTTGGAACAGGATGATTTCAAGAATTTTTAATGAGAGTCCGGTCCTCCTTTTCTCGGTACGCCGGCTTCATCGAAGGTGGCAACTTCTTTGAAGACGCAGGCGGCTGCATCGATGATGGACATCGCCAAAACGGCGCCGGTCCCCTCCCCCAGCCGCATGCCAAGATCCAGTATCGGATCCAGCCCGATGTGCGCGAGCATGGCCGCATGGCCCTGTTCTTCGGATCGGTGGCCGGCAAAAAGATAGTCTCTCACCGCCGGGCACAGGGCATGGGCAACCAGTGCACCGGCTGTAGAAATGAAGCCATCCACAACGACCGGCTTTCGATGATAAGCCCCGGCAAAGATTGCACCGGCAATCCCGCCGATTTCAAACCCTCCCACTTTGGCAAGCACATCCAGACCGTCTGTGGGATCCGGCCGGTTGAGATCGATCCCTCTTTTTATCATTTCCCGTTTTATCTTCAGACCCCGGTCATCGATACCCGTTCCGCGGCCGACCGTCACCTCAACGCTTTTGCCGGTCAATACGGCCCCGATGGCGGCAGAGGGGGTGGAATTGCCGATCCCCATGTCCCCTGTGCCCAGAAGATCGATCCCTTCGGCAAACCGCTGTGAGGCGATCCGAAAGCCTGTTAGAATCGATAATTCAGCCTGCTCGCGGGTCATCGCCTGCCCGTGAGCAAAGTTGCGGGTGCCTCTGGAAACCTTGTGAACGAGCAGTCTGCGGTCTCCGCCGGATTCGATATCCGGAATGATCCCCAGATCGGCAACCCAGACCTCCGCTTTCGCATGGCGGCTCAATGCGTTGATCCCGGCCCCTCCGTTCAGAAAAGCCTTTACCATGGCTCCGGTGACTTCCTGAGGATAGGCGCTTACCCCTTCCGAGGCGATCCCGTGGTCTCCCGCCATCACCAGAACCGCTTTTCGATCCGCTTTCGGTGTCAGGGTTTGTTGGATGCCGCATAGGCGCTCCGAAATATCATGAAGCCGCCCCAGTGCACGATGCGGCATGATCAACTGAGAGGTTCTCGCCCTTGCCTTATCGATCCATGTGGAATCGACCGGTCCGACGGCATTGAGAACATCTTTTAATGTATCCGGTAATTTCTTCGGCATCTTCTTTTTCCTCCCCGGGGGCTCCCTGAAGCAGATTGTAAAAAAAAAATCCCCAAGCGAAATCGCCTGGGGATTTGCCATCTCCACAAGAACGCGTCTCTTACGGCAGGTCTTCTGGCTTTCCCGCCCTTTCAGCCGCCTTCCCATGCGGATGCATCCGCACAGTGGCTCACATGCTGAAAGGGTTCCCTGGTGACCTATGGGATCATCGGGGCGGAATCACAGCGGCGGGACCGCACCGGTCTTTCACCGGTTTCCCTTTTGCGCTTTTTCGCAGCACCGTAAGTCTGTGCTTTTATGCCGCAGTACAGACCGGATGTCAAGAAAAGAAGAAAAATCACAAATTCCAAGCATCAAATCCCAAACAATCATGCAAAATAAATCCAATATTCAAACAAACCCAACAAAAGAATAGCGGTCGATTGAAACTCTTTCTTTTTTGATTATTGAGCTTTTGAATTTTGAATTATTGAATATTGTTTGGAATTTGGTGCTTGTGGACTTGGAATTTCTATCTTCCCTCTGCCCTTCAGACAAACTTAGGCATGATGAGCCTGGGGATGAAAAGGATCAGATCGGGCCAGATAATGATCAAGATGAGCATGATCAGCATCGGCGCCAGCACCACCCCGACATCCCGCAGCGCTTCCGACATCTTGATTCCGGCGATGTGGCAGTCGATGAGGAGGCAGAGGCCGTAGGGAGGCGTAATCAGCCCGAAAGCCAGCGAAACGACCCCGATGATGGCGAAGTGAACCGGATGCATCCCCACGGCGGCTGCAGTCGGCGCAAGAATGGGGCCGACGATGATGATGGCAGGCACCGCATCGATGAAGCATCCGATGAAAAGAAAGGCCAGCGCCGTCAGGAAGCCTGTACTGATCACTCCGCCTCCGTAGGCGGCCATCAGGGAAATGACGGTTTTCGGGATCTGGTAATAGGCGAGCACCCATCCGAAAGCCGACGCGGTTCCGATGCAGAAAAGAGAAATCGATGCCAGCCGGGCCGTCTCGTAGAGCACCTTCAGGATGTCACTTCCCTTCACGGTTCGATAGATGAGAATACCGACCACAAACGAGTAGAGGACCGCAATGACCGAAGCCTCGGTCGGTGTGAAGAACCCGCCGACCACCCCTCCGATGATGATGAGCGGAGTCATCATTGCAAAGAAGGCGCGGCCGAATGCAACAACAAATTCACGCAGCGTGGCGCGCGTATAGATCGGGTAATTTCGCGTCCGCGCATAGACGAAAATCGTCATCATCTGGGAGAATCCCACCAAGACCCCCGGAACGACCCCGGCCAGAAACAGCGCACCGATCGACACGGACATGACCCCGCCCCAGACCACCATCAGGATGCTCGGAGGGATGATCACTCCGATGACCGAAGAACAGGCGGTGATGGCCACCGTAAAGCTGGGGTCATACCCCTGGCTCTTCATGGCAGGAATGATCAGCGAACCCTCTCCGGCGGCATCGGCGGTGGACGAGCCTGAAATACCGGCAAAGATCATGCTCACCACCACGTTGACATACGCAAGCCCGCCGCGGAACTGCCCCACCATGCACCGGGTCAGCTCCATCAGGCGTTCGGTAATGCCTGCGGCGTTCATGATGTTTGCGGCCAGCAGAAAGAAGGGGACCGCAAGCAGGATGAAGGAGTTGTAGGCTTTTGTCATTTCTCCCAGCATGAGGATGGGAGTCAGCCGCTCATCCATATAGAGGATGGGCAGGCAGGCCAGGCCGAGGGAAAACGCCACCGGCACCCGGAGAACGACCAGCACGATAAATATTCCGAACATGATTGCGGCGACTTCAACGGGCGACATTGGGATCCCCCTTCAGATGCTTGACGGCTTCGGTGTTTCCCAGAAGAACGGAAACCGCTGTCAGGGTGTGCTCGCACAGAAAAAGCAACCAACTGATTCCTGCCAGCAGATAGGCCCCGTGGATAAACACCATGCTGATTCCCGTCAACTCGGAAGTCTGGTTGTACCCGAATATCGCGTAGGCCCAGCCGTTTAGGACGAATACCATGGTAAAGAGAAGCATGAAGGCGCAGACCACCAGCCGCAGGATCGCCACCTTCTTGGGATCTTCCGGCGTCGGCAGGACATCGACTTCGAAGTGCGTTCCCTCTTTGACGGCGATGGTGGCCCCGAGGAGAATGATCCAGATGAAGCAGAATCGGGCGGCTTCTTCCGTCCAGATGTAGCGGGGAATGATTCCTGTATACCGGGAGAGGATCTGAAGGGTTACCGGAACGATCATCAGCCCCATGAGTACCGAGACGACAACCTTTAGAAGCTTGAAATATCCGTTCAACACGAATCGGACGACGGTTAGAAAAGTCCCCATGCCTCCTCGCAAAACCGAATGCGGGTCTCCTTCGGATTCTTCCGGAGACCCGCTTCCGATTCGATCGGATTGTTTAGATCCCTGTCTTGTTCAGATGCTTATTTGACCGCGTTGATCGCTTCGAGGACTTGCTCGGCGCCGATCTCTTTGGCAAACGCCACCTTTACCGGGGCTGCAAGTTCGAGGAGCTTCTCGCGTTCGGTGAAAGGATGAACTTTGATCTTTCCTTCTGATTTCATCTTCTCCAGGATCTTTTCATCCGCATCCCGCTCCCATTTCCGGCCGTGGACCGCACCGTCCAGTCCGGCTTTGATGATGGCTGCCTGAAGTTCCTTGGGCAGCTTTTTGAATGTCTTTCCGCTGAAGCAAAGCGGCCGGATGGTGATGGCGTGCTGGGTGAGTGAAATCTCCGGGGCAACCTCGTGCCACTTCATCTGCGACCAGCCCGGGCTTTCATTTTCGCCCGCTGAGATGACCCCGGTCTGGACGGCGTTGTAGACCTCGTCATAGGCGATTACGGTCGGAGCCGCCGTGATGGCTTGAAACATGCGGGTCTGAATGGGAGCGCCCATGACCCGGATCGAAAAATTTTTGATCTCCTTCATGTTGCGGACCGGTTTATTGCCCACGATGTTCCGGACGCCTCCTCCCGCATACCCGATCAGCATCACGTCCGCCTTCTTGAGCACGTCGGCTGCAATCGGGGCAAGCGCTTCACCCGTGGAGAGCACCTTGGACCAGTGGTCGACATCCCGGAAAAGGAAGGGCATATCCATGAGGGTCGCCATCTTGGAAAAGGTTGCCATGTGCGAGGGGGCGACCACGGCGTAGTCCACCGAGAGCCCCTGGCTCATGTACGCAAAATAATCTTTTTCGAGGCCGAGCTCGCGGTTCCGGTGCAGCACGAAATCCACCGGTTTGCCGTAGTATTCCTTGACTTTATCTGCGAACTTGAGCATCGTCTGGTTATAGGAATGATCGTCTGCAAACTGGCTCGCCCCCTTGAGGGTGATGGTTTGGGCCACCCCGGTTCCGAAGGCAAGCGATACGAGCAAAGTCGCCAATGCTCCGCAAATAACAAAACCCCGCATCCGTTTCATAAGGTTCTCCTTTCGTAAAGATCGTTTGGTGTTCAACAGGGGAGACAATAGAAGATCGTATTTCATATCCAAAAATGATTGTCAATCCGAAACCTTCAAACATTTCAACACACGAGCCCAGCCGTGCCGCTTGCGGCATTTGATCAAGCATGAAACTTCTTGAGAGTTTTCATTCCTGAACGCTGAACGCTGAACACTGAACGCTTTTAAGTTTGATCGGTTGTCGTCCAAGTTCGACTCGGCTATGGATTGGCGGCCCCCGCAATCGCCCCCAGGATCCATTCCAGCCCGACGACTGCAGCCAGCGAAAAGAAGGCGGAAAGAATCATCAGGTCGCATGCTTTCCGGATGTGTCCGGCATCCGGACGCTCGAATGCGGTTCCGATAAACGGTTTTTCCACCCGGATTCCGCCGTAGATGCCCGGCCCGTTCAATTTTACACGAAGCGCTCCGGCGAAGCAGGCCTCCGGGTAGCCTGCGTTGGGGCTGGTATGGTGGGCCCCTTCCAGCACGGCTGTTTTGAATGCGGGTTTTCCCTCTCCGAACAGGATTTTTGCGGAAAGGGAGATCATGGGCACCGACAGCCGGGCGGGCAGAAAGTTCAAGCCGTCGTCGATCCGGGCAGCAGCCTTTCCGAAGAGCCGGTATCTTTCATTCTTATACCCGATCATCGAATCGAGCGTGCTTGCCATCTTGAAGGCCATGGCAAGCGGTGCTCCCCCCAAAGCCGCGTAAACAATCGGCGAAATGACCCCGTCCACCAGGTTTTCGGCAACCGATTCGACGGCAGCGCTGGAAACACCGGTTTCCGAAAGGGAGTCGACATCCCGCCCGACGATTGCAGAAACCTCTTTCCTGCCCGCGGGCAGCCCCTCTTTCTTCAAAGCGTGATAAACCCGCAGGGCTGCTTCTT
>QZKK01000180.1 GCA_003599475.1 Desulfobacteraceae bacterium
CTGTTCAATGTGGTGAAACATGCAGGAGCCAATTCGGCAAGGGTCGAAATGTTCCGTGACGAAGAAAACCGATTGCACGTGTCTGTAATCGATCAGGGCTTCGGGTTCGATCCGGATACCATGTGGGAAAAAGCACAATCCGGCGCCGGCTTCGGACTTTTCAGTATTCGCGAGCGGTTGACGCTGTTGGGCGGAAGTCTGGAGATTGAGAGCGCACCCGGCAGGGGAGCCTCCTTCTCTCTGCTCATTCCCCTCGAAAAGATGGCAAAAGATGAAAAGGGAATCGAAAAAATCATCGCCGAACCCAAACCCCCTGCCCCGGAGAAGTCCGAAGACAGGATCCGGGTCCTTCTTGCGGACGACCATCGGGTGGTCCGCCGGGGGCTTTCGACAATGCTCGACTCGCATCCGGATTTCGAAGTCATCGGCGAGGCATCGGACGGAGAAGCCGCCGTTCGATTGTCACGCAAGCTGAAGCCGGATGTCATCCTGATGGATATCGACATGCCGAAAATGACCGGCTTGGAAGCGACCCGGATCATTCATTCGGAATTTCCCCACATCCGCATCATCGGCCTGTCCATGTTCGAAATGGGGGGGAAAGCCGCCGATGCAATGATGGAGGCCGGAGCATCGTGCCATTTCACCAAGGACGGGGATCCCGATGCCCTGCTGTCTTCAATTCGGGGGGAAGCCGACATCCGGGCCGAACCCGGCCGATGCCGACGTAGGATGGAATGAACGGTGACCATTATTTTCAAACCATTTTTCTCACCCAAACCCCAGGAGGTGATCCATGGCGGCAAAGAAGATCGACTATTTTTCCGCTCTCTACGAGGTGGCCAAGGTGATCAATGCATCCCTTTCGCCGTCGAAGGCGCTCGATGAGATCGTGAACCGGGTGGCGGACACCATGAACCTGAAAGCCTGCTCCCTGCGCCTGCTCGATTCCAAGAAAAAGAAGCTCCTGATGGGCGCCCAGCACGGGCTTTCCGAGGGCTACATCCGGAAAGGGCCGGTGCTGGTCAAGGAGAGCGGCCTGGACCAGAAGGCCCTCAAGGGAAAAAGCATCCTGCTGAAAAACGCCCAGACGGATCCGGATTTCCAGTACGGAGACAAGGCGAAAGCCGAGGGGATCAAGTCGGTCATGGTGGTCCCGCTCATGAAGGAAAAACGCGCCATCGGCGTGCTGCGGGGCTACTCGGCCACGGAACGCGAATTCAAGGAAGAAGAGGTCCGTTTCATGGAGGCCGTCGCCAACCTGAGCGCAATCGCCCTGGAGAATGCCAAGCTGCACCAGGCCCTGCGCAGGGATTTCGATCTTCTGGTGGCTCATGAGTACCGGCTGGACGATCAATGACGCAAGCGTTCAGGGGTTCAAAGGTTCAAGGTTCAGAGGTTCAGAACTGTGCTGGTTTACAGGTTTTCGGCCTAAATCATTGGAAAACATCAAGAGTCCTGAATAGAGTCTTAAGACATTGAAATCAACCAACCTTTTAACCTTTTAACGCTGAACCGGTGAACGGTTACAATTATACATGCTTATGTTGTTTGGATTTTGGGTTCTGAATTTGTTTCGGATTTCGGATTTCGGATTTTATACCAGAGGGGGTGAATATGGCGAGAATCGGCATCAACGGGTTTGGCCGCATCGGCCGACAAGTCATGAAGGCTGTCCTGGAACGTCATCCCGGACGGCTGGAGGTCGTTGCCGTCAACGATCTTTTCGACGTGAAGGCAAACGCCAGGCTGTTTAAATACGACACCAACTATGGAAGATATCCGGGGGTGGTGGGCACCACCGGGGACCATCTGGTGATCGACGGCCGGAAAGTGCGAAGCTTCTCCTTCCGGGACCCCGCAGAGATTCCATGGGAAGAGGAGGGAGTCGAGATCGTGGTAGAGAGCACGGGGCTTTTTCGCACCGGCCCCAAGGCAGGGGTCCATCTGGAATCCGGGGCCCGGAAGGTGATCATCACGGCTCCGGCCAAAGAGGAAGACCTGACGGTAGTCCTGGGTGTAAACGACGCGGCCTACCAGCCGGAGCGGCACCATATCCTTTCCAATGCATCGTGTACGACCAACTGCCTGGCTCCGCCGGCCTTTGTCGTCCACAAGGCTTTCGGCATCCAAAAAGGTCTGATGACTACGGTTCATGCCTACACGGCGGACCAGCGCCTCATGGACCTGGCCCACAAGGACCCCAGGCGGGCCCGGGCTGCGGCTTTAAACATCATTCCAACCTCGACGGGCGCCGCCAAAGCGGTGGCTCTGGTCATCCCGGAGCTGGCCGGCCGATTCGACGGCTACTCCTTGAGGGTCCCGACTCCTACGGTCTCGATCGTGGATTTCGTTGCACTGCTTGAAAAGCCGGCCGATACGGAATCGCTTCGAGCCGAGCTCAAACGAGCCGCGCAAAACGAGCTGAAGGGGATCATGGCCTGCGAGGAGGAAAGCCTGGTCTCGTCGGACTTCAAGGGAAATCCCCACTCCTCGATCATCGATGTAGAATTCACCTCGGTTCTCGGGAAGGACATGGCCAAGATCGTGGCCTGGTACGACAACGAGTGGGGCTATTCCTGCCGGGTCGCGGATCTTGCGGCATTCGTCGAGGAACGGGGAATATGATCCCGGGGCCCCCATGAATCGGTCCCATGATTCGACCCCATGATTCACGGATGATCGCCGCTTTCGATGTCCATTATTTCGAGGACGGCCGTGCTGATTTGATTGAAGGTTTTGTAAAAAAAGAACCCCAAAAAGCTTTCCCCCATCGAAGCCATGCGCTCATGGGCAAGAGGAGGCAGAAGCTGCATCACGTTAAGCACCCAACAACAGGAGCGCCGATGCCATCAACCAATCCAGGAAGGGCTTGATTCCTCGGAAGATTTTTGACAAATTTACCATTCACTGGTAAATATCTCACCATGTACAGGCGAAATATTCTAAAAAATATCTTGGAAGCCATGTCGGATACACCTGTTGTTTTTCTGCGTGGAGCAAGGCAAACAGGAAAGACTACCCTCGTCCGTGAGATCGCAGATGGACCCTATCCGGCCCGCTATGTGACTCTGGATAATGCTGGAGCTCTTTCCGCCGCTATCACCGATCCCGCGGGGTTCATTGGCGGCATTGAAAAACCTGTGGTGATCGATGAAGCTCAGCGGGCCGGAGACCTCTTCCTTGCGATCAAAGAGGACGTGGACCACAACCGTGTGGCTGGGCGTTACCTTTTGACCGGGTCCGCGAATGTTTTAACCATCCCAAGGGTTGCGAATGCACTGGCAGGGAGGATGGAAGTATTGACCCTTTGGCCTCTCTCCATGGGGGAAATGAAGGGCGGCGGCGAGAACATCATAGACGCCTTCTTCGGCAGAGAGGGCCCGCACCGTTTCCATCCGGATCTCGGATTTGACCTCACAGCAAGCATTGCAGCCGGTGGATTTCCCGAGCCAGTGCAGAGAGCGGCTCATCGGCGGAGGCATGCTTGGTTCGAGTCCTACATCACAACAATCCTTGACAGGGATATCAGGGACCTTGCTCAAATCCAGGACCTTGCAGCCGTGCCAAGACTTCTCAAGCTTCTTGCGAGTCGGACAGCCACCTTGCACAACCAATCGGAGGTGTCAAGAAGCAGCGGCATCCCCAACAGCACCTTGTCTCGTTACATGACACTTCTGGAGATGACTTTTCTTGTGCTGACACTTCCAGCCTGGTCGTCCAACCTTGGAAAGCGCTTGGTGAAGGCTCCAAAGCTCTATATGGTAGACACGGGGCTTGCTTGTCATTTGGTTGGCATCGATGAAGACGCGCTGCGGCACGGCGGCGAAATTGCCGGGAGGGTGTTTGAGAACTTCGTTGTCCTTGAGCTATTCAAACATGCCTCATGGTCGGAAGAACCCGTCGGATTATACCACTTCCGCTCACAGTCGGGGCATGAGGTGGATGTCGTCATTGAAGGCAGTGGCGGTAAGGTTGTCGGGGTTGAGACCAAGCTTTCGGCTAGCCCATCGCCAAGGGATTTTTCTGGGCTCAAAGTCCTGCGCGAGCATCTTGGGGATAAGTTCATCCGGGGTATTCTTATCTATACGGGAAATCAGATCGTACCGTTCGGGGAGAACCTCCATGCGGTTCCGATCTCTGCGCTGAGTAGCGGTTAGGCCCGGGAAACGCCTCTAGTGCAAAGAATCCTTGAAAGGGAGAAGGTAGGGAACATCCTGATACATGCGTCAAGGCAAGGTGCGCTCAAGGTTTAACCCGGCTCGTAGCATGAAAATCATCCTCACCAACGACGACGGCATCGACGCCCGGCCCTTTACCAATCCTGGAAGGCATGGGTGAAATCCTCATTGCCGCCCTCCTCGAGCCCTGGTCGGGTGTGGGCCCCGCGTCACCACCCACCTTTCCATCCATGTGAAGCAGCTCGCTCGAAACCGTTTCAGGATCGACGGCACCCCCGGCCGACTGTGCGCATCTCCTTCAAGCGCCTTGCGCCCGACGCCCATTGGCTGATCGCCGAAATCAACCGGGGGCAAACCTCGGCTCGGACGTCTACAGCTCAGGAAACGTGGCCGCAGCCAGGGAATATGGTGGGCGCAGTTCACCCCTCCTGTTCAATTTTTATTCCGTAATCGTCCATCAAGCGCTGCAGGCCGTCCCAGGTGGCATCCTCGATGAAGATTCCGCTTTTCAGCCGCTGTTGGGCGGTCCGCCATTCGATCTCGCCCGGGTACAAAACCTCTTCGAATCCTTTTGCCGGAGGCGTGTTTTTGATCTGAGAGATGAAGTCGTCGACCTCTCTTTTGAAATCCTCCAGAGGCCTGAAGGCATCCACCTTTACGGCCAAGAGAAGACAGCCGTCGTTGTGCCGTCCGGAAGGGTCGATCCCGTATCCGATGCCGGTCAGGATCCCTGCGAAGATCTCGATCATGAACGAAAGACCATATCCCTTGTACCCCTGGTCGCCTCCGAGAGGAAGAAGGGCTGCAAACAGGTTCGGATCGGTGGAGGGACTCCCCTCGGAGTCGACCATCCATCCGAAAGGAACCTTCTCCCCCCTGCTTCTTGCCAGCGCGATTTTTCCCTGGGCGACCACGCTTGTGGCCATGTCGACGAAAACAGGCCCCTGCTGATTGCTCGGAACGGCAATCGAAATGGGGTTAGTCCCCAGACAGGGGACGCTTCCTCCGAACGGAACCACCCATTTCTTCGAGTGGCCGGAATCTGAGGTCATCAGGCCGATCATGCCGGCTCCGGCCAGGGCCGTGGTGTAATTGGCAAGCCTTCCGACGTGCCCCTGCCGCAAGATGGTGAGAGCGGCCACATGATTCTTCTCGGCCTTTTCGATTGCCACTTCTACCGCACTGGAGCTTACGATGTAGCCGAACCCCCAGTTCCCGTCGACTATGGCCGAAGTCGGGCTTTCGGATCGAATTTCGATGGATGTCTTGGGATCGAGATGGCCTTTTTGGATGCGATCGACATAGTTCAGGGTCTGGATGACCCCGTGTGAATCATGTCCGGCAAGGTTTGCGGAAACCATGTAACCGGCGACCTTTCCGGCATCCTCAAGCGGCATGCCGGTCGCATGCAGGATCCGGGATGAAACCTCCTTTAGATATGAATCCTTGAAAATCGTCATTTCTTCCGTCTCCCTTCTGCTTCCCACCCGCCTCGTTTGCGGCATTCTGATTTCGGCTAGCCGAGGACCATCAGCTCCCGGGAGAATCCGGTAAGGTAGTCGAGGCCGGATTCGGTCACCACGACGTCGTCTTCGATCCGGATGCCCCCCCGGCCGGCGAGATAAACACCGGGCTCGTCGGTGAAGGTCATCCCGGGTAAAAGCTTCAGCTTGTTTCCCCGCACCATGTAGGGGGGTTCATGCCCCTCCAGCCCCAGGCCGTGGCCAAGCCTGTGGATGAATTGTTTTCCGTACCCCTTTGATTCGATTACGTCTCTGGCCAGTCGATCCACCTCTTCTGCATTCATACCCGGCTTTGCGTTCTTTTCCACAGCGGCGTTTGCTTCCCTCACGATATCAAAGACCTTCCTGAACTCATCTTCTACCTTTTCCACGGCAAATGTTCGTGTGAGATCGCAGATGTACTCGCCATAGCTTGCGCCGGTATCGATCATCACCAGATCGCCGGACCGGATTACCCGATCCGAGACCTTGGAATGGGGGAAAGCGGTGCGCGGGCCGGAGGTTACGATCGGCTGCTTCCAGAGCTGGCCGCTCCCATGCTTAAGCATCTGAATCTTGAGCTCCTTGTAGACCTCCTTTTCGGTAGCCCCCGGCCGGATCACCGGAAGGGCCGCTTCCAGCGCCTTTTCCGTGATTTCGGCGGCTTTTCGCATGTTTTCGATTTCGCCTTTGTCCTTGCACATCCTGAGCTCGGCGATCGCATCGGTGGCATCCACGAAGGCCGCACCCGCCGCATGCCTTTTGATGATCTCATACTCCTGAATCCGCATCCCCAGGTACTCGATGCCGATGGTCTTGCCGGCAAGCCCGAGGTCTTTGCTCAGCCCGGCAAAGACGTGCTCATAGCCGGCCTCGTCCGTAAAAGGGTAGATTTTGCATGGTTCCGTAAGGACCGCTTTTACGCTGTCGGCTTCGATATTGGCGAGAAATGCTGCGTTTTCCTCACCCGGACTGATGATGAAAAGCATGGGCCTTTCATGGGCCAGCATCTTTAATCCCGTAAAGTAATAGAGGCTGTAGCCGATGAAAAGCGCCAGGTGATCCATTCCCCCTTCTTTCATCCGCTTTCGAATACGTGCCTGTCTTTCCTTGTGCATCTGATATTTTCCTTTCAATCCGGCGGTCGAGTAGATTCGTCGTTGCACGTTGCACATTGATTAGTCGCTGCACGTTGCACGTTCGTCTGTCGTCTGTCGTCTGCCCTCTGTCATCTGCCGTCTGACTTCCGACTTCTGACTTCAGGCTCGCGACTTCTCGCCCTTTCCGATCTCTGACTTCTGATTTCTGACTTCTGACCTCTCGCTCTACTGCAGCCTCAACTTGGGATCCAGCCTGTCCCTGACGACATCCCCAACGATATTGACGGCAAGGGTTGTCGCTACGATGGCAAGGCCCGGAAAGACCGTCAGCCACCAGGCCGTGGTCATGTAGTCCCTCCCCTCGCTGAGGATGTTTCCCCAGGCTGCAGTCGGGGGCTGGATGCCGAAGCCGAGAAAACTGATGGCCGCCTCGGTGATGATCATCCTGCCCACCTCGAGGGAGGCCAGCACGATGACGGGCGCCACCACGTTGGGAAGAATATGGGCGCCCATGATTCGCCGGTGAGGGAGTCCCACCGTGAATGCCGCCTGGACGAACTGCTTCTCCTTGATCCCCAGGACCTCCCCCCGGACCAGACGTGCGTAGAGCACCCAGTTCGAGACCGCCAGCGTGATGATGATGTTCCGGAGGCTGGGGCCGAGCACCGCCGCGATGGTAAGCGCGAGAATCACAAAAGGGAAGCTCAACTGGACATCCACGATCCGCATGATGATCCGGTCCGCCCACCCGCCGTAATACCCCGAGACCAGCCCCGCCAGGATGCCGAAGCAGCCGGCCAGAAAAACCGCCGCCAGGCTCACGATGATGGAAATCCTGGCGCCGTAGATCACCCGGGTGAGAAGATCTCTCCCCATGGGGTCGGTTCCGAAAAGATGCCCCTGGCTGAGCGGAGGAAGGAGCCGGTCCCCGAGCTCTCCGACTGCCGGATCGTAGGGGGAGATCAGGGGGGCTGAAAGGGCCATGAAGAAAACGGCAGCCAGTACCCCCACGGCAGTGAGCGTAATCCCGTTGTCCAGGATTTTTCGCAGCGTCCCCTTCATAACTTATCCGATCGTTTTCTCGAGGCGGATCTCCGGGTTGACCATGGCATACAGGATATCCACCGCAAGGTTGATCAGGCAGATCATCCCGGCGATCACGAAAATCGAGGCCTGAACCGTGGGATAGTCCCTGAAGCTGATGGACTGGACCACAAGCCTTCCCAGCCCCGGCCAGGAAAAGATCGTCTCGGTGATGACCGCACCGCCGAAAATCACGCCGATCTGCAGCCCGGTGATGGTGATGATGGGAATGGCTGCGTTTTTAAACGCATGCTTCAGCAGGATCTTTCCCTCTCCGAGCCCCTTTGCCTTGGCCGTCCGGATGTAGTCGGACTGGAGCACCTCGATCATGCTGGAGCGGGTAAGCCGCGTGATCCGGGCAAGCGAATAGGCCGCCAGGGTGACCGCAGGAAGAATGAGATGCCGCCAGGTCCCCATTCCGCCGGTCGGGACCCAGCGGAGCATCACCGAAAAACAGAGGATCAGCATCAGACCGAGCCAGAAGTTGGGCACCGACTGCCCGAGCACCGCAAGGATCGTCCCCAGCCGGTCGATAATCCCCCCTCTCCGGCGGGCGGAGAGGATGCCGATGGGAAGCGCAACGCAGACCGCCGGGAAAATGGCCGCAGCCGTCAGGAGAAGGCTCGCGGGCACCCGCTCCAGCACGAGCGAGATGGCGCCTGCCTGCTGGCGCAGGGACCGCCCGAAATCTCCCCGGACGGCTCCGCCGATATAGGCTGCGTACTGGACGATCAGGGGCCGGTCGAATCCCATCTCCTTTCGAAACTGCTCGATGAATTCGGGCGTGGCGTCGGCCGGCACCATCAGCAAGACCGGATCCCCGGAAAGACGGACCATGACGAACACGGCGGTCAGGGCAAGATACAGCACGAAAATGGTTTCCAGCAGTCGTTTCAGGATGAATCGCGTCATGGTCCGTATCGATGGTAAGGAGGTTGCCTTGTCTATTTCTTTACCTTGGCCTCGAAAAGGTAGAGCTGTTCGTCCGCCCGGGGCTCCCAGACCAGCCGGTCGCTTACCCCGTAGAGGTCGTGCTGCTCCCAGAGGAAAATCCAGGGGGCCGCCGCCTGGATCTGCCGCTGCAGCTTGTCGAATGCTTCCTTCCGTTTCTCGCGGTTTACAATTTCGATTGCCGCATCGAGCTCCTTGTCGATCTCGGGATCGGTGAAGGCCACCCACGAGGCGCCGGACTTAAACCAGGCGTACATGATCCCCCCCTCGAGCTCCCGGTCCGAACGGCCGTTGAGATGGAAATCGCTCAGGACGTTTCCGGATTTTCCGTTGGGAAGCTTCCGGCTTCTGAGATGCTGCAGATAATTTCCCCATTCGTAGAACTTCACCTGCACGTTGACCCCGATCTTCGAAAGCTGTGAAGCCACGGCCTGGGCGTACTCCTTGTCTTTTAGATACCTCCCTTGGCAGGCGTGAAGCGTCAGGTTGAGCCCCTTCTCGTAGCCGGCCTCCTTGAGGAGCTGTTTGGCCTTGTCCGGATCGTAGGGGTACGGCTTCAAAGTGGGATCGAACCCGCTGTTGATGGGGGTAAGCGGCCCCGGAGTCCGGGTGGCCTGACCCTCCATCACGGTCCGGATGATCTCGTCCACGTTCACCCCGTAATTCATCGCCTGCCGCACCCGCACATCCTGCATGGGGCCTTCGTTTACGTTGTCCAGAGCGATGAAGATGATGCGCCGGCCGGGAACGCCTTTGACTTTGGCCGCCCCGCTGCCGTCGACCTGCGGGATGAGGTGCGGCGGCACATCCGGGATGAGGTCGACTTCCCCCACCACCAGGGCAGACACCCTCGGCCCCACTTCCGGAATGACCCTGACCACGATCTCGTCGATGGCGGGGACCCCCTTGAAGTACTCGTCGTTTTTGACCAGGTGGATTTCCCGGTCCTTGGCCCAGCTCTTCAGCTTGTAGGGGCCGGTTCCCACCGGGTTTGCGGTCAGGTGGGCCATTCCCTTTTCTTTTACCAGCTTTGGCGGGGCGATGAAAACCTCGATGAGATTTTCAGGCAGGGTGATAAACGGGCTTTTCGTGATGATTTTGATCGTGTAGTCGTCGATGATTTCGATTTTTTCGATCCGGTCCACCAGGGTCCGCGTGATGGCCTTGTTTTCCGGCTTCAGCACGAATTCGATGGTCGTTTTTACCGCCTCCGCGTTGAAAACCTCGCCGTTGTGGAACTTGACCCCTTTTCGCAGCTTGATCACCCAGGTCAGATTGTCGTCGAATTCATACGATTCTGCCAGCTCCGGGATGACTTTCATGTTCCGGTCTCGGAAAAAGAGGGCATCGTAGATGTGCCGGAGCACCCGGATGGTAGTGGCATCCATGGTGAGCACCGGGTCCAGCGACCTCGCATCGGAGTTGAGTCCGATGACGACCTGATTCGCGCCCTTGGCTCCAGCCGGCCCGGGCACAAGCAGCATGCCGGCGGCAAGGAATAGACAGAATACCGTAATAAGATTCCGTTTGCGCATTCTCTTTCTCCTTTCTGAGTTTCGGTTTACGGAATTTCCGCCACTAAGTCCATCGGCGCATAAATCCGTTGACGAATTTACTTGCTCAGGACTTAGTGCCGAGCAAGCAATTAAATCTACCCAGTGCCTGATAATACGTCACAATAATTGCGCGTCGAAGCACTAAGGCGCAAAGACACTAAGTTCTCGATGCTCTCTGAAGAATTTTGAAATGTTCCCTCTTCGTGCCTTCGTGTCTTGGTGGCGCCGTTTATCTATGAGCAGCCGCCTGTTCTAATTCAGATGACAGGCTGCCCAATGGCCGTCCCCCGTATCTCTAAATGCGGGGTCGACCGTTTCGCAAATTTCTATCCTTTCCGGGCAGCGGGTATGAAACCGGCAGCCCGAAGGAGGATCGGCCGGGCTCGGCACGTCGCCGCTCAAAATGATCCGCTTCCGCTTCATGCCCGGTGCAGGAACGGGAATTGCCGAAAGCAGCGCCCGGGTATAGGGGTGCCGGGGCATCCCGTAAAGGCTTCTCGTTTCGGCCTCTTCCACGATCTTCCCGAGATACATCACGGCCACGCGGTCGCAGATGTGCTTGACCAGGCTCAGGTCGTGGGAAATCAGAAGATAGGAAAATCGAAACTCGGCCTGCAGATCCGACAGCAGGTTGATCACCTGAGCCTGGATGGAGACATCGAGGGCGGAAACCGGTTCATCCAGAATGATCAGCTCGGGATCCAGAATCAAAGACCTGGCGATTCCGATCCGCTGGCGCTGCCCACCGCTGAACTCATGGGGAAACCGGTTTACCGAATCCGCAGGAAGCCCCACCCGCTGGAGGATGGAAAGGACCTTCTGCTCGATCTGCCCGGGAGTGTCGATCTTATGGACCACGGCCGCCTCACCGATCAGCTTTCCGATCTTCATCCGCGGATTGAGGGACGAATAGGGGTCCTGGTAGACCATCTGGATCCGTTTCCGCAATCGCCGCATCTCGCCTGCGGGCAGGGTGAAAATGTTTTTCCCCTCGAAGATCACCTCGCCCGCAGTGGGTGGGATCGCCCGGATCATGACCTTGGCGACGGTGGTCTTGCCGCACCCGCTTTCTCCTACCAGCCCCAGGGTCTCTCCCCTGTGGATGGTTAGATCGATCCCGTCCACCGCGAGCACCCGGGCGCAGGTGCTCGAAAAGAGCCCCTTCCGGACCGAAAAATATTTTTTCAACCCTCTTGCAGATAAAAGCGGTGGATTCAAGGCGAACCCTCCCCCCTGAGACCCTTCCGTGAAGACATCCATGTCTTTGCATGGATCTCAGGGATTTCTGAATTCGAAATTCGAATCCCGAAATTCGAAACAAATCCGAAATCCGAATAACCCAATGTTCCAAACGAGAAGCCCAGACGGTCTGCACCTGATCGATTCTCCGCTTGCTGCGGGTTTGGAAGATTTTGATTTTTATCATTCGGATTTGTTTCGGATT
>QZKK01000018.1 GCA_003599475.1 Desulfobacteraceae bacterium
TCTATTCCCCCGAAGGGCCCGCCCACCCTCACGAGATTTGCGTTTCATCCATCAATCGCGATGGACTTGTATGGATGACTGCACGGCGGACCTTCCGTGTAGTGCATCTTTCCTTCGGTCAGATCGATAACCAGCGAAGTCAGCGTCTCCCACTGTGCATGCGGGTTTACGGAGCCATCCCGATGGCGGCAAATGGAATCCGGGTAGTCGAAGTGGTCCGCCAGCACCGATTTCATGGCTTCAAGGTTCAGACTGACTCTGTTTTGGGTCAGTTTCCTGCCGGCCCGTTCGCTTCGGATGACACTATCCGGCACCAGGGACCTGCCGATATCCTTGGCCTTGAAATTTGAAGACATGAAATGGTTGCTGTGGGTCAGAACGCCGTCTTTCGGGTAAAGGAAATGAATGTCGTCCGGGGTGCATTCCGCATCGATTACCTCTCCGTCCCTGTGCCCGATGAGAATATTTGCCGAATTCGGCCCTTCGTGATCCATGAGGATTCCCAGGCACTTCGACAGATTCTTGCAGTTGAGCAGGCTGCGGACTTTGAGCCAGACGGGAACCCCGGGTCTGAACGCATCCCGATCGCAGCGAATGAAATTCATGCAGATTCCGATGCCCGAAGCGTTGAATCCCTTGTGGCCGATCAGACCGGCCTCCGTGTGCATGACGATATCGGGCTTGTGCTTCTGGCGGATGCGCAAAAGGATGCAGCTTTTTTCGACCCCCGGCTTGTAGTCCCAGTTCTGCCCGATGTACATATGCCTGTCGCTTGAAGCTTCTGCCGTCACCCCGATCGCGGTGCACCCTTCCAGGGCTTCCTTCGGAAACAGGTAGGCATAGTTGAGCTCCCAGCGGGCGTTCAAGGCCAGAATTTCTTCAAACTGCATCTCGGCGCCCTTGGCCACTCCTTTGAGCTCTTCGATCAATTCGCCGTCGAGCTTCTCGATATAGGGCAGAAAGATCCTGGCGTCTTCCAGGACGGTATTCTTTTCGACCCCGCAGTAATGATTCCAGAGATTCAGGTAATAGGAAAAATTGGTGCGGACGGCAGCCGCCGACTGGCGTCCATGCTGCAGTCCGATTTCAAAGGGGCTTCCTTCCGCTTCTACGATGGGCAGATGTTTCATGTTCCTCTTCGACCTCCTAGATAGGCTTTTTTGATTTCCTCGTCATAGAGCAGGTCCCGGCTGTTTCCCTGGCGAACGATCTTTCCCATATCCATCACATAGCCGAAATCCGAATGCTCGAGGGCCTTTTTGGCGTTTTGCTCGATGACCAGGATGGTGACCCCTTCCCTGTTGATCTCGATGATGCTCCTGAAGACGGCATCGACCATTTTGGGAGCAAGACCGAAAGAGGGCTCATCGAGCAGCAGGAGCTTCGGCCTGGACATGAGCGCCCTTGCAATCGACAGCATCTGGCGCTCGCCGCCGCTGAGCGTACCCGCTTTCTGTTTGGATCGTTCCTTCAATCTGGGAAAGAGCTTATGAATGGTATCGGACATCGACGCTTTCACCCTGGGGTCTTTCATCACCCAGGCCCCGATATCCAAGTGCTCCGAGACGGTCATGTGGGGAAAAACCGATTTCCCCTGGGGGACATAGGAGATCCCCAATTCGACGAGCTGATGCGGTTTGGCGGCGGAAATATCTTCTCCCCGATAGCGTATCCGACCTTTCGAAGGCTTCAGGATCCCCATCAGCGTGTTCAATAGAGTCGTTTTCCCGACGCCGTTTCTGCCGATCAGCGTGGTGATTTTCCCTGTTTCGATATTTACCGTAATGCCGTTCAAAATCATTTTCTTCCCGTAACCGGAAACCAGCCTGTCGACTTCAACCATATATCCGTTTTGCGCCATCGATGAAACTCCCGTTGCTTCAAGCACCAAAGTAGGCTTCGATGACCCCGGTGTCATTTTGAACCTCCGGACCGGTTCCTTCCGCGATCTTTTCGCCGAAGTTCATGCAGATAACCCGGTCGCAATGCCCCATGATCACATCCATGTCGTGTTCGATGATAAAGAAGGTTTTCCTATCCTGATCACATAGCTTATGAATCACTTCCATCATTTTATCCTGCTCGGGGGGGTTGACTCCCGCAGCCAGCTCGTCCAGGAGCATAAGACTCGCATCCAGCATCAGAATCCGGGCGATGGAAAGCATCTTTTGCTGGCCTGTTGAAAGCTCCCCTGCGTAATTGCTTTTTTCCTTTGTAAGACCGAAAAGATCGAGCAGTTCCATTGCATATGCCTGCGGGTCGCCCCGTTTCAGGTTGGCGGCAATCATCAGATTCTCCATTGCCGTCATCTTGGAAAAGATGCGGATCAGCTGCCAGCTCCTGCCGATTCCCATCCGGGCAATCTGATACGGCTTCAGTCGGGTGACGTCTTTTCCGTCAAAGACAATGCGGCCTTCGTCCGGCTTCAGAACACCGGTGATCAGATTGAACAGCGTCGTTTTGCCGGCGCCGTTGGGGCCTATCAGTCCGGTGATTTTACCGGCCGGGATCGACAGATTCATGTCGTTTACGGCACAGAGCCGGCCGAAATGCTTCGATAGATGTTGGACTTCGAGCAGACCGTTCAATCGGGTTTCCTCACCCATCGACTCCCCTCCTGCCTGTTGATTGCGGATCTGATTGCCGGGAAATCTCATCAAATCGCCCGGATTTTGGGCAAGCGACCTTTATGTTTGAGCCATTCGATCATGCCGCCCGGCATCAGCATCACCAGAAGGACCGTGATGGTTCCGTAGATCATCATATATGAGCCGGTAAACTGGGACCAGAGAAACTCTTCTACAAAGGTCAGTATGACGGCCCCGATGACCGGCCCCCATACGCTTCCGGGGCCTCCCAGCAGGACCATCACGATCGGAACGATGGTCCACTTCCCGCTGAAGGCGGATTCGGGTTCGATATAGTTCTGAAATGCGATGTGCCCGGAGGCGATCACTCCGGCTAAGAAACCGCTCAAGGCGAAGGCGAGGATTTTGTTTTTCGTTGCGTTGATTCCGAGTGAACCGGCCCCCTCCTCATCTTCCCGGATGGCGATCAATCGCGCCCCGAAGGTGGACGTGATGACCTTGTACGAGATGAAGATGTTGCACAGGGCCAGCAAACATATGGCATAGTACATCATGTTCAGGCTGAGCGGTTCGATAAACGGAAATCCGTATCCTCCTCGGGTGATCGGCGCCAGGTACTTGCTGGTAAAGAGCAGTTTGATCCCCAGCAGAAGGGCGAGCATGCCGATTGCAAAATAGGAACCCCTCAGCCGGAGCATGAAAGAGCCCAAGAGGAAGGCGACTGCCGCCGAAGCCGCCCCTCCGGCAATCCAGGCAACCGGCCATGCGACCTTCAGGTCCTCGATCAAAAGAACGCTCGTATAGCTGCTGATCCCCACAAACAGGGCGAATCCAAAATTGACGTACCCGGTCAATCCGCTCATCAGATTCCATGCCGTCGAGTACCCGATGTAAACGAACATGATGAGAAAAAGGGTGACCATATAGGCGCTCGCAAAATAAGGCAGCAGCAAAAAACCGATGAGGAAGAGTCCGGCAACCGGAAGCAGCAGCCGTTTCCAGCTCCCTGTCCAGGAGGCTGCTGAGGAATCTCCCGCATTCGATACTACCGAATCGTTCATACTCGACTCCTTCTGGTTCGATCCAATTCTGATCCGGTCCTAATCAACCCGTTCCGCGACACCGAAGAGGCCCTGCGGTCTGAAGAGAAACGTAAAAATCAGCAGCAGCGGAGCGAAGATGTTTGCCATGGTGGAATCCCAGTAGCCGGTGCCGATGCTTTCCGCCAACCCCAGGATGATTCCTCCGGCAAGAGAGCCGGGCAGGCTCCCGATGCCTCCGATGGCGACGATGGCAAAGCATTTAAGGATCAGATCCTCTCCCATGAGAGGATAAATGGCCCATTGGATGGCGATGAGGCTCCCGGCCACCCCGGCCAGTAAACCGGCGATTCCGAACCCGATCATCCGGGTACGTTCCACATTGATTCCGCTGATTGCTGCAATGGTGGCGTTCTGAGAGACGGCCCGAATCGATTTTCCGATTCCTGCGTACTTGAGAAACAGATGAAGGCCGATAACCGCCAGCGTGACGATGACAAAGGACAGGATCTTGTTGACGGGAAAATGACTTCCCGAAACCGTAATTGTGCCCGCGGAAAAGTCCACCGATCGAAACGTGCTCGTGAAGGCCACCTGGGCGAAATTCCAGAGCACGATGGAAATGCCGTATGTCAGGATCAGGGAGACAAGCTGCTCCTCGCCGATGATTTTTCGAATCGATACTCTGTATAAGATCAGGCTGAAGGCAAAGAGTGCGATCATCGATCCGAATATGGTCAGGAGAGGATTTACGCCCGCAAAAGACCACAGCCAGAATGTGACATAGGCTCCCAGCATGATCAGCTCCGCATGGGCAAGATTGATGATGCCCATGATCCCGAAACCCAGGCTCAACCCCGAAGCCGCGAGGGCATATAGTGAACCGAGCAGGATGCCGCTGATCAGAGTCTCGAAAAAGTGCATACAGCCTCTCTTTTCGTAACCTCATGGATTCTTTACGAGGGAAAAACAGCCGGGCAAACGGCCGGGACCCGCCGGTGAACCATGCCTGTCCTCCATCGGGCGCGGCATGGACCCCGGCAGGCTGTTTCCGGCTGTCACCGAGACTACCGATCCCAGGAGGGGAACGGATACAGCGGATCGGCTGATTTGAACTTTTCAGGCCATACGATCTCTCTTACGTAATTGCCGACGACGGCCTTTCCATCGGGCTTGGGCGCGCCCTGCGGGATCTTTTGCCACTGCACCAGGAATGCCTTCGCAGCTACCTGGAGCCCCGAATCTTCAGAGCCTAAAGGCACCACTTTATACGGACCCAGAACCGTTTCCACTTCCATGGAAAAGAGGTGATCCCGGATTGCCTTGCGATCCAGAGAGCCCGCCTTTTTGACGGCGATTTCCATCAGCTGGCACCCGAAAAAGCCCATAGCGGCATGCTGCAGCTGTTCGGCGGGGGGAACCCCGATGACCCGATGGAACTCTTTGGTAAACTCTTTGTTTCCCAAAGTATTTGCAGAAGGGTCCCAAAGCACTTCGGACATGACCCCCAGGCAGGCATCGCCCACCGATTCCGCGTAATGCGGCGAATAGGCTCCGACTGTCCAGTACATCAATTTGGCGTCGGCCTTGATTGCCTGGGCGGCTTTGGTAAGACCGATGGCATCCGGTTCGTAGGCGCCGATTCCGATGATGTCCGGCTTTAGAGCCACCGCTTTTCTTAAGATCGGCGTCCAATCGGAAATTCCCTTGGGGTAGCCTTCAAAGAGAACGACTTTGATCCCGTGTTTTTCCAGATGCATCTTGGTGGAATTGGCCAGGGCGATGGGGAAGGAGGAATCTTCGAAGATGATGGCAGCGGTTTTGGCTCCCTTTGCGGCGCCTATTTCAGCAAGCCCGGGCGTGTATTCGTCGGTTGTCTGCAGGCCCTGGACCACCCATTTCAGGCTTCGGCCCTTCCAGATCCCCGGATCGGATCCGCCGCAGGTGACGGCCGGCATTTCGGCTCTCTCGACCACCGGTGAAATCGCCTTGGTCACCGCGCTGCTGTAAGGACCCATGACAAGATCGACCTTGTCGGAGGTCAGCAGCTTCTGATACAGTTTGACGCCGGTGGCGGGGTCGCTCTTGTCGTCGTATATGATGAATTTGACGGGCCTTCCGTCGATGAGTCCGGGCTCCGAGTGGCCGTGCTGCTTCATCCCCGGGGAGTAGCCTTTTTCGTTGATCAGCTTCTCCCAGCAGGTATACCCTTCGTGCATCCTTTCCCCGGTCCATGCATATTTTCCGGTCAGAGAAAGCGATGCCCCGATTTTGATCGGATCGGCAGCTTGGCACACGCCAGGGAGTACGCTGAAAATAGCAGCGGCGGCGATAATCGGAACCAGCAGGGAAAAATTTTTTTTGGACGTCATAGTCGGTCTCCTTCCTTTGCCATGGGGTTGCGCTCTTTGACTGGATGCCGTTTACCGGCAGTTCATTCGGTTTAGGACAAGGATCTCTTTCCGATAAGCCTCCTTTCCAGGTTAAATCCGATCAACCCTTTTTTCTTTTGGTATATAGGCGGGAAAACAGGTTTTCTTCAGCCCAGTATTAAATACCGGCGACATCGGAGCTTGTCAAGTGAATCAAGGGAATCAAGGGAATTAGGGGAATTGTTCGGACGGAGATCCCCGATGGTTACGCGAATCCGGAAGAGGATCCGCGCAAAGCATGGACGCCTGCCGTTTTATTCAGGTGATCGGCAGGTATTTATCGATCTCGTATTTGCTCACGTACATCCGGAACAGGTCCCACTCGATTTTTTTATTTTAAATCTACATCGAAACGAACCGCAATACGCATCAACCAATGACACCTTCTTTTTCCGTCTCCGTATAGACCAATTTTCACCCCGGAGCGCGGCGCTTGAATTTTAAATTAAGCTTCCATTAGCAAAGTTTTTTAATCGTCTTTAATAGTTCTGCTTTGGGAATGGGTTTGGCAAATACTCTGTCCGCCCCCATCTTGGCCGAAATATTCAAGTCCATCTCAGGACCCATAAGCTCTCCTCCACCTGAAATGGCGATAATCTTTACATCGGGAAAGTCTCTTTTAATTTTCAAAATGAGATCTTTGCCATTTTTTTCTCCAGGCAATATAATGTCAACAATAATCAAGTCAGCCCGACTTTCGTACTGGAGCCTCAATCCTTTTTCGCCATCCGGTGCTTCAATGACCCTATATCCTGAATCTTCAAGCAACTCCCTTAACATTCTTAGGATCTGATCATCGTCATCGATGATGAGAATAAGCGGTTTTTTTCTTGTCGTTGATTTTACTTCAACAACTGTATCCTTTGAACTTTCCAGGCGTTCTATACTTTTTTCCAATTCTTTTAGGGAGCCCATCAGTTCCGCTCTTTGCACTTCAAGTTTATTTTCTAATGCCGCATACTTGTTTTTCAAATCGTTTTCCATGTCTTTTTGTTGAAAGCGCCATTTTTCAACGATCAATCCGGCAACACCACCAAAGATAAAGGGAATCCAGTAATCGTTCAGTGATAATGGAGAACCCGCGAACACCCTTTGAAGCATAAAAAACAGGCACAAAGAAGCTGCTCCAGCCAAAAAAGACAATATTCCGATAACGGCCCGATTCATAGGATCCTCCTAATTCTTGTGCGGTTATTCAACAGATCTCAAATGAGTAAATCTTTGAAACATCGGTGGCGGCAGGATGAACTGTTAAATACAATCCTTCATAAATTATGTCGGGTATCAACCATTGATGACTTTACGGATCAATTGGACAATCTTCCTTTTCTCAACAGGTTTCATGATAAATTCCAGAATGCCGATGGCCTTTGCCGCTTCTTCGTTTATGGACTCATTGAACCCCGTACAGAGGATTATCGGAATATCCGATCTGATTTTCAGCAGTTCCTTCGAAAGCACATCGCCTGCCATTTGCGGCATAGTCATATCGGTTATCACTACATCATATTTTGAAGGATTCAAACGGAATTCTTCGAGCGCCTCCCGGCCGTCGGCATAAGCTGTGACACGATAACCGATATCCTCCAAAAACATGTTCAGCATCTTTACAACAGAGGGATCGTCATCAACCAGCAGGATGTTTTCCTTACCTATTGGTATAGATTGGACTGATATTTCTATTTGATTTTCTATTTCATTGGTATTTTCGAGTAATTTTGGAAAATAAACATTAAACGTGCTCCCTTTTCCGGGCTCGCTGTATACCATTATTTCCCCGTTATGATTTTTAATAATCCCCTGAACAATCGATAAACCCAAACCTGATCCTTTGCCCGGCTCCTTGGTGGTAAAGTAAGGATCGAAAATTCGTTCCATATCCTTGCTTTTTATACCGCAACCGTCATCGCTGACCGATAGACGGATATATCTTCCCGGTTTTAAAGACACATGATAACCTGACACGATGTCAGTTTCCGTTAAATCCACTGTTATATGACCATACGCATACGCATTCTGTATGGCATGAGATGCGTTGGTGAATAGATTGGCAAGTACCTGATGAATCTGAGCCGGGTCACCCATTACAGGCCCGCATTCCGGATCGATGCGTTTGATGATTTCGATTGTCGACGGTATCGATGAACGCATAAAATTAAAGATCTCATCGATGATGGGTTGAATCCGGATAGGTTTCATTACCGGCTCTTCCTGACGGCAAAAGGCAAGAATGTTTTTTGTAAGCTGTGCCGCTCGATTACAGCCGGTCAAGATTTCCTTAAAGTATTCTTCGCTCTTGCTGCCTTTCTCTGCTTTGTCTACGCCCATTTCAGCATACCCGATGATGGAATAAAGAATATTGTTGAAGTCGTGGGCAATGCCGCCGGCAAGGGTGCCGATCGCTTCCATCCTTTGTGATTGGCGCAGTTGTTCATGGAGATTTATCTCTGAAGTGACATCGCGTGATATCCACACAAGATTTACGATATGGCCTTTCTCGTTTTTAACCGGCGAAATGGAGCATTCGGCGGTGTACAAAATACCGTCCTTGCGCTTGTTGATGAGACGCCCGGTCCATCGGTTCCCTGTATGGATCCTGTCCCAAAGGCCCTTGTAGAATGCATCGTCTTGCCGTCCGCTTTTAAGAATGCGCGGATTCCTTCCGATTGTCTCGTCGTTAGTATAGCCGGTGATTGCTTCAAATGCGTGATTGGCGTATTGGATCGTCCCTTCGGCGTCTGTAATAACGATCATCTCCGCAGTCTGCTCGATGGCCGTCTTCAGTTTTTCGCGCTCGGCTGCGGCCTCTTTTTGTTCGGTGATGTCTACAATACTCCCGACAACCTTTATAACATTACCATCTTTAACAATCGGATTACCAACCGTACGCACCCATTTTTGTTCTCCGCCCGCTGAATTGAATCGGCACACAAGATCATAGGGTTTTCCGCTGATAACCGCATTATTGAATGCCTGCGCAATGATATCTTGATCCTCTCCGAGATAAAAATGTGTGTCTTTCCGGATCTCATTTGGATCATAGCTTCCGTCAACTCCGTAGATTCGATACACCTCATCCGTCCAGGTCAACCGCCGATTGACGACATCATATTCCCAACCGCCGACTTTCGAGATCGCTTGAGTATCTTTTAAAAGTTGCTCGCTTTTTCGCAATTCCTTTTCGGCCCGCTTACGTTCGGTGATATCCCTGGCGATACTCAAAATGGCCGGATGGCCGCGGTATTCGATGATGCGACTGCTCAGTTCAATCGGAATGTTGCGGCCGTCTTTGGCGACATAGGCAGTTTCAAAAATAGCAATGCCGTTTTTCCTAAACGCCTCAAAGCAATCTTTCTCCAATGCCGAATGCTCGGGTGCATAGATGTCCGTCACCGACATTCCCATCAACTCTTCTTCGGTGTATCCGAGCTGTTCGCAGGTAACGCAGTTGACGTCTAGGAAGCGGCCTTCGAAATCTTGTATGAACAGGGCATCCGAAGAATTGTCATAGATGGTTCGGTAACGCTCTTCACTTTCCCGCAGCGCGGCCTCCGCCTGCTTGCATTCAGTGATGACGTCAAACACTGCAACAAAGTATTCTTTTTCAGGACAGTAAACCGAGATAGAAAACAACATCTTCAAAGCTTCAACATACTTTTCAAACCTCTCGGGTTTGCCGGCCAAAGCTACCCTACCACAAATTTCGATCAGCTCCCTATCCGACTCTCGTATCCCAGGAATCACTTCGGATACTTTTTTACCGACAACATTTTTTAATCCCGTCAATGATTCAAAAGCGCTGTTTACGATAAGGTAAACGAAATCTTGCGGACATCCATGATCAAAAATCATTTTGCAATATGCAAATCCATTCAGCATGTTCTCGAACAGGGACCGGTAGAGTTCTTCGTTCTTCCGCCGTGCTGCCGCCATCCGCTTAAAATCAGTGATATCCTGAGTGATGGAACGGATTCCAATAATTTTTCCTTCTTTATTACGGAGGATCCGATTCCGGCATAGGGCAGAAAAGGTGCTGCCGTCCTTGCGTCGGTAGCTCCATTCGAATTCTTTGTCAGGAAACATCTTGCCTGCCAGTTTAGACGACATCTGATTTCGCGATTCCTCTTGTTCAACAACAAACTCCCACGGGTGTCGACCGAGTACCTCCTTCGATGAATAGCCCAACATCTCCAGTTCCGTTTTATTGACACGGGTGATACGCCCATGAACATTGTATTCGAAATACCCCACAGGAGCATCATCTAACAGGCTCTGATACTGTTCCTCGTTTTCCTGCAGTTCTCGGAACAATACCCCATGTGGTAGTTTAATGCTTGAGCGAATATTGGATGACATTTTGAGAATGATTTGTTTGATATTATTCATTTGGTTGTTATTTTTATTCTGCCTCCGTACTCCGCAATGTAAGGACTTTGGCCAAGCTCAGTCGAAAATTCAGGCCCCGGGTGCTGGATGACTCCCAGAGTCTTTCGTAACAGGCGTCTCCAGCTTTTCCAACCGTCGCTCAATCCTGGCAAGGGAATCAACGACTTGATCATTTTTTGCCCCTCGTGCGAAGCAGGGATTGTTGACCCACCAGTCCATGCCCATCTCCCTGGCCTTATCCACGGAACATATGACAAGGCGAAGCTGGATGGTCAGCAGTTCGACGTCGACCAGGCTGATCTTGATATCGCCGGCGATCACGATTCCCCTGTCCAGAATACGTTCGAGCAAGTCTGCGATGTTGGTGCTCGCTATGGAATGCTGTGCAGCGCGCTGAATGGACATACGAAAACCTCCGGATTGGAATATTGATTTATGATTGTTAAATTGGTGATTGAAAAACTTAAAACAGGTTTCAATCTCAATCACAACAGTTTGCCCAAGGGCCCCAGATCGATGTTGAGATCATCCTCCTCCAGGTTAAACACTTTCCTGAGCCTGTCGATTTCCTCGGCCTGCCGCATTAACGTCATCCCAATGTTTTCAATCTCTTCATCCATAAGTGATCCCGCGTCGATTCGCCGGATCGCCTGAAGTTCCAGGAGTTCGTGAATGACTTTCACTAGAGTGAGCACCAGTTGACCGAGCCCGTTTTTTGCCTTTTCCGGATCAAGCTCGATTCGTGCGTGCCGGCCGTTCACTTCGTGAAACGATTGAGCCGGCACGGCGTTCTTGTCCATAACTCTGACAAAATCGGTAAGGGTTTCGGATTCAACTTTGGGTTGTTCCACAGCGCTCATTGGTCATAACTTCCGGTTACTTTGGATTGTTGATTTTGGATTGTCGATTGTTGATTGAAAGACTCAAAACCGGATTCAATCGCCAATCTCAAATCGTCAAGCATCAATCTTTAATTTACCGACATTGTCTGCTCTAATCCCAAGTCTTATAGGAGGAGAATTAGAACCACTTATTGGCATTTCCCCCCGGACCGTTTCGACTGAACCGATCATCACCTGCAGTGCAATGTTGATCAGATCCACATTGGCAACGGAAATCACCACTTCACCGAAAATAACGGCGCCTTTGTTGAGAATGCGATCCAGAGTCTCGCAAAGAGAGATATGTTCCGTTTCCTCGATTGAAAAATCAGCCATAATTTTTCTCCCTTGCTTTCGACAATCCCTGGCCCAGACCTGGCCATCACAGATCCTGCGGTCAAGGGAAGTACATGGAGAACCAACAGAAGTAAAAGCATGCTCAGAGCATGTCGCGCCTCCCGATCCCGTCCCGGTCTCGGGA
>QZKK01000051.1 GCA_003599475.1 Desulfobacteraceae bacterium
GTTGAAGGCCAGGTGAACCGTCGGCTCGCTGCCGCTGTTCCAGTTGCGGTGCGGAACGCCTGCAGGAAAGAGGATCAAAGAACCGGGGCCGCAGTCATATCGGCGGGTTTCGATTTCGATGCTCATCGTGCCGCTTAGAATATAAAAGATCTGATCCACCTCGTGGACGTGCAGACCTGCAGGGGAGCCGCCGCCGGCAGGGGTCTTGATGCAATTGATCGTGCAGTTGTTGGCGCCGGTAGCATGATCGAGCAGTTTCTGCGTCAAGCGCTCATCGGCAGCGCTTTTTTCGATGGCTTCAAAATCAATTTTTCGGACGTATTCCATTTTGCAATCCCCTCTGCCGTTTTCTTTCACATTCATGCCCCAGGTTTTTTACGAAAAATATTACGCATTCGGCGGAATGTAAAGGAACTCAGCAATCCTTGTGAACTCCAGCCGGAGGCCGGACGGCCGGATTCAGATCCGGTTGCCCGGCGGAATCCCCGTACGATTTCAGTCCGGCGAGAATCGATAAAAGGAGCATGGTACGAATTGACAAGCATTGTCATCCATCTTACTTTGCATGACTGGAAGGGGAAATTTTCAAGTAGATTCCAATGCGCTGCCAGCAAAGACGGCTGCCCGTTTTAACCGCTCTTATCGTCGCACTGCTGTGCCCGAAATCCTTCTCTGCGATTGCCGCCGAATCTTATCTGAATCAGGCGGAAAAATCATTCCGGTCAGGCCGATACTCCGATGCACTCGTTTCCTATCTCAAAGCCGGTGAGGATGACCGGGTGGCAGGCATCGTCGGGGCGATCCGGACCCATATTCTCACCGGGCAGTACGCAGCAGCGGAAAAGATCTGCCGGGAATCCCTGAAAGAATTGCCGCGTGCAATCGAAATCATAAGCGAGCTTGCAGAAATTCTTGCATTGACGGGTCGATCGGATGAGGCGATCGGTTTGCTGGCGCAGGCTGCAAGCGGCCCGGATGCGACCAACCGGATTCTCGTTCAGTATGGAAAGCTTCTCACGCTGCGGGGCCGCAGCACCGAAGCGGATTCCTATTTCAGACGTGCCGTAGCCAATTACAATGACGGAAAGATATGGCAAGCAGAAGATATCGCCATGGCTGCCGCGGCCTCCCGGGCGCTTGAAAGCTACCATGACGCCAATCGCCTGTTTCAGGAAGCGCTGCAGATGGACCCGGAAAACCTCGAGGCGCAGGTGCTTTGGGGGGATCTCTTTCAGGAGAAACACAATTCTGCGGAAGCCCGCATCTCTTACGGCAAGGCGCTTGAACAAAATCCCAGGTATGTCCCGGCCCTTGTGGGCATGGCAAAAATCTCGGGCGGCCACGAGGCTGAAAAAATCCTCCGCGATGCGCTCGAGATCAATCCTTACGACGTTTCGGCGCTGGAGACACTGGCAAGGATGTCCATCGAAGACGACCGCTTCGAGACCGCCGCAGGCTATCTGGAAAAGATTTTCAGGATCAATCCCGAGGCGCTGAATGCAAAAATGCTTTCGGCTTCCGTTTCCTATCTGAAAGACGACCGTAAAACTTATGATCGCATCCGGCGGTGGGTGGAAGCTTTCAGTCCCGGGATTTCATGGTTTTACACGGAAATTGCAGAAATCTGCGGGCGAAAGTATCGCTTTGCCGAAGCGGTCGAGCTGGCGCGGCAGGCCGTTGCCATCGATTCGAAAAACTGGAGTGCATATGCGGTTCTCGGTGCAAACCTTCTGCGGCTGGGAAACGAAGAAGAAGGCCGCACCAACCTGGAACATGGCTTCAAGCAGGATCCCTTCAATTTCCTTGCCCTGAATCTTCTGGAGGTCCTGGATACGCTGGACGGCTTCGAAACCCGCAGGACCGATCGCTTTATCGTGCGAATGGCCAAAGCCGACGCGGATATTCTCTGGCCCTACCTGGAGCCGCTTCTTGAAGAGAGTTGGGATACCCTTACGAAAAGGTATGATTTTACGCCGCAAGGTCCTGTTTTGATCGAAATTTTCGACAAGCATGAGGATTTTTCGGCCCGCACGCTGGGCTTGCCCGATATCGGCCCGCTTGTGGGGGTGTGCTTCGGCGGCGTGGTTACCATGGACTCCCCCGGTGCCTTCAAGCCGCCCGGGTCCTTGAATTGGCAGGAAATCCTCTGGCACGAATTTACCCATGTCATTACGCTCCAGATGACCCGGAACCGCATGCCCCGGTGGCTGTCCGAAGGCATTTCGGTCTTCGAGGAGCGTCAGGGCAGGCCGGAGTGGGGCCGGAAACAGGACCTGGAGCTGATCAAGGCCGTAGAAGAGGGCCGGATGCTCCCCATAAGGCAGCTAAACGAAGGATTTTCCAGGGCTCAGACCCATGAGGATGTCGGCTTCGCCTATTACCAGTCCTCGCTGGTGGTTGAATACATCATGGCGCGGTATGGATTCGAAGCGCTGAAAAACCTGATTCAAGGCTACGCTTCAGAAACGGAGATGGAGCCGATCTTTAGAAAAGCATTCAACGAATCCCTGGATTCCTTCGAAGCGGGATTTTCAACCTGGACAAACGATCGGGTACGTCGATTAAACGTCTACGTTCATCCGGAAGATTCCGGACAAACGGTACGATCTTTCTCAGGGGGAAACGGCTTTCCCGCAGAGGCTGTCGAGACGCTGAAAAAACGAATATCGGAAAACCCGCGTGATTTCTCGGCCCATTTCAGACTGGGAATGATTTTTTACCAGAGAAAGGAATTCGAGGAAGCGGTAAACCATTTGAGAAGCGCAGGCGACCTAATCCCCGAGTATGCCGAAAATCCGAATCCTCGACTGATCCTGGCAGATATCTACGAGCAGCAGGGGGAGGGGACTGCGATGGAGCGCGAGCTGGAGGCGCTGGTAAAATATCACCAGCACGCTCTTGACGCCTGCATAAAGCTTGCCCGGCTCGCATACAACAGAAAAGATTACGACCGGTCCGCTTACTACCTGGAGCGGGCAATTGCCGTAAACCCCTATGATGTGGATACGCACAAGTTGTTTGCCGCCATTGCCATGGAGAAAGCCGCCTACGAAACGGCTGTACGCGAGTACCGCGTGTTGCTTGCGCTTGACACGACGGACCCGGTCCAGGCGCATACGGATCTTGCAGATGCATGGATGCGGGCGGGAAAAAAACAGCAGGCCAGAGAAAGCGCGCTTTCCGCCCTCGAAATCGCCCCGACCTTCGAGCGGGCGCAGACCATTCTACTCGAATCGCTGGAGCCTTGATGCCATGGCACCCTTTCGTCCGATAAAAAAAGAACGCCTGATCGGGATGATTTTCTTCTTCCTGATTTCCGCCATCTTCTGCCGAGATACTTTCGCACAACCGGTTCAGGCGGAAATCGAACCTGCGGGAGACGAGTTTACCTTCGTGCGGGTTCAGTATGAGAATGCCCGCGGAGGCTTCGGCGGCTATGACAGCGGGGGTTACTGGGGAATGCGAAGCACCTGGGCAGTCGATTATCCGGCAGCGGATCACAATTTTCTGCGCGGGGTGAGGCGGCTGACAAATCTACACATCAACAGCAACCCCATCGTGCTGCGCCTGGATGATGACAAAATCTTCGAATACCCGTTCCTTTACATGCTGGAGGTGGGCCGCAGCGGCGGGATTTCTTTAACCGAAAAAGAGATTGAAAACCTGCGGGAATATCTTCTGCGCGGGGGCTTCCTGTTCATCGACGATTTCTGGGGAACCATGCAATGGGAGGCTTTTCACCGAGGGTTTTCGAAAGTATTTCCGGACAGACCCATGGTGGACCTCGATAAGGATCATCAAATCTTTCATTGCTTCTACGACATCGAAGGTCCTCAGATGATCCCGAGAATTTATAATCCGGAAAACCATCCCGAACAGGATGTGGACCGGGCTTTCAATCGGGCGATCCTCGATGACGACGGTCGGGTGATGGTGCTGATCAACTGGAACTCCGACATGGGAGACGGCTGGGAGCATACCTATCACCCCGGATACCCGACAAAACATGCCAATATGGCCTATAAACTCGGAGTCAACTACTTGGTTTATGCGTTGACCCACTAAAAAGAAGTCGTTCAGGCACAAAGACACAAAGACACAAGGATCACGATAAGCTTTCTCGATATTTATTATGTTTTCTTCTTTGTGTCTTCGTGTCTTAGTGGCTGGAAGGTTGGCAGCTAAGGAGAAATTATGGCGCACCGGATAGAACCCGTGATCGACTTACAGGAGGAAGCACCGGATGACCTCGCACGGGTGGCCCGAATGAAGGAGGGCCGTGAGAAAATCGTGCGGGAGCTCAAGAAGGTCATCGTGGGCCAGGACGATGTCATCCAGGAGGTGCTCATCGCCCTCTTTTCCGGCGGCCACTGCCTGATTTCCGGCGTTCCCGGGCTCGCCAAGACTCTTTTGATCAAAACCATTGCGGACATCACCCGGCTGGGTTTCAATCGCATCCAGTTTACCCCCGATCTGATGCCGGCCGATGTGATCGGCACCGAAGTGATTGAGGAGGATCCGTCGACCGGCCGCCGGAGGCTCAAGTTCGTCAAAGGTCCGGTATTTGCCAACATTCTTCTGGCCGATGAGATCAACCGGACTCCCCCCAAGACACAGTCTGCGCTGCTCGAGGCCATGGAAGAACATCAGGTGACGGCAGCCGGCAACACCTATCGACTCGATCCCCCGTTTTTCGTTCTGGCAACGCAAAACCCCATCGAGCTCGAAGGAACCTATCCGCTGCCGGAAGCGCAGCTCGATCGGTTCATGTTCAAGATCTTGATCGACTACCTGCCGCCTGCGGAGGAGATCATGGTGGTGAAAAACACCACCCGGATCAACGAAACGACGATCGAGCCCTTTCTGAGCGGACGGGATGTTCTGGACTTCCAGCGGATCGCCCTGCAGGTGCCGGTGGCGGAAGCGGTGGTCAAATATGCCGTGGATCTTGTCGGCGCCAGCCGTCCGGTCAGCCCCGACGCCCCCGGTTTCGTCAGGGAGTGGGTAAGCTGGGGGGCGGGCATCCGGGCCTCGCAGAATCTGATCCTTGGAGGCAAGATCCGGGCACTGCTCAGCGGCCGATTCAACGTCTCTTTTGAAGACGTCCGCGCACTGGCCCATCCGGTTCTGCGGCATCGGATCATCGTCAATTTTCACGCGCAGGCCGAAAGGGTGGATACCACTCGAATCATCGACATGCTTTTAGCGGCTGTCCCGGAACCCGCTTCCGGGCTTATGTGAAACTTCAATATAGTGTTCAGCGTTCAGCGTTCAGCGTTCAGGAGAGTTCAGGAGTGTTCAGTTTCTTTTTCGATCAAATGCCGAAAGCGGCACGGCGGCGCTTATATGAAAGGGAACCATCTTGACGGCCCAGGAAATCAACTATCTCGATCCCGCCGTGCTGGCGAGTATCTCCAATCTGGAGCTCCGCGCCCGGTTTGCCGTTGAAGGCTTTATCACCGGACTTCACAGGAGCCCCTTCCGGGGGTTCAGCGTCGAGTTTTCCGAGTACCGCCGTTATCAGCCGGGAGACGATATCCGGCACATCGACTGGAAGCTGTTCGCGCGTTCCGGGCAGCACTACATCCGGCAGTACGAAGAAGAAACCAACGTCCGCTGCTACATCCTGATGGATTGCAGCGCCTCCATGGGGTATGGCTCAGGCAGCGTCACAAAGCTGGAATACGCGAAAACACTGGCCTCGGCGCTTGCCTACTTCATGACAAACCAGCGGGATGCGGTGGGCCTGATCACCTTCGATCATCGGGTGCTGGACTATCTGCCTTCCCGATATCGCCAGGGGCATCTGATGGAGATCCTTCGGACATTGGCCAATTCCAGGCTGGGGGAGAGGACGGATCTATCCAGGCCCGTTTCGGATCTGGCTTTCAGCTTCCAGAAAAAAGGCTTGATCATCTTTATCAGTGACCTGCTGGACGGCGCTTCCGATAACCCGCCCGACAACCCACCCGACAACCCGATAGATAGCCGGGCGGATGAACCCGATGCGATCGTGAAAGGCCTCCAGCAGCTTCGATTCAAGGGAAACGATGTCATCGTATTCCATACGATGGACGATGCGGAACTGAACTTTCCCTTCGATCGCTACGCAGAATTTGAAGATCTCGAAAGCCGCGAGCGCCTCAAGGCCGCACCGCACGCGGTGCGCAAGGCCTATCTGGAGGAGGTTGAAAACTTCTGCGGTTTTTATCGACGGAAATGCCGGGGAAGCGGAATCGATTATACGCTGCTCAACACCTCCGAGCCGCTGGGTACGGCGCTTTCCGCATACCTGACCAAACGAGCGAAGAGCTTTTAGATGAAACTGAACATCGAACACCCGCCTGCCTAAGCCATCGGAGTTTGCGGAATAAAACAGGCGCACGAATGATACGAATGATTATGTCATAACAGATGCACATTGGCACCGGCGGGCAGGTCGAACGTCCAACATCGAATGAATTTCAATGTGCATCGATTTCAACGATTTCAACGTGGAACGATCCTGAACACTGAACACTTCGGTAATCATATGTCTTTTCTATCCCCATGGTTTCTTGCCGGTCTTCTGGGCATCGGGATTCCCATCGCCATCCATTTGATCCGGCGGGAAAAAACGGTAAAGATTCCCTTCAGCACCGTTCGGTTCCTGAGAAAGGTCCCGAGGCAGTTCCTTACCCATCGATTCAGACAATGGATGCTGCTGTCGATGCGGGTTTGCATCGTGGCCTTTCTGGCCCTTGCCTTCGCCCGTCCCTGGATCCCCCAAAATGCCTCCGGCCAAAAGGCCTTCGGATGGATCGGCCCATCCCCCGAATCTGCGGTCATCCTGATCGATCGCTCCATGAGCATGGGGTATGGAGACTACTTCCGCCGGGCCAAAGATAAAGCCGCAGAGATTTCAGGCCGGCTGAGCGAAGCGGCAATCGTTTCATTCTCAGAGGGCGTCGACGGGGTAAAGGAACTGACGATGGATCGAAGCGAGCGGCAAAGCTTTTTAGACGCACTCGATTCACCGGGCTACGATTCCACGCAATACCTGCCGGCGCTTCGGCTCGCCGATCAGATGTTGGAGACGGCCCATTTTCCGAATAAGGCCGTCTATCTGATCTCGGATTTCCAGCACCATGCCTTTGAAGCCCGGAACCGCCGCTTCCGGTTTCGTCCCGGTGTCCGTTTCGAAAGCATTCCGATTGCTGATCAAGAGACCACAAACCTGGCGGTAACGCATGTGAAGGCTCCGCAGCGGCTGATTCGGGAGCGGGAAGATCATATCATCCGGGCACGGGTGCAGAACTTCGGGACAAGACCGGTTTCGGAGACGCGGGTGACGCTTGCAATCGATGGCAAGACCGCGGCCGCAAAGCGGGTGGATCTAACAGGTCGATCTGAGGTTGCGGCAGGAGCCGGCACAGCGGTCGAAGTCGAGTTTCCCGTAACCTTTAAAGACCGGGGCATGCATCTGGGGGTAATATCCGTCGGTGAAGATCCTCTTTCCGCCGACAACCATTATTATTTTGCAGTCAATGTCCTGCCTCCGGTAAAGGTTCTGTGCATTGCACCGGCAGCAGCCGGCAATGGATACGAAGACGATGGCTATTGGTTTCGCCTGGCTCTGGAAAATTCGGATTCCTCTTTTGAAATCGCCACGGCAAGTCCGGAGCAACTCGATCCGGCACAAGTGGACGCCTATGACGCAATTTTTCTTCTTAACGTCGGCAAGCTGGAGCAGACCCGCGCGGATGCGCTCAACGCCTATGTCCAAAAAGGGGGAAACCTGATGCTTGCCCCGGCGGATCGGGTGGACGGCGAAATCTTCAACCGGCTGTTCGCCGAATTGAGCCCGGCGGTCCTCGAGCCGAAACCGGTCCGGACCGACCGGAATTTCCTGAAAGTGACCGGCTATCGGGACCGGCATCCCATCTTTCGTCCGATCGGAACAATCGATTTGACTTCAACCCGGATCCGGGGGTACTGGCCGGTGACTCCCGCAGAGGACAGCCGCGTGCTGATGGAATTGGAAAACGGCGCACCGGTGCTGCTGGAAAAAGAAATCGGCGCAGGGCGTGTGATGCTTTTTACCTCTTCTCTGGATACGAAATGGAACAATTTTGCCCTGCAACCGTTGTATCTGCCGTTCTTACACGAAGCCCTCGGCTACCTGGCTCGCCGGGAAAACAAAAAGTCCGCTTACCGGATCGGCGAATCCATTCCAATCGATGTTTCCGCCGGAAAGCAGGCGGCTGTCGCGGCCCATATGATCGATCCGAGGGGCAATAAAGCGCTCATTCCATCTGAAGGCGGCGGTCCGGTCCATTATTTTACGGGCACCCGGATGCCGGGTTTTTACACAATCCGGACCGGAAGAGATAAGGAACAGGTTGCGGTCAATACTCCGGTTCCGGAATCGAATCTCACCCCGGTGGATCCGGACTCGGTTCGACAGCGGGTGATCGATTCCGATCCGAAACCGGTGCACGCTGCAGAAGCGCAGTCTGCCGCAATCAAAGCACAGGCGGAAAAATCGCAACGCCTCTGGTGGTGGCTGCTTTTGATGGTTTTCATCCTGGCGCTGGGGGAGACGCTTGTCGCCAATCGGACCTATCGGTAAAGAAGAGGTCTCGCGCAAAGGCGCCAAGCCGCAAAGTATAAAAAGGTAAAGTTACTGACGGCTGATTTAACTTGAGGTCCCCATGTCGACACATTCCATTGAAAAACTGAACGAGAAAATTCGCGGCATCCAGCGTCGCAGAAAATGGATCTTTGCACTGCGGCAGGCTGTTTTCGGATCTGCCGCTGTGATCGCATTTTTCCTGATCCTGAGTTTGATCGAGATGCGCTTCTATTTTGCGTCCAAGGGGAGGATCGGGCTCTTTTGCCTGCTGTCTGCGGGTGCTGTCTTCCTTTTTTGGCGGCAATTCCGCATCATCCGGCGGTTTTACAGCGATGCGCTGCAGCTTGCCCATTACGTGGAGGAAAAGATCCCCGGGCTCCAGCAGCGGCTGATGACTTCGATCGAATACCGTGAAAAAGACCGGGAGGGGGTCTCCGCGCAGTTGGTGGAAAGGCTGTGGGAAGACGCGCATGCGCAGATGCATTCGCGAAGATTCGACCGGAGAATCGATCGGATCGCCTCCGCCCGCACCGTCTGGCCGGCGGCAGGTGCTTTTCTTTCGATCCTGGGCTTGGCTTTGGCCGGAACACAGATGCTGCCCGATTTCAGCCGAGCCGGCCGTGAGATCCTCTGGCCCTGGTCGCTTCCGGCCTATTCCCCGTTTTTGACCGTCTCGCCGGGGGATGCCCGAATCGCACGCGGAGAAGATGTCGTCATCGCCGCCACCATCCATGCGGCCGCTTCGGGGGACATCCACCTGTATGTTCAGGAAGAAGGTGCGGGATGGCGCAGGATCCCGATGACCGGCCGGGAGGGTAAAAAGACCTACCTCCATTTTCTATCCTCCATTCAAAAGGATCTGGCCTACTATGTGGATATGGGGCGGGACCGCTCGCAGCAACACCGGATATCGGTCTTCGATCCGCTTCGCATCGAAAGAATCGATGCGACCTACCATTATCCGGAATATACAGGTCTTGGCACCAAGGTTGAAAAAGATGCCGGCGATCTTACAGCCCCGAAGGGGACGCGAGTTGCCCTGAAGGTTGTCTTCAACAAGCCGGTGGACCGTGCAGACCTCCGATTCAGAGAAGGCGATGCGGTGAAACTAAGCTCGGACGGAACCGCTGCATTCGGTGAGTTTACCGTCCGGACCGATACCGCCTATACCATCGAGGCGAAGGACCGGGAGCAGGAGAAAAACAGCGATCCGTTCGAATATTTCGTGAAAGCCGTTCCGGACGCACCGCCTGAAATCGAGTTGACCCTGCCCGGAAAGGACCGCCGGGTGATGCCGCTCGAGGAGGTGCCCATCGCCGCTGCTGCCGGAGATGACTACGGGCTTACGAAATTTGTACTCAACTATCAGGTTGCAGGCGGCAAAGGTCGTGAACTTTCTCTCCTTGCACCCGAAAAGCGCCAAGAAGACAGGGGAGATGTGGCCGTGGATGGAAAGGCGCTCATCTATCTGGAGGACCTTGCCGTATCCCCTGGAGACTTTGTCACTTTCTATTTAGCCGCAGCGGACAACAACACCGTCGACGGTCCTGCCGAGGTTTTATCAGACATCTATTTTCTTCAGGTGATCCCCACAGACGAAGAATTCAGAAAGGCGCCGCAAGGAGGCGGAGGCGCCATGGGCGGCATGGGAGGCGGAATGGGGCAGCAGGACAGTGCCCTGGTCGAAAATCAGAAAAACGTCATCGCCGCTACCTGGAAACTGCTGGGGCAAAAAACAAAGACGCCCGGGAAAACGCTTGATAATGAGATCGAAATCGTCGCCGAATCCCAGCAAAAAGTGCTGCAGCGCACCCGGATGTCGATGAAGCGGCTCACCGAGCGGGTCTCTCTGTCCGACGAGACCTATGATCGAGCGGTCGCGCAGCTTACTGAGGCGATCGTCCAGATGGAAGCCGCAACCGAGAAACTATCTCAAAAGCAGCTTAAAGAAGCGCTGGGTCCGGAAACCGCGGCCCTGCAGGCGATCCTGAAGGCGGAATCGGAAAGCCGCGTCACCCAGATTCTGGCACAACAGATGGGGGGTGGAGGCGCCGGCGGGGGCGGTGGAGGAGATATCGAAGAACGCGAGGATCTCAGGGACCTTTTCGAAATGGAAATGGGCCGCCTGGAGAACCGCTATGAGCTTCCCCCCCAAGCCGCAGCCCGCCGGGAGCAGGCTGAGGAAGAGGATATCTTCAAAAAGCTGAGAGAACTGGCCGACCGGCAGGAGCAGCTCAATCGCGCCCAGAGGGAACTTGCGGACCGGTCGGATCGGATGACAGAGGAAGAGTCGCGCCGGCGCCTGGAAGAGCTCCGCAGGGAGCAGGAGATGCTGAGCCGGCAGTCTGAAGCACTTTCCCGAAGGATGTCGCGTTTCGCCCGGAGCACCGACAACCGGCAGTTGGAGGACCGCAGCCGGAAGATGGATCAGGCCGCGCAGCAGATGCGGGAGGCGGCCGAAAGCCTTCTCCGTCAGAATCCGCAAACAGCGGCCTTAAAAGGGGACGAGGCGCTGGAAAATCTCAAAGAACAGAAAAAACAGACCGCTTCGGGAGAGCAGGGTCTGCTGACCCGTATGATGGATGCGCTCGGCAGAAAAGCCGGGAAGCTCAAAGCTCAGGAAAAGGGGATTCAAAAAGATCTCGAAGACGCCATCCGGGAGCAAACCACAGGCGATCCTTTCCGAAAAGTGGAGGCGCTTAAAACCGCCAAGGAGGAGATGAAGGAGGATCTTAAAGAGGTTGAAGCCCTGCTTCGGGCGCTCGGCCGGCAGAAAAGGCAAGCCGGATCCGAACTGACCGATAAAGCCCACGACACCTTGCGGCTGCTCGATCGGGAGCGGGTTGGCGATCGGATCGAGAAGACCCGGGAGATGCTTTCTCAGGGGTTGTTGAGCCTTTCCGCCGAAGAAGAAAAGCACATCGAGAGCGCCATCGACCGGATCGGTAAGAGGCTCGAGAACCTCGACGGGGGAAGCGGAGAATCGAAGGAAAACCCGCTTGAGAGGGCGGTCGCCGAAGCCGGCGGTTTGCGCCGGGAATTGGAGATGCTTGAGAAGCAAATCGAGGCGCTCCGGCAGGGCAGCCAGGGGAGGACTTCTCGAAAACCGGAGGCTGCCGGGGCAGCGGGCAGCCGCAATCCGGATCCGGAAGGGCCGATGAATGAAAGCTTGCAG
>QZKK01000106.1 GCA_003599475.1 Desulfobacteraceae bacterium
TGACGTATTATCAGGCACTGGGTAGATATAATTGCTTGCTCGGCACTAAGTCCTGAGCAAGTAAATTCGTCACCGGATTTATGCGTCGATGGACTTAGTACCCTCATGGAGGAAGAAAATGCCTATTTACGAATACAGATGCAAGGGGTGCGACCACTCCTTCGAGAGGCTTCACCGCAGTGCGGATGAAGTCATCCCGGATTGCCCGGAATGCAAGAGCAAAAAGGTAAAGCGCTTGATGTCCGTCGGCAGCGTGCGTCCGAAGGGAATCGCGAGCGGTTCCGGCGGTTTTGAGGCACCGAAGTGCAAGTACTGCTGAGCGGCAAGGTCGCCGCAGTGTTCAGTGTTCAGCCGGGCCTCTGGCTGGTTTCTTTCCTGAACACTGAACACTGAACGCTGAACACTCTTACTACCTGGATCTGCTTCCCGTGAGGTAATTCCTGTCCAGAATGCTGTGGATGACGGGCAGCACTTCCATCGGAGGGGGCTGGAACCCGAAGGCGAGGAAGAGAAATGCCATCGTGATCCGGTAGGTCGCCCCCCAAAGCGTGTCTCCATCGATCGTGAAACAGGGAAATTCCTTTTCCGTGGCATCGTTCCAGGCTTTCCGGGGAATCGCGCTGTGCATGCAGCATCGTGCATAGCGGGCGGGATCGAGCAATGTTCGGATCGGGATGTAGACCAGCTTTTCGACCTCCCAATTTGGAAAAAATCTCCTCTGGCCGGAAACAAAGCAGGCCATCGGATAAATGGTCCTGCGGAACATCACGAGCTGCTGGGGGGGAAGCGGACCCAGAAACTCCACTCGGAGCGGGTTCAGCCGCATCTCTTCAAACCCTTCCCGAAGGGCTGCGGCAAGAAGAACCGAAAGAGCTCTTGCCTCAGCGGATCGACCTTGGCGCCAATGAGCCCAGTATTTCCACCGAAAAAGCGGACTCCCGGGCAAAAGAAGCATCCTCGACAGGAACAGATCCGTCCGATCGGAGATGCCACCCCCGGGACAGCAAAGGTCCCCCGGCTGCTTCACCCTTCCCGATCGTTTGTTCAATATCAGGCAGGGTTCCTGCAGCTTTCCGCTTCCTCTTCGAAAGGAGAGGATAAAGAGCACGGAAGAGATGCGTGTCGATTCGGTCGGATCTCCGGAAAAGGCCTCGGTTTTCCGAGCAGATTGATATAGAGCGGTGAGAAGGTGATGTTTCAGTTTCAGCGGTTGGCGCAACAGCGCATCCGGACCGAAGGTATCGTCATCACAGGCCATATTTTCCCTGTAACAAATAAAGACTCCTATGACAATGAAAGGATTAACGGCTGATGGCTGCGCTATGAGGTGCGGGTCGGCGGCTCGTCGGCATCCGTTCCCTCTTCCTTGTTCCTGGCTTCTCCCCCATATTCGAAGAGGGGCCGGCAGGGAGTCCGGTTCAGATTGAGAGACAATACATCGAAGCGGTTGTACTGCCCGGCCACATCGTGGCGGAGCTTGGGGCCGATGACCGCTTCGATATCGCATTCGGCGTACACAATCCCTTCTTCCCCCGGGGGGACGGTTTTACTGAAGAGCTTCCCGCCGGGGGCGAAGACGCCTGTAAAGCTCGACTGCGCGCCGGAGAGAATCCGGCGCTTCTCTTCCGTATCGGCGATCCTTTCGACTGCCGTTTTGTCGATGACCGAAGAGACCACGACATTGAAGGCTTTTCCCTCGAATGCATGGGTCGCCCCCCGGAGCCGGATTTCATCCCCGATGCTGTACCCCCCGTAATCCGATGCCGGCATGGCGGGATAGTTCGAGACATGGATCTCTTCCCCCTGGGCAATCAGCGCAAAGCGCGCCAGAGGATTTGCATTTTCCCCGCAGATGAGGGTGCCCAGCTTGCCGATGGGCGTATCCAGTACGGTCAGGCTGCTTCCGTCCCCGAATCCCCATACCAGCTTCTCGGCGTAGGTGGGCATCAGTTTTCGATGCTTGAGAAGTATTTTTCCTTCAGGCCCGATGACAAGGTTTGTGTTGTAAAGGGTCCCCAGCGTGTTCTCGGGCCGCTCGTTGATTCCGATCACCAGATAGGCCCCTGATTTTTTGGCGGCCTCGCACAGACGGTCCGATGCCGGACCGGGCACCCGAACCGCATTTTTGAGCAGCTCGATATAATAGGGAGTGGTCTTGAATACGTTTTCGAGCCGGTTCCAGTAGGGATACCCGGCGATGAAGACTTCCGGGAATGCGATCAGCCCGGCACCGTTTCCGGAGGCTTCGGAAATCAGGGATAAGGCCTTGTCCACGGTTGCCTCGCGGTTCAGAAAGACCGGAGCCGCCTGAACCGCCGCCACCCTGACCTTCGGAAAGGTATCCCCCACCGGTTTCACTTTCCCATGAAGAGGTTCGGCAGAAACAGGGTGTACGCAGGCCAGTAGGTAATGATGGCGATTTCGATCAAACCCAGTATCACGAAAGGAAACGCGCCGCGAACCACCTCTGAAAGCGGTGCACCGGACACGCCGGAAAGAACGTATAGATTCAGCCCCACAGGCGGAGTGATGAGTGCAACCTCCATGTTGACCGTCATGATGATTCCGAAATGGATCGGATCGATTCCGAGGTGCCGGATGACCGGCATGATCACCGGGAGGGTGATCAGCATGATCGAGACCACTTCGAGAAACATCCCCAGAAAGAGCAGAAAAAAATTGATGAACAAAAGAAACATGAAAGGGGTCAATTCGATATCGGTCGCGATCTTGACCAGACGGGCGGGAATACCGGCTTCGGTGATCCAGTTGCCAAAGACGATGGCGGTTGAAATGATGGCCATGATCATTCCGGCCGATTTCATGGCCTCTGCACTGATCGGGATCAACTGGGTGATCTTGACCTCCTGGTAAATGAAAAGGCTGATCACGATGGCCACGACCGCAGCCAGAGAGGCCGCCTCGGTGACGGTGACGATGCCGCTGTACAGCCCCCCCAGCACGATCACCGGCATGGCAAAGGCCGGAATCGCCTTGTAAGTGGCGGTTGCCATCTCGCTGAAGGATGCCCGCTCTCCGCCCATCCAATTATTCTTTTTTGAATAATAGGTGATCCACATGATATACAGGCTGGCTTCGAGCATGCCGGGGAGAAAACCGGCCAGGAAGAGCCTGGGAATCGATTCTTCGGCGATGATCCCGTACAGGATCAGGGCGACGCTGGGCGGGATCATGATCCCCATGGTACCGGATGACGCGACCACCCCGGTGGCGAAATATCTCGGATAGCCGCGTGCAGCCATTGCCGGGATGATGACCACTCCCAATGCCATGGCGGTAGCCACACTCGATCCGCAGATGGCGGCAAAGACCATGCAGGAGAGCACGCAGACGATGGCGAGCCCTCCCCTGAGGTGCCGTACGTAGGTGTCCGCCGCATTGATCAGGTATTTCGATGTCCCCCCGCGGAGCATGAACTGGGCCGAGATGACGAAAAACGGAATGGCCATCAACGGAAACGAATAGAGCGAATTGTACATCACCTCCGGGATCATCAGGAGAGGGGTATTGGAATGGAATCCGATCATCACGATGGCGGTGATCCCCAGAACATAGAAGATGGGAAGCCCGATGCAGAGGAGTGTAAAGAAGATCAGACAGAAAAGGAGGATCATGTGAGCCCTTTCTACGCTTTAAATTCGCTTTCGATTTTCTCCAACTGCTCGAAAGAGGTGCGGCTGGTTTCGTGGGTGTCCTGAAGGATCGATCGGTCCTCGAAGCGCCAGATCAGCCGGTAGAGCATGATCAGGTGCCGTAAAAAAATCAGGGTGGTTCCGACCGGCACCGCAAGGTACCAGATCCACATCGGATAGCGGAGTGCAGTCAGCGATCGCTCATCGGTTATAAAGGCCACATGGACGATCCGATACCCCCACCAGCAGATGAGAAAACAGAAGGCCATCGAAAGAAGCGAGTTTACAACCTCGATCCACCGCCTGACCGGCGTCGAGAACTTCTCCACGAAAAAGGTCGCACCCACATGCCCTCTTTCCTTGGTCAGGGTGCTGGCAACGATAAAGACCGCCCAGATGACCACATAGACCACCGTCTCCTCCGTCCATTCCGGGGAGAGACTGAAGACATAGCGCATGAACGCCTGATAGAAGGCGGCAAAAACGGAAAAAAGCCCCAGAATCCCCGCCAGGTATTTTTCAGTGAGATCCCAACCGCTTAGAATCTTTTTCAGCACACGTCCCCCTCTTTCCGTCGGTGAAAATCGGTTAGGCGGGGAGGGCTGCACTCTCCCCGCCTAACCGGATGGGACTATTCCAATTCTTTTTTTGCCATCGAGACCAGTTCCGCATCCAATCCGAGTTTCTGGATGAACGGATCCTGGGAGGGCATGATGTGTTTCCGCCAGGCGGCAAGGGTGGCCTGATCCGGTTCATAGATATTCAGCCCGGATCTTTTCTTCATGATCCCCTCGGCATCATCCTGCATCTTGCGGGCCATCTTCCGCTGCTCCATGTAATGGGCCTGCCAGGCATCGAGGATGACCTTCTGGTGATCCTTCGAAAGCTTTTCCCAGAATTTGAGGCTGATCATCGGCACGTAATAAGCCGTCATAAAATAGTCTTTTAAGGCGTATTTGACGCCGGCTTCATCCAGTTTGGAGCTGTCGGCGCTCTTCATGGTCGTCTCCAGGCCGTCGACCGTCCCCTGCACCAGGGCCATGGGGACATCCGCCCAGGAGATCATCATCGGGCTTCCGCCCAGGGCTTTGATTCGTTCGGCATTGACCGCGGATCCGAAATACCGGATCTTGATGCCCTTGAAATCCTCGAGTTTCCTTACATCCTTCTTAATGAAGAAGTGATGATTGTATCCCAGCTCGTACCAGCCGCCGGGGATCTTCACCCCGATTTTCTTTCCCAGGGATTCGCTGACCCGCTTCCCCCATTCGCCGTCCACCAGCTTTTCCGTCTTTTCGGACGACTGGCCGTAAAACATCGGCAAAGAGGTGATCGAGGCGTTGGGATCATAGCTTTCCAACTGCCAGATGCCGGGGGCCGCCATTTCCACGGTGCCCAGGCTCAGCGCCTTGCAGACATGGGTATCTTTGTAAAGCTGCGCACTGTGGAACAGTTCGGGCTCAAGCTGGCCTTTTGACCGTTCCTTCACAAGCTCGATGAATTTGACCATCCCTTCGTTGCGGGGGTGGTTCATGGTCGTGTCGAGAGAAATCTTGAACTTGATCACCTCCGCTGAAACCGGCATCGCCAGTCCGACCAGGATGATCGCCAAAACAGCCATTTTCCACAGTTGTCTTGCCATTGTGCCTCCCTTTTGTGAGTCGTTCTTGTATTATTGTGATTCTCCCATCGAACTCCGGACAGATGGGAATCTGCAGCGGTAGCCGAGTCAACGGATCGTCACCGGCCCCTTGCCTTAGGATGGATCGGGCGCAGGGCCTTAATCCAGGCATAGAAAAAAGGACTAAAAACGGCTTTGTGTATAAAAGGAGGTGCTTCCCCCAAAGCCCCCGAACGAACCGTTACACGGTTCCCGCAATCTTTCGGATAACGCGATAAGAATGGATCTAAACGACATGGCAGCTATACCATAGTCGGTATTTCTGTCAAGGCAAAATCTAAAAGCTCCCTCAACAGAAGGCATCAATATTTTCTTTCGACCATGCCGAAGTGTTCGAAATCTTCGCCTTTTTTTTCGTAAAGACTCATATCGACAGGGCGTGTTCCGATTCGAGTCGTCTCGAAGTCGTCCAGATAGACAAGCGTGTGATGGTTGAAGGCGTCTTTCCGGCCCGGATAGTCTTCCCGGGTATGAGCGCCTCTGGATTCTTTCCGGTAAAGAGCCCCCTGTGCGATGACCCTGGCCACCGAAAGGAGGTTGTCCAGCTCCCAGCGCTGCACGAGCTCCTGGTTCATTACCAGAGCCTTCTGGGACAAGCCGGTGTGGTCGGCTCTTTCTTTCAATTCCTTGAGAAAATCGAGGGCGGCGGATATGCCGGCTTCTGTCCGAAAGACCCCCACCTTTTCAGTCATCCCCTTCCGAAGCGTTTCCCGGATCACTCCGACACTGTCGGTCCCCTTGGCCTCGAAGTATGCGGCAAACTGTTCCATGGTCCGCTCTCCGGATTTTTTGGGCAGATCGGAAACGCTCCCTTTCAGATATTCTAGGACGCGTTCGCCCACAAACCGGCCCATGGTGATGAGCTCGAGAATGGAATTTGCACCCAGGCGGTTGAACCCGTGAAAGCTTGCGGCCGCACACTCCCCGACTGCAAACAACCCGGGAATGATCTCCTGCGGGCCTTTTTGCACCTCCCCGAATTCATTGGTCGGAATTCCGCCCATATGGTAGTGGTTGCTCGGGCGAACGGGGCAGAGGTCTTTTTTGGGGTCGAGTTTGACGAATTTTTTAAAGAACCCTGCGACTTCGGGGATTTGCTCTTCGTGTACGTGTTCTGGAAGGTGGCGCAGGTCGATCCACACATGCTCGATTCCGTGATCGGGATTTAAAATCCCCTTGCCCTCCCGGATCTCGGTTTCGATCGCACGCGATACGAGATCTCGCGGTGCCAGCTCCTTCATCTTGGGGGCGTAACGCTCCATGAAAGGCTCCAGATCCTTGTTCCGCAGGATGCCGCCCACCGAGCGCAGGGTTTCGCTGGCCAGAATCCCGGGCCCGACGATTCCGGTGGGATGAAACTGGACCGCCTCGGGGTCCATGGCAGGTATTCCGGCACGAAGCGTGACCGCCAGGCCGTCGCCGGTATTCTGCCTGCAGTTGGTGGTAATCTTATAGACATAGCCGCTGCCGCCGGTGGCAAATACGGTGGCTTTTGCCGCAACGAGGACAAAGTCTCCGGTTTTTTGCTGAAACAGAACCGCTCCGACGCATCGATTCCCGTTGAAGAGCAGTTCGGTTACGATGCTCTGATTGATGAAGGAAATCCGCTTCTTGATCGATTCTCCCCACACCGTGTCCAGAATCCCTTTTCCGGTGCGATCGGCCTCGAAGATTCCCCGGTAGGCCGAGCCTTCTCCGAATCTTACCGTATGGCCTCCAAAAGCTCTTTTCTTGAATCGACCTTCATCATTCCTTGAAAAATGCATTCCCCGGTTTTCAAGCCACATGATCTCGTCCCATGCGGCATCGACGATCTTTTTGATGACGTTTTGATCCGCAGTGCAATCGGACCCTTTCCACGTATCGAACATATGGAATACAGGCTTGTCCATGGGGTCCTTCGGATCGACGGCGTTGATCCCCCCCTGGGCGGCTCCGGTGTGCGACTTCTGGGCGTGAGGAACTTTGGTGACCGCAATGACATGGGTTCCCGGTTTTTTGTCGAGGATTTCAGCGGCGCAACGAAGCCCGGCGCCGCCGGCACCGATGACCAACACATCGCAGCGGATGGTCGTATTGTACTTCAGCCGATTCTGCATTTGTCGACTCCTGTCAAGATTTTTCAGAGTTGTCCAGGGGAAAATCAGCAAGCCTTTTAACCCGCCGCAGAGATTGCGTCAAGCAGCAATCGCACCGCTTCTTCTTCATCCACATCGGTCCAGTGCTCATAGGCTTCGGCAACCGCATACCCCGGCCCGCTGCGGATATTCGGGCAGAAGAGGGCATCTACGGAAGCTGCGATCGATCCCATCGATTCCCGATGTGCGGTGGGGACGGCGACTATGAGCCGGGCGGCTGAAAGCTTCTTTACGGCTTCGACGGCTGTTCGCATGGTAAACCCGGAAGCAACCCCGTCATCGATCAGAACGATCGACTGTCCGGCAAACTCCGGAAAAGGGCGATTGCCGAAAAAGGTTTTCATTCGCCGCTTGACCTTTCGCACGGTCTTTTCGATGCCGGCTCGAACGTCTGTCTCGGATAGTCCCATTCTTTCGACCAGGCGGCTGTTCAGACGCACCGTGCCGTCGAAAGCGACGGCCCCGTATCCGGCTTCGGTATTCCAGGGGAAGGTGATCTTGCTGACGACGGCGACATCGAACGGAATTCCGAGGCGCTCTGCGACCGTTTTTCCAACCGGCACCCCGCCTGCCGGGATGGCCATTGCGGTAAACGATTCCTGCCGGCAGCAGGCCAGCATTTCGGCCAGCATTTCTCCGGCGTGAACCCTGTCGCGAAATACATGCGTTCGGTCCCGGAGCTCGGATATTTCGATGATCCCCTTCGGCAGCCCCTGAGGTGGACGGGAGCCGCTTTCTTCGGGTCTCAACGGTAGGCCTCCGGAAGCGGTTTCAGTGCTTGCTCCACATTTACCGGAGTCGCGATCTGCTTTTGAGCCAGCATGATCTGCTCTGTCTGCTTCCAGGCATCGAAATCGATGGCACCGATTTTGGTTTCTTGCTTCGGTTTGATCAGCGGCCGGGTGGCGGCCAGTTGGGCATTCTGAACATCGACGGCAGTTCCCTTTTCAAATTTTTCAAGCGTTTCCATGGCGTTGCGCTCATTGGCAGGATCCAGCGACTCCCGCCATCCGGCCATCAGTGCATCGATGAATTTTTTAACGATGTCCGGGCGGTTTTTCAGCATGTCCACCGATGTGACCACCGAGTTTGCCACAAATTTGACGCCGTAGTCCGCCGGGTTCAAAAAAGAGACCGATTCCCCCTCGTTTTCGAGCTTTTTTTTGAGGATGACTCCCTGGGTGTTGATATAACAGGGCCATATGTCGGCTTTTTTCTGGTAAAACGGCGTGAGGTCGTATCGGACGCTGTAAAGTGTATAATCCCCTTCTTTCAGACGCGATTTGGCCAGCAGCGTCTTCATGACATTATCGTCGTTTCCACCGAAAGTGACGCCGATCCTTTTTCCCTTCAGATCGGAAAGAGCATCGATCCGCATGTTCTGCGAGCGGTATATCCAGTGAAGCGGGTTTACCTGGAAGAGTTGCGCGATGACCACTACCGGGGATTTTTTTTCGAGCGCGCGGATGACCTGGTCGGCGGATGCCGCCCCGAAATGCGCATGTCCCAGTTCAAGCTCTCGGATGGCGTCCCGCTCGGGTCCCCCCTCTTTGACATCGACTTTCAAGCCGTTTTTCTCGAAAAGGCCCCGGTCCAGCGCGTAAATATCGCCGATGACGCTGGCGTTGTAGAGCCACTTGAGCCTGTAGTTGAACGTTTCCGCCGCATTGCCTCCTGCAGGATCGGCTGCCGCCGAAAAGGAGATTGCAATCGTAAAAGCGGCCGTGAGCAGAAACTTCTTCGATGGCATCATCGTATGCCTCCTTATATTCGAGTCCATCCTTTTTGAACCGTCCGGCCGAACAATTCAAGCAGCCCCTGATAGACGGAAAGGGTGATGCCGATGAGAAAAAGAGCGATCAGGATGTTTGAAAGCTCCCCCTGATACAAGGCGATGCGTATACTGTAGCCGATTCCGGCATCCGCGGCAATGAATTCGGATACGATGGTACCGGCCATGGCCAAAGTGGCGCTGCCGGAGATGACGGTGGTCAGCTTCCCGAAGTTTTCGAAAGCCCGGATTTTTACCTCAAGCTGCCACCGCATGCGCCCGGTCATCCGGTAGAAGTGTTCGATGTCTGAGACGGGCTCTGACATGATGCCGATGACCGAAAGTAGAAGCGGGAAATAGCAGATCATCGATGCGATCAGGATCCGGGTCAGGATTCCGTCCCCAAGCAGGATGAAGAGAATGGGAGCGATGGCGACGATCGGGTATGCCTGAACGTTGTATGCGGCGACCTTGATGAAAGATCCGAACCATGTCGCCTGGCGCCCGGTGACTCCGACAAGGAACGCCAAGAGAATCGATGCGACCTGCCCGATGACGGCGACCGAAAGCGTGTTCATCACATGGGTAAAATACTGGGAAGCAAACCGGATGGAGGTTTTCCACAAATCCGAGGGACCGGGAATGACATAATCGGATAGACTCAGGCCATATTTGATCGCCATCAGAAAGGAGAGCCCGAGGGCATAGATGATGAAGAACTGATAGATCCTTCTATGAAGCATTCATGATCTCCAGCATGGTCTGTTCGAGGAGGTTTCTTTTCAGCTCCTGACCGGTGGAAAGGTCCTGCCCTTTTACGACGACCGCCTGCGGTTTTTTGTGGGCGCTTCGAAAAACGACGATGTCCCGGCAGAATTTGGAGACCTCCACCACATTGTGGGAAATATAGAGAAAGTATGCGTCCGGAAAAATCTCCTTGATCTTCAACAGGATGGTCTCCCTCGTACGCTCGTCGACATTGGCAAGGCTTTCGTCCATGATCAGCAGGTTGAAATCCTGCACCAGGTACCGGATCAGGTTGACGCGGTTCTGCTGGCCAAGCGACAACTGCGTAAAGCGCGATTTCAGGCAAGGACGTATGCCGAAGATATTCACCAGTTCATCCTTGAGGCCGATTCTGCCCGGAGGCGTGACTTTTTCCAGATGCTTCCCCACGCCGGACCAGCCCGGAAGCCGCTCCATGTTGTAGGTATAAAAGAGCGTTTTCATCCCGTCGGTTGTCACCTGTCCTGAATAATCTCTGAAGGCTCCGATGATGATTTTTGCAAGGGAGGTTTTCCCGATCCCGGATGGACCGAACAATGCATTGAATCCGGGCCTTGAAAATTTGAAAGACAGGTTTTGGAACACATAGCCGGGAGCACCCGGATACATGAAGGTTATGTCTTTGCACTCAAACGGCATGACAGCTTGCATCTCATCGGATCGAATGGATCAAGGTCAATCGACAGTCGACGGTAAACCTCTTAGCCTGAAATCAAAAATTTTTCAATCCGAATGATGGCTTGGCATTATTTTCGGAGGATAGAGAATACCTGGAATCATCGGCCGCCATTCTTGACAAATGTTGCTCTCCCCAATAAAGTCGAAAATCTTAGGGCTTTACACCCAATCTCGCTTTCGATTTCAACACCCATACTTCTTTTTAGACTAAACGAGGCAGGCGATGAAAAAACTTCTTATTCTCGGCGACTACGACCCGGCTTCAGAAACCCATGCCGCAACCGATGCGGCGATCGGACACTCCGGACGGAGGTTGAAAGCCGACCTGGAATCCGCCTGGGTTTCAACCGAACGTATCCCGGAAGAGCAATTGAAGCGGTGCGGCGGAATCTGGGTGGCACCGGGCAGCCCCTACCGGAATATGGAAAATGTGCTCCATGCCATTCGATATGCCCGAGAAAAAAGGGTTCCGATCCTGGGAACATGCGGCGGGTTTCAACACATGGTCATCGAGTATGCCCGGAACATCCTCGGATACGAGGAGGCGCAGCATGCCGAATACCTGCCCGACGCCGCCGATCCGATCATTTCAAAGCTCGCCTGCTCATTGAGGGGGAAGGAAATGGCTCTGACACTTTCCCCCGGTTCGCTTTCCGCTTCCTTGTACGGAAAATTGGATGCAAAAGAGAGGTATTACTGCAGCTTCGGCGTAAACCCGAGGTTTGCGGAGCAGCTCGAAAAAGGACCGATTTCGATTGCGGGCTCGGACGGCGAGGGCGAGATCCGGGTGATCGAATACCCGGGGCATCCGTTTTATATCGGAACCCTTTTCGTTCCTCAAGCCCTGTCGACGGAAGATCGGCCCCATCCGATCGTTACAGGTTTTTTAAAAGCGGTTGCAGAAGGTGAAGGCGGGTGACAATTCTTCCGAAACCGGGTCGAAAGCCGGTCCGGGTTCGGAATTTTGAATCTTGAATTTTGGTGCGCCAAGGAAGCTTGGTGCTTCTTGCGGGGTGAAAGTCCCCGTCGAGTAGGGCTTAGCCAGCCACTCGTACCGAGTGTTGCGTGTATGGCGGA
>QZKK01000196.1 GCA_003599475.1 Desulfobacteraceae bacterium
CGACGGTCGTCCCTTCCCCCGCGCGTTCGGAAACCGCGAGCAGCAGGTTCAGCAAGCCTTGGCGCAGTTGCTCCTCGTTCCCAAGAACCTTCGGCAGATTCGCGGCGAGGTCGAACTTCATCCGCGGGCGGTCCGGCAGGACTATTTGGCCTGGATGCCGAACTCTTTGATGAGCTTGGCATAGGTCGCATACTCTTCTTCTGCGTATTTGTTGAATTGCTTCCGGTCCATCCAGATGGGGGTGCCGCCCGCCTTCTGGAGGGTCGCCTGGAATTCGGGATTCTGGTAGGTCTGGTAAAAAACCTTTTCCAGAGTTTCCAGGACCGGTTCCGGGGTCTTGAGCGGCATCACGATGCAGCGCCACATCACCTGAACCACATCCAGACCGAGCTCCCTGCATGTCGGCACGTTTTTAACCGCCGGGTTTCTCTCGGCGCTTGAGACGGCAAGCGGCGTAACCAGTTTTCCATCGACCGAGGAGAGTCCCTCGGGCACAAAGGGGGTGGATGCGTCGCAGTTGTTGCCGGCAACGGCCTGCACCGCCGGCGCTCCGCCCTGGTAGGGCATCCGAAGCAGGCTGATGCCTGCGGTTTTCTCCAGCTTCACGCGGAAGAAATCGTGTGAGGTCCAGTTTCCTCCCATCCCGATGCTGACTTTGCCCGAAGAGCCAATGTTTCGGGGACGGAAAAACCTCAGCGATTTTCGGATTTGATGATGAAACCGTAAAGGACGGCGGCAAGGCCCGGCTCTTCCCGTTCGAGCAGAGAGCGGGCCTCGAAGGATAGCAGAGCGGTTTTGCAGTCGCAGTCTGCCCGGACCGTGGAGGAAGCCGTGTAGCTGCCGAAAGCGGCGGTGGCGGCGATGACGCTTCCAGGCATCAGATCGCGCATGCGGATACCGGTATCCGGATCGAATTGCGTTGCCGTACCTTGGGTCAGAAGGTAAAGCCCTGCGGCAGGCTCCCCCTTGTTCAGGATATCGGTTCCAGCGGCATGTTCCAGTTGCTCCAGCCAGGGATTGATGGAATCGACCAGGTTTTCGAAACGCTCCTGCTCCTCCAGATGCGCCATCACTTCATCGACAGACCGGGTAAAGAGCGCTTCGCGTGCCCCCGTTTCTTCTTTGCCGCTTCGGAGCGTGCGATCGATGAGTCGGTCTTCACACCGTTCCAGCCCGTAATCGAGGTTCGGGAAAAATGCGATGTTTTGCAGGGCGGCGTCCGGCAGGTTGCGTTTCAGCGCCTCCGTCAGGCGCTCCGGCGCGGCGGTCGCGACGATGGCGGTTCCTGCGGCCAGGGCGTTGAGTGCGAAACGGTGGAAGTTGTTGACAGCCGAGATATCGAAGCCCGAGACGCGTGCGAAATCGAGAAGGATGAAATCGGGTCGAGGCTTGGCTTCGAAGGTTTTTTTGAGAGATTCCACAAGTGCCGCTGCCGATCCGAAAAAGAGGTAGCCGGCCAGCCGGTACCCCCGGATACGCTCGCCCTCTTCGCTTAAAACCTTGCGATCGGGCACGGAGCGTCTCCTGACGCTTCGGCGATCGCACGCTGTGAATTCTTCTCCGATCACGGGTACCCGGCTGAAGCGGATCACGAAAAGGACAACTGTAGTGACCAGCCCGAAGGCGACCCCTTCCATGAACCCGAAAACAGCGATCACCAGGAAGATCGCGATGACGATCAGGTAGTCCGGCAACGGCAGCCGTCTTCGGCCGGCCACGATCCAGTCGTAAATCAGGGAAATGCCGAGCAGCATGAGCATCGCCCCGAGGAGTGCCTGAGGAAAGTACTCCAAAAGACCTCCCCCCACGAAGAGAACGCCTGCGACGACCAGTGCGGTGACAAGCCCGGTCAGCCGGGAAACGGCTCCGGTTTTTAAGCCCAGAAGCGACAGGGAGATCGACGAGTATCCGGGAAAACAACCCCCCAGTCCGGCCAGGCAGTTGGCCGCTCCGACTACCGCGAATTCACCGTTCATGTCGATTTCTTCTCCGGATGCAATCTCGATTCCGCTCGTGTTCAGCAGCATTCCGACCATGGTAACCAGGGCGACCGCCAGCATGGCAGGCACCTGATGCCAAACCAGCGTCCAGTCGATCCAGGAGAGATCCTTCAAGGTAAAGGCCGGCCAAAGCCCGTCGGCCGGAACACCGGATACCAGAAAGCCGGCCGTCCTGGCTGCTTCTATGGACATCCCGCTGAAGGCGAAGGCGACATAGAAAAGGGGAATGGATACGATAAGGGACCCGGGCAGGATGAGGAAATGGGACCAACGCAGCATGATCAGGAAAAGAGAGACTGCGTATGTCACGCCGGGAAGCCACTTGAGAATCATATCCAAAGCGGCAAGCTGCGGAAGGGCGTTGAAGGAAATCGTCAAGCCGCACATGACCTCGATGCCCCCCATCGAAATCAGAAGGCCCGATCCGGCAAGGAAACCGCCGACTACGGGGTAGGGCATGAAGCGGAGAAGATTCGCCAGACGAAACCTGCCGATGACGATGAAGGCGGCCCCGGTAAGAAAAGAGGAGAGAGCCAGAACGGCGGCCACTGTCATGAACTTGGTTTCCATGGAAGCTTCGCCGCCTGAAGCGGCCGCAATGGCGACGGCCGTTGTCGACAGGATGGCGGCCGGAGCATCCTGGGGAAAGGAGATCATCCCCTTGAAGGAGCTGGCAAGAGCAGCGGCCAGGCAAAGCAGGAACCCGCCGGTAAGGGCAAGGCCTGCACCGCGGGACGCCATCGGAGAGAGGTCTCCGGAATAGATCATCGCGGCAAGCGAAACCATGATGACGGTAAAAAGGATGCCTGAGACCAGGCCTGTACTCAATGCGGGAAAAAGCTTCCGGGATGCCATGTCTTCCATCAATTCGGAAAACAGGGATCTTCCCATTATCGGTTGCCGCTTCACCGGTGCCGAAGACGTGTTCATGGATTCCCCCCTGCCGGGCTCGATATCGCCGGCTTCACCCCCCTTTCCGGAACCCCTGGACTCCCAGAGAAACAGTGTACGGGAAAAGATCGGCCGGAGTCAATCATCCCGTCTTTCTTGATTTTTCAGAGTTACATTCGGTTCATTCGGTTCCAGCCTTTGTATGGAGTATCCGAGCGGTAATGTGAATGAAGATGACCACAACCGCCAGAGGTACGGCGACAGTGATCCAAGCCATCGGAATCTCCATGGCTTCGGTGGCCCGATGGAGGCCTCTCGAAAGAAAGCGATCGCTGTGATAGAAGACCGGACCCAAAAAGATCACAGCAGCCATTACCCGGATCCAGAAAGAAGAGAAAATCCAGATCCGGGGCCCTGACCGGGGCGGATGGAACAGGCGCGGGTCCCGGTCGGCCTTAAAGGAGATTGTTGCTCCGAGGAGTCCGCCCCAGACCATGCAGTACCGGGCTGCTTCCTCTGTCCATACCGGGGCCGATTGAAAAATATAGCGCGCCACCACCTGCAGCAATACCAGCAGCAGCATCAACGATAAAAAACCGACCGATGCCGCTCTGCAGAACTTGTCCAGAAATGTGCTGGCGATATTGACTGCCCGAACCATGATGCCTTATTCCTACCGATACTTTCCCGCGATTTCCACGAAGTAATCGGCTACCTGCCGGGGCACGATCTTCGAATAGAACGGGCGGACCAGATCGGCAAACTGGGCTCTCTCGGCGGCGGTATTCCGGTGGAGTTGGATTCCGCTCTTTTCCAGATCCTTCAGGCTCGTCTCCTCGATGTCGATAGACCACTTCCATGCGGTTTCCGTCGCTTTGGCCGCGGCCTCGTCGATGAGTGCCCTGTCCCCTTTGGAAAGGGCTTTGTACCATTCCTCGGACGCGATGACCGATGATCGAGCTGGCGGCGGTGACCGCCCCGGCATAACGGCTTGTATAACCCTGATCGCGCATGGCCGGAATCAGGGTGGTGGAGAGGGCCGCTGCATCGGCAACCGCAGAGCCGCTGACACCGGCGAAAAAGATCGAAGTCAGAATGTTGACATGGCCCAGGCCCCCTTTGAGCCGCCCGACGATGGACATGGAGAATTCGATCAAGTAACGGCTCACCCCCGTCCGATTCATCACCTCGCCGACAAGGATGAACAGGACCATGGCCATGAGCACGAATACATCGAGCTGACTGAAAATCCGCTGCGGCAGGATTGCCAGGTACCGGGTGTTGTCGCTGGCAATGAAGCTCATCACCGATGCCGCCCCGACCACATAGGCCAATCCCGCTCCGGAGGCCAGGAAAAGCACGGTCAGGAAGATCACAAAGAGGGTCACGATCCGTCACCTTTCATTCATCGAGGATTGTACGGAGATGCGCATGCTACGGCATCCGGCGCAGAACTCGACCGGAGTCGGTCCCGATGAACCGCCCACCATCCACCGCGATCCTCCCGTTTACCAGAACATAGGCCACACCGACAGGTTCCCGAAACGGGTCCTGGTAAGTCCCCTCATCGGAGATCGTATCCGGATCGAACAGGATCAAATCGGCGTCGAAACCTTCCTTGAGAAGCCCCTTGTTTCTGAGTCGAAACGTCTGCGCCGGAAGGGAAGTCATTTTCCGCACCGCAGCCTCCAGGCCGAGAGTCCCTTTCTCTCGAACGTAGCGGCCCAATACCCGGGGAAAAGTTCCGGTCATCCGGGGGTGGGTCTTGCTCCCTCCCAAGGACGGGATCCCGTCCGAACCGATCATCGTCACGGAATCGGCCATGATCCGTTCGATGTCGAAATCATCCATCATGAAAACGACCATTCCGACCTTTGTCTTTTCTTCGACAATCAGGTCGAAAAAGACGTCGTAGGGGGATCGGTCCTCACCCTCTGCGATTTCGGCGATGGAACGGCCCTGGTAGTCGGGATAGGCCGTGCTGAAGCTGATCTGGATGTTTTCGAAACCGGCGTCTCCGGCGAGGTTCTGCCAGGAATCGTCCTTTGACTCCATCATTTGGATTACTTCTCGCCGCACCGCCGGGTCCTTCAGCTTTTCAACGTATGTTTCGGGACCACCGGCAGCAAATGCCGGCGGAAGCGCTGCGGCAAGCATCGTGCTTCCGGCCGGGTAGGGGTACTGGTCACATGTCACTTCCTGGCCCTCGGAGCGTGCTCGGTGGAAACGGCCGAGCGTTCTTTCACTCATCCCCCAGTTGAGACGCCCGGCGATTTTGTGGTGCGCGATGTGGACTGCGATTCCGCCCGCCCGCCCGATCGACAAAGCCTCCTCGATCGCCTCCATCTGCCGGCTGCCCTCGTTTCGGAGATGAGTGGTGTAGATTCCGTGGTATTTCCCAGCCACCTTCGCCAGTTCCGCTACCTCCGCTGTTTGGGCGTAGACGCCGGGGATATAGATCAGGCCGGAGGAGAGCCCGGCGGCGCCGGCCTCCATGGCTTCGGCTGTCAATTCTTTCATCCGCTCGAGCTCATCGGGTGCCGGTGGCCGGTTGTCATAGCCCATGACTGCAATCCTGAGCGTTCCATGACCGATCAGGGGAACGACGTTGATTCCCGGCTTGGCTGCTTCGACCGCATCCAGATAGTCGTTGAAGGTATCGATGCGGTGGAAGACCTCGGGCAGATCCCTGCCGCCCATCATCATCGACATCTTTTCCAGAAAATTCTTCTTGTCCTTCGGTGACGGCGCCAGGCTGTGGCCGCAATTTCCCACAACGGTTGTGGTGACCCCCTGCCTGACCTTGAGCCTGCAGGTCGGCTCGGCCAGTACGTAGCCGTCGTCATGCGAATGCGCGTCGATGAAGCCCGGGCCGGCGACCCGTCCTGCGGCGTCAATTACACGCGCCGCTGAAATCGACGAAAGATCCGGGGCCAAGGAGGCGATCTTCCCCCCGCGAATACCGATATCGGCCCGGTAATAAGGATTTCCGGTCCCATCGATGATTCGTGCTCCGGTGATGAGGATATCGAAAGGCTCTGTCATCTTGTAAGCTCCCTGAACTGCAAGATACCGATTCCGCTGCAATTCTCCTGAAGGTCTTTTCCTTTGAAGGGGTCGAGCAAAAAGTTTCAATCCATAACACCGGAGAAGACGACTTGTCAATGCGTCAAGCACCCTCTGCAACCAGTGGTTGCAGAGATTTTCCCGGCAGTTCTCAAGAGGTCCAATGTCTTCGGTTTGCACCCGTTCGGGAAATACCTCCTTTCGGATTCATCTCACGGGCGCCTATCGAGATGAAGTTTTGGTTGACATTCACGACGGCACTGGATTAGCTATTGAACGAACGATGGATGAACGGATGAACGTACTCATGAGGGACGCCAAGCGAAAGGAGGTCGTGAAGATGAAAAGGAGATCGATCTTTCAATACCTGCTCGTTTTGGTCCTTGTCTTCGGCGCATTGAACCAGGTACAGGCCGCCGATACGCCGAAATCCGGCGGTGTCTTGCGGGTGGCAGACACGGCGAGTCCGCCGACATTGGATTTCATGTGTTCCACCTCTACGGCCACCCGGGTTGTCGGTACGCACATCTTCGAAGGGCTCATGGCCTATGACAAGAACTATCAGGTTGTACCTATGCTGGCCGAGAACTATGAGGTCGGCGCCGATGGAAAAACCTTCGTCTTCCGCCTTCGAAAGGGGGTTCTGTTCCACAACGGGGACGAGATGAAGGCAGAAGATGTGAAAGCCTGTGTGGATCGATTCATCGCCGTGTCGCCCCGCAAGCGGGATCTGGCAGATCTGGAATCCGTCAACGTGATCGATGATTACACCATCGAATTCAAGCTGAAAAAACCCATCGGACCGTTTCTAGGAATTTTGGCAAACCCCGTCGCTCTTTTAGCGATCATGCCCAAAGAGGCCGTTGAAGGCAAACCGCTCAACAAAGCGGACATCATCGGAACCGGTCCTTATCAATTGGTGGAGTGGATTCCGGATCGGCATGTGAAGATCAAACGCTTCAAGGACTACAAACCATTGGACACGCCGGGCAGCGGGTACGCCGGAAAAAAGGGCGCATACCTGGATGAAATCAACTTCGTGCCGGTCACCGAGCCCGGGGCACGCGTGGCCGGTTTGGAAGCCGGAGACTACGATTTTGCGGATTTTCTTCCGGGAACCAATGTGCCCGATCTGAAGGCCGAACCCCGTCTGGCCGTCAAACCGCTGATGCCCTTCACCTGGCCGGTGATGTACTTTAACTTCAAGCGAATCTTCAAGGATATAAAGATGCGCCAGGCCGTTCAGGCCGGATTGGATCTGGAATCGATCATGATCGCCGGAAGTGAAGGTGAAGGCTCGGGCCGGTTGGATCCGGGGCTGTATTTCAAAGAACAGGTCTGGCATTCCGATATCGGCAAGCAATACTACAATCAGAACGACAAGGAAAAGGCCAGACGGTTGATGAAGGACGCGGGATACAAGGGCGAGGAGATCATCGTCGTCACCAACACCAGCTACGAGTACATGTACAAATCCGCCATCGTGGTCGAGCAGGAGCTCAAAGAGATGGGGTTTAACGTAAAGCTCGTCGTACTCGATTGGCCGGGTGCGCTTGCCCTGCGAAAGGACCTCTCCAAGTGGGATATGTTCTTCTCCAGCCATTCCATCCGATTCGATCCGTTCATCAACAATTTTTACTTCCTGCCGGAAACCACCTTTTTTGCATACGACAACCCGGAAATGGCAAAATGGATCCGAAAGGGGATGGATTCCGTCCGGTTCGAAGAACGGAAAGAGGCCTATGATCAGATCCAGCGCATCTTCTACGAAGATGCCGTGATGATCAAACTCTACGATCTGGGGATCTGGCAAGGATGGCAGAAGCACGTCAAGGGGTATGAGCCCTGGTACATGCTCCAGTTCCTCAATACATGGGTAGAAAAGTAAGGTTTCAGGTTTCGGGTTTCAGGTGTCCGTTTGGCGGCATTACTTTAGACAGGATTTACAGGATTAACAGGATCTTTTTGCTTTTCTTTCGCTCTATCCTGTCGATCTTGTTGATCCTGTCAAAATGAATCGAATCGTTCAGTTTCTTTTTGATCAAACTGCCGCCTAGCCAGAAGCCGGGCTGAACACTGAACACTGAACACTCTAACTTGAGTGAAGTTCGGATATGGGCGCCTATTTACTGAGAAGAATCATCGGCCTTGTCCCGGTGCTCCTGCTGGTGGGGGTGACGGCATTTTTTTTGGTCCACATCATCCCCGGAGATCCCGCTGCGGTCATGCTGGGTGCGGATGCCACCCCGCATCAAATCGATCAGATCCGGCAGGAGATGGGCCTGGAGAGCCCCCTCTACATCCAGTTTTTCATCTGGGCCGGCAAGGTGCTCCGGGGGGACCTGGGGGAATCTTATTTTTTAGGACGAAGCGTGAGCTCCGCCCTGATCGAGCGCCTGCCGGCCACCATCTCGCTTGCGGTGGTTTCCCTGTTTATCGCAGTCTTCATCGGCGTTCCGGCGGGAATCATTGCCGCCGTCAAGCAGAATAAGCTCATGGACCAGGCCGTCATGGTGCTGGCGCTGATCGGTGTATCCGTGCCAAGCTTCTGGCTGGGACTCCTCCTCATGCTGGTTTTTTCGGTCAATCTGCGCTGGTTTCCTTCGGGAGGATACGTACCGCTGACGGAAAATGTCATCGAGGGGCTTCGATGCATGATCATGCCCGCTTTCGCGTTGGGATTCATGCAGGCGGCGCTGATTGCACGGATGGCCAGGTCCAGTATGCTGGAGGTGCTCAGACAGGATTATATCCGGACGGCCCGTTCCAAAGGATTGAGGGAGCGGCTGGTCGTTCTCCGTCATGCGTTGAAAAATGCCATGATTCCCGTGCTGACCGTCATCGGCATCGCTTTCGGCGTGCTTTTAGGCGGTGCCATTATCGTCGAGACGGTCTTTACCTATCCGGGCGTGGGGCGGCTGGTGGTCAAAGCGGTGCAGCATCGGGATTACCCGCTGGTTCAGGGGGCATTGCTGTTGATCTCCGGCATCTATGTGCTGGTCAATTTACTGGTCGATATGCTGTATCCTTTGGTAGACCCGAGAATCAAGTATAAGTGAGCCTGAAAACTTCAGGCAAAACCCGAATATCTAAATCCGAAATCCGAAACGAATATGAAATACAAAATTCCAAATTTCAAAACGATAATTCGTAAGAGCCGAAAAAGAGTAGTTGCCCAGAACTGTTTTGGTATTTTGAATTTCAAGTTTCGAATTTGTTTCGTATTTCGGTATTCGGATTTCGAATTTTATAGATACTATGAGACTTGAAAGTCGAACATCGAACGTCGAACATCGAAAATCTGAGGCGGTTGCAGGCAGGAATGCCGGTTTGTGGCGGGATCACACCAGACGGGTGTTTCGGAATCGAATGGCGGTTACCGGGCTGGCGATTGTACTCATCATGGCTGCGGTCGCCCTCCTCGCGCCGGTTCTTGCGCCGGAAAACCCCATGAAGATCAATATCCGTGAACGCCTGCAGGGTCCGGGTGCGGTCCATTGGATGGGCACGGACAATTACGGCCGGGATTTGTTGAGCCGGGTCATTTTCGGTACGAGGCTTTCGTTGAAAGTCGGCGCGATGGTCGTTGTTCTCACCACCGTTTGCGGGACGCTCATCGGTCTCTTCTCCGGTTATTTTGCCAGGATGGACCAGATTCTCATGCGAATGATGGATTCGCTGATGGCATTTCCGGCCATACTTCTGGCCATTGCGATCATGGCCGCACTCGGTCCGAGCGAGATCAATGCCGTGATCGCCCTGGGCGTCGTCTATACGCCGCGAACGGCACGGATCGTGCGCGGATCGGTCCTATCCGTCAAGGAAAACGATTTTATCAAAGCCTCCCGGGCCGCCGGGTCCGGAGACCTTCGGATCCTGTTTTCACACATCCTGCCGAACTGCCTTTCCCCGTTGATGGTACAGTCCACGTTTATCTTTGCTTACGCCATTCTGGCCGAGGCTGGACTGAGCTTCGTCGGGGCGGGACCTCCGCCGCCCACCCCAAGCTGGGGAAATGTCCTGAGCGAAGGCCGGGTGTACATGCGCACGGCCCCTTGGATTACCTTGTTTCCAGGGTTGGCCATCGCCTTTACCGTACTGGGATTGAATCTGGCGGGAGACGGGCTGCGGGATGTGCTCGACCCGCGGCTCAAGCAGAAAGGAAAATGAAATGTCTGCAAACGAATACCTTTACGAAAAGATGAGCTGGCCTGAAATCGATTCGGCCGCCAAGGCCGGCCGGATGGCGTTGCTCCCCGTGGCCATGATCGAGGACCACGGGCCGCATCTTCCCGTTGACACGGACTCGGTCATCGCCACGGCGATCTGCCGGCATACGGCCGAGCGGATCCCGGAAGAGCTGGTCCTGCTGCCTACGGTCAAGTTCGGCTACAGCCCGCATCACATCGATTTTCCGGGAACCCTCACCATCCGGTGGAACACCTTTGTGGAGTATCTCCTAGATATCCTCCGCAGCCTGATCCACCATGGATTTCACAGGATCCTGATGGTCAACGGACACGGCAGCAATGCGCCGCTGGCGGAAATGGCAACCCGCCTGGCCGTCGTGGAGCATCCGGAAAGCCTGTGCGCATCCGTCTCCTGGTGGGAGCTGGCCGATGTGAGGGAGGCGATGGCGGGGGTGCGGGAATCGGCACTCGCCTCGCACGCCTGCGAGCTGGAAACCTCCCTGTACCTTGCCGTAGATCCGGGTCGGGTGAAGATGGACAAAGCAAGAAAAGACCTCACCGCCCCCATGTCCCCGCATGTCTTCAGCGACTTGATGGGAGGGCGGCCCGGGCCGGGGTTCAAAAGCCCCGTGCACCTTACGGAATACTGGAGCACGGTGACCGAAAACGGGGTCAAGGGTGATCCCACCAAGGCTACGGCCGAAAAGGGGCGCCTCATTCTGGAAACTGCAGCCCGGGAGTTGGCTGAAATCATAATCGAATTGAAGGCGCGGCCGATTCGAAAGCGGGTGCCGCACCAGAGCGCACGGAGGCAGCCGTAACCGGGGTTCAGCGTTCAGGGTTCAGCCCGGGGGCAGGGCTCGCTTGGCGCGGATAAGATCAGGGTCCCGTCGCAGAGGCGCAGAGGCGCAGAGAAAGCGAATGTCGGTACTCGACCAGCATTCAGCATCCAGGATCGAGCATCCAGCATCAAGGTGTGCTGAAAGACGAAAGGGCAGGTATGAGAAAAATCATCAAGGCGAAATACCTCATTGACGGAACCGGGGCAAAACCGGTGGAAAATCCGGTCATCCTTATCGAAGACGGAGCCATCCTCCGCATCACCACAGAATCGGAGGCGGCATCATTAAAGGACGCAGAAGTCATCGATGCATCCGACCGGACGGTTTTGCCCGGTCTCATCGACGGGCATGTGCACACCGGCTGGGGGACCGAATTGAAGCCGGGATGGAATGGGGTGAAGGATGACCCGGAAAAGCTGCTGCTCTGGGGAGTGCGAAGCGCCCAGTCCCTGCTCTTGGACGGCATTACCACCGCAAGAGACTGCGGCGGCCCTGGCTCTGTTCCCTTTCGAATCCGGGACGGGATTCAAGCCGGGCTGATTGCCGGCCCCAGGCTTCTGATCGCAGGCTCCGTTCTGACCACCACCGCCGGCCACTGCCATTTTTTCGGAATCGAATCCAACACCGCAGACGCCCTCCGTGCCGGTGTGCGCCAGCTTGTGCAGCGTGGGGTCGATTTCATCAAGATCATGGCCTCCGGCGGGATGCTTACCCCCATGTCCAACCGGCGAAGAGCCCAATACAGCGTGCAGGAGTTGAC
>QZKK01000212.1 GCA_003599475.1 Desulfobacteraceae bacterium
TATTTATCATATTTATCGCGGATCGATAGATTTTCGACCCGCAACCCGGAACATAGCTATTTCAGCGGCAGAATGTCCCTGAATCTGTTCAGATCGATTCCCTCCAGCACACGGCCTCTGTAACCGGCCGTAGTTTTTGCCATGGTCATGCTGTTGTAGAGCGCTTCGGTGACCGCTTCGACCACCGCAGCAAAAAAGGTGGACAGTGATTCTTCATTGAGAAGCACGACTGTTCGTTTCCCCATCCATTGGATATCCCTGAGGTTTGAGGTGGAAAATGCGATGCAGAAATCTCCGCTTCCATGGGCCATGTAGGATCCTGTCCTGCCGAGTGCATGGATGCCGCGCCTCCCGAACCGTTTGAGCTGCCGGCTGTCGACGGGCGCATCGGTTGCGACGACGATCATGCACGAGCCTCCTGTTCCGGTCTCCATCGATCCCGGGCCGTTCGGAAGAGGGCGCCCGTAGACTTCAAGGGCTCCTCCGTAGTTGGTCTGGACCAGGACGCCGATTCGATAGTCGCAATCTCCCGCATTCCGGCCCCCCGGCACGATTCGCGATGCGGTCCCGATTCCCCCTTTGTAGCCGAAGCAAGCCGTGCCGGTTCCGGCGCCGACCGCCCCTTCCTCGAAATCGGCGGAAAGGTTTTCCAACGCTATCTCGACATGATCGGGGGTAACCGCACAAGAGGAGATATCGTTCAGATAACGGTCGTTTGTCTCTCCGACGAGCACATTGACCGAAAGGTGTGCTTCCGGCCTTGCCGCCTTCAGGTGGTTGTTGACAAGCCCCTGCATCACGGCCGCAATGGAAAGGGTGTTGGTCAATCCGATCGGGCTTTCAAGCTCACCGAGCTCATCGATCTGTTGCGATCCGGCAAGCTTTCCGTATGCATTTCCGGCAACCGTGGCGCAGGGTGCGCGAAACCGGAATGGATCCCGATGATGGGGGGAAATTACGGTGACCCCGGTCCGGATGCCATCCCCTTCGATCCGCGTGCAGTGGCCGACGGTCACACCCTCTACATCGGAGATGGAATTGCGCTTTCCGGGGGGATATGCACCCGGAACAACCATCCACTCCCGTATCCGTTTCCGTTCCATGGTTCTGCCCTGTTTCATATTGCGGCCGGTCGTTGACACCGGCCTGATTTCCGCAGCCTATCTACCTTCTGCCTTTCTTTTAACCTCTTTTTGAAATTTCTCAAGCGATATCATTCCAATCTGTAATCGGCTTGGTGCTTCGACGCGCAATTATTGTGACGTATTATCAGGCACTGGGTAGATATAATTGCTTGCTCTGCACTAAGTCCTGAGCAAGTAAATTCGTCACTGGATTTATGCGCCGATGGACTTGGCCCAAATGGTCATGCGTCCGGTCTGGCCCAAGAGGCTCAACATCCAGGCGGGAGGGAAAAGGAGATATTGGGAGATGACCGCCCTTTCCGGGTAATGAATCAGATTCTGCGACAACCGGTGCATCCCGCCTCGATCTTCCATCCAGTATCCCGTGCTCCCGATGAGGTTGCTGAGGGTCCGCTGATGAAAAATCCGGACTGTCTTCCATCCGGTACAATCAAGGACTTTGCGGATCGTCTGCGGAGTGAAATGAAAGAGGTGGTTGGGCAGATGAAGCGCATACCACGCGGACTTGAAAATTTTGAATTCCCATGAACCCGCATCGGGGATTGAAAAGACGAGCCAGCCCTCCTTCCGGATCCAGCGACGCATTCTCACAAGAGATCCGACCGGATCGTGCAGATGTTCCAACACCATCCAGCCGGCGATCAGGTCATAGGGCTCTGCAGGATCCGGTGCCGTTTCCAGAGGCCCATTATGTACCGGAAACCCCAGCGAACGGGAATGCGAGGCGGCCCTTTCGGAAGTTTCAATCCCTGCAACCTGCCATCCCAGGCGGCTCATCCGGAACAGAAACATCCCGGAAGCGCACCCGATTTCGAGCAGTTTTCCGGGCGCCATTTCCGGCAGACAGTCGGTATTGAACCGTACAGCCCTCTTGACCAGCCTTTTCAAGCCGGCGGTACGGTCATGCGCATCATCCGGCGCTGCGACTCTCGTGTGGAGATAGGGGCCGTAATGATCCGGGTAGTAGTATCCGATTGTACCCGGCGTAGGGCGTGGATCGGTGCGCATCAACCCGCAGGCGCCGCAGCGGACCACGCCATATTTCCCGGGGAGACGATTCAACCGGTCCCGGCCGGCAACCACCGCGCTGTCGTCCGGACGACAGCCCAGAGGGCAGGGGGCGGTTTCCAAATCGACTGCATCTGGGACACTCCAGGGATTGGATTCGCTTTTCAAAACCATTTCGCTCAGGTCCTGCGCAGGGATTTATTTCCGGTGCCTCTGTTCCCGATGATTGAATCGTTTCGATTTGTAGGCCGACAAAGGCGGTTTTGTCAAACAGGGCTCCGTGACTTTGTGTCTTCGCGGCTCGTATGAAAAGATAAATCCGCCCTTTTCAATCCGGTCGCCAGCTGTCCATATGCCGGTGCGCGGAGAACAGCCGGCCCTCGCGGGTTGGAACTTGACAGTAAGCACGTTCATCTGTTCAAATGTTTACGTTCCGTTCCCCCTTCAGATCCGTCCATGGGTCGATGACCCCTCGTGCAGGAGAATGCAAGATGGCAGTAATGGATAAGCTCCCGATAAAAGAATGGTTTCCCACCGATTCGCAGGTGATGTATTCGGTTTTTTCCGAAAACCCTTTCTGTTACTTCGGCGGGGAGCTGAAGCGGCATCGGGATGGACTCTCGCTGCTTTCCGACTACCCGGTCCGTTCAGGAAGCATCCTCTGCATCAAAAAGACAAGCTTCAGGTTGATGCCGAGTCTGTTTGACGAGAAAGCCTTCTGTCATCTGAAGACCTTCCGTTGCCGGAGAACGGGCGGCAAAGAAGCATTTGCATATGTCATCGACGTCGAGCCTAAGGTGCAGCCGTTGAAAACGAGGTCCGATTCCGATCCATTCACCGGGCTGAGCGCATCGGTCGAAAGGGCCGCTTTCGAAAACGACTGCCGCACGATCAAGGCAGCATTCGACTATGCAAAAAAAGTGGCCCAAACTCGAGAGATGAATCTGGCCATGCTGAATCGGTTCGCAGCGGCGATTACCTCAACTCTCGATCTCGATCAGATCCTCAATATCATTTGCAAAGAGATGGTTCGGATCTTCAGCGCCCGCAATGCCGGCATCGCCCTTCTCAACAGGGATCGGACAAAATTGAAGCTGGTCGCTTTTCACACCTCTTCCGAATCCGAAGGGGATGCCGTCGGGCTGGAGATTCCCATCGACGGGAATGCGGCAACCATTCATGTGATCCGCAGCGCAGAAACCATCATCGTCCCGGACGTGCAGAAAAATCCGATCACCGCCTCCTTTCACGGGATCGCGACACTTCGAGGAACCCACTGCCTGATGCTTGTCCCTCTGATTGCCCACAGCGAGGTGATCGGCACCATCGGACTGCCTACGAGAAGCAAAAAGCGTGTCTACACGACAGCCGATGTTTACCTGGCACAGACCATTGCCTCACAAATATCCGGAGTTCTCGAGAATGCCCGGCTCCACAAGCAGACTGAGCAGGCCAGAGATGCGGCCGAACATGAGCTCGAAATCGGAAGGAGGATTCAGCACGGGTTTTTGCCTGACCGACTGCCGGCCATAGCAGGGTGGGAGATTGCCGTTCATTTCCAGCCGGCGCGGCAGGTCGCCGGGGATTTCTATGACGTGATTCCGCTCTGCGGAAGCCGGCTTTTCGCTTTGATCATCGCCGATGTCTGCGGCAAAGGGGTTGGGGCCGCTCTGTTTATGGGACTCTTCAGAACCCTGTTGCGGGCGTTTACACTAGAAAAATTCGAAGCCGTTCCTGAAAGCAACGAAGTGGGCGCATCTTTGGGACAGATCATGTTAAAAATCATCGAGCACATGAATCACTACATCGCAACGACACACAACAAGCCGAACATGTTTGCGACGGTATTCTATGGGCTTCTCGACCCTGCAACCGATGAGTTGACCTATGTCAACTGCGGCCATCCGCAGCCTCTGGTGGTCGGGCCCCGACAGGGGGTCAAGGCGCGATTGAAAACGACGGGACCGGTCGTGGGAATGCTCCCCGATGTTTCGTTTAAAGCGGACCGGATCCGGATCGCTCCGGAGGATATGCTCTTTACTTTCACAGACGGCCTGCCCGATGCCCAAAATCGATCGGGTGAATTTTTGGGCAGCAAGCGACTGAGCTCGATTTTGACGCGGCCTTATGGAACCGCCGAGCAACTGATCAGCGCAGTCAGTGTGGACCTCAACCATCATATCCTGCAGGCAGAACAGTCCGATGACGTAACCATGCTGGTTATCCGGAACGGGAAAGCGGCCGATAGCTGTCCGTACCCTTTATAGTTAAGCGTTCAGGGGGTTCAAAGGTTCAAGGTTCAGAGGTTCAGAGCTGTGCCGGTTTACAGGTTTTCGGCCTAAATCATCAGAGAACATCAAGAGTCCTTAAATAAAGTCCTAAGGAATTGAAATCAACAACCTTTAAACCTTTTAACGCTGAACCAGTGAACGGTTACAATGATAGATCAAAGGAAAATACGAGGAAATCTTTTCATCATGAAAAGTAAAATCGAAATCATCGCCGACCGGATTGCCGGAGGCGGCAGAAACATCGTTTTTACCGGTGCCGGGATATCTACCGAAAGCGGAATTCCCGACTACCGCAGCCAGGGCGGCATTTGGGATCAGTTCAAGCCTATCTACTACGACGCGTTTATATCCTCAAGAGATGCGCGGATCGAACACTGGCGCCAGAAGATGGAATTGTACGAAGATCTCAAACGGGCAAATCCGAATCCGGCGCATCTGGCAATTGTCGAACTCGATCAAATGGGGCTTCTGAAAGCGGTCATCACGCAAAATATCGACGGCCTGCACCAGGCGGCCGGTCTTCCCCCCGAGAAGGTAATCGAACTGCACGGCAACACCAACCGAGTCAGATGTCTGACCTGCAACGAATTGACTTCGATCGACGTAATTTATCGACGCATCGCGTCGGGCGATCCGGCCCCGGTATGCCGGTGCGGTGGGTATCTAAAGACCGATACCGTCTCCTTCGGTCAGGCCATGCCGATTGCCGAAATGGAGCGCGCCGCAGAGTTCTCCAGGAACTGCGACTTCTTTCTGGCCGTCGGTTCTACGCTGGTGGTTCATCCGGCGGCCTCGCTTCCTGCACTGGCAAAACACAGCGGCGCATTCACCGCCATCATCAATTTGTCGGAAACCTCCTACGATCCGATGTTCGACGTGCTGATCCGGGGCAAGGCCGGCGAAGTCATGCAGGAGATCGTCGATTGCATCCGGCGGTAGCTCGATCCCACTCAATTCAGCCGCATTTTTTCCGTTATCTTTTTTTCCTTCGTGATCTTGGTGCCCTCCGTGGTGAATCTCCATATTTTATTGACAAGCAGGCTTTTCCTCGATATTTAAAATCCTTTGGCCGGGGGCCTAATTATTGCCTATCAGGCTGTAAGCCGTTGAGAATATAAACAATCATAAAGAAGGAGGTAACAGGTATGTCGCAATTGGTACCGCCGCATGGCGGGAAAGGTCTGACTTGTTGTCTATTGGAAGGTGCTGAACTCAAAGCCGAACAGAAGAAGGCCGAAGGCCTGAAGAAGGTTCCGATTTCGCCCCGGGAGAAGGGGGATCTGATCATGATGGGAATCGGCGGCTTCAGCCCTCTGACCGGCTTCATGTCCAAAGCGGACTGGAAGGGGGTATGCGAGAGATTTCTTCTGACAGACGGAACCTTCTGGCCGATACCGGTAACACTTTCGGTTTCCAAGGAAATCGCCGCCGGCATTCAAAAAGGGGAGGAGGTCGCCCTTTTCGATCCGAAAACAGACGAGGCCATGGCCACCATGAAGGTCACTGAAAAATACGAGATGACAGAGGCCGACAAACGGTTCGAGTGCGAAAAGGTCTTCATGGGCGAGGGGACCCCGACGGCAGAAGAGTTCTGGAAAATCGCCAAAGCAGATCATCCAGGCGTCCAGATGGTCATGAACCAGCTTGAGGTCAACCTGGCCGGTCCGGTGAAGGTCCTCAGCGAGGGGGAATATCCGGCCCGGTATGCAGGCATCTATATGCGACCGGCCGAGTCCCGGAAAATCTTCGAAGAGAAAGGCTGGAGCGAGGTTGCCGCCCTTCAGCTCAGAAACCCGATGCACCGCTCCCACGAGTATCTTTGCAAGATCGCAGCCGAGGTCTGCGACGGCGTCTACATTCATTCCCTGGTGGGAAACCTCAAGCCAGGAGACATTCCGGCCGACGTCCGGGTCAAGTGCATCGATGTCCTTGTGAAAAAATACTTCGTGGAAAAGCACGTCGTTCAGGGCGGGTACCCGCTCGATATGCGATATGCAGGCCCGCGGGAAGCGCTGCTGCATGCCACCTTCCGGCAGAACTACGGATGCTCCCGGATGATCATCGGCCGTGACCATGCCGGAGTCGGGGATTTCTACGGGATGTTTGAAGCCCAGACGATTTTCGATAAAATCCCGAAGCCGGAGGAACCTGGAAAGGCGTTGCTCTGCACACCGCTGAAGATCGACTGGACCTTCTACTGCAAAAAATGCGACGGGATGGCCTCTCTGCGAACCTGCCCGCATGGCAAGGAAGAGCGGGTGCTCCTCAGCGGTACCATGCTGCGCAAGCTTCTGTCGGAGAAAGGACAGATCCCGGATCATTTCGGACGCGACGAGGTGCTGGAGATCCTGCGCAAGTACTATGAAGGGTTGACCGAAAAAGTGGAGATCAAGCTTCACGGGGCCGCAACCGGAAAATAAACCGGAGTCACCTCTCTGCCCGAGAATAAAAAAGGGAAGATGCGATCGCATCTTCCCTTTTTATTTGAAGTCTCTCAGCTGCTCTGGCTCGACAAACGGTCAAGCTGCGCGGGGTATTTCATCTTTTTTGGGTTGCGGGACTGCCGCCCGTTTCGGCATTGCCCCGGCATTCGCCCCGAGCTTGAAGCCTCTTCCGGCATACTCCGCATAGGCGATGGCAATCGTCCGGTAGAAGAGATGCGCTAGCTTCGAAAAGGGGAGATAAGCAAACAGGGCAAAGACAAACATCAGGTGGATGAAATAGATAAAGTATGCCGGAAACGCCCACCCCGCGAGCCGGAAAAGCTCGGTCAGCATTCCGGTAGCCCCCAACCCCAGCACAAGCGTCAGAAGCGCCCAGTCCTTGAAGGCGGAGATCTGATCGGTCTTCGCCAGCCGGGCACGGATCAGAAGGAGACCCCCGATGATCAGGCAGACTCCGCTGATGTTGGCGAGCCACTTGACGGGATTGAGTTGGGAATACGGTCCCGGCGCCTGGAGGATGTAAAGGGCCACGAAGAAGCAGTTTGTTACGATAAACAGCCCGATAAAGGAGAAAAAGACCATCATGTGGGGGGTGGACCGCTCCCTGTTGTCCGTGCAGTCGTTGAAACGGTAGTGTCCGAGGATTGTCGGGATCGATCGGACGAGCGCCAGGACAAACTCTTTGGGATCGATCGTCTTCTTTTCCGTTTTTCCCTCCCGGACGGCGTTTTCATGGATGTCCGAAAGGAAATTCCGGATGCCCAATGCAAAGATCACGACAACCCATATGGAAAGGGGGATAAAGATGAGATCCACCAGCCAGGTTGAAAAAAAGTGGTCCATGGCGATCATGTCCCCCTCCGGGGTGAAATCGAGAAGCCCCGTGATCAGCCCCAGCATCAGAAAAACCACCGCCGGAACGGCCATCAGGATCGGCCACTTCTTGGGATCGTTTACGGCCCGGGAAAGCGCTTTGGGGGCCGCATAGTGGGAAACTGCATAGGCGCGGGCTGCGGCCATGACATCGGCCGGCTTGGCCGTGCGCGGGCATCGTGTGGAACAGTCGCCGCAGTTATGGCACAGCCAGATGTCCGCGCTCTTGATCAGTTTGTCCTTCAGCCCCCAGGATGCCGCGATCATCTCCTTCCTGGGAAAAGGCTTGTTTTCAGGCGTAATCGTGCACGCCACCGAACAGGTGGCGCACTGATAGCACTTCTTGAGGTCTTCGCCCCCCAGGGCGCCGACCTCCCGGATAAAGTTTAAATCAGGCTCCAAAACTTGTGGTTCCGGCATGGTACCTCCTCATGTTTCAGAAAATTCTAAATTCGAATCTCGAAATTCGAAACAAATTCTAAATTCGAAATGTTCTTAATGACAAAAACAAATCGACATGCACGAAATAAAAACCGTCTATTCAAACGATCATTGTTTCGATCATTTGAATTTTGGTCATTCGAGTTTGTTTCGAATTTCGGATTTCGTGATTCGGATTTGGGGCCATCCCATCAGGCATAGCCCCCGACGCCTGCCTCGGTGCAAATTCGCATTTCGAAAACACCTTAGAACCCTTTGAACGGGTTCGGTCCCAGAGCCTCGACACTTTCGACAAAGTCGTTGATCATCTTGGGAAGCCTGTCATAGTCGTCGATGGCGACTTCCAACTGTGCGACCCGCTCGTTTTCGAGGGCGAGGCTCTTCAGCGCTTCTCCGATCTTTTTCATCCGGATGCTGGCCAGCTCACTCCCCTTGATGAAGTGGCACTGGTAGTCGTCCCCATGTTTGCACCCGAGGATAAAGACGCCGTCCATCCCCTGGGAAAGCGCATCCTTGATCCAGATGACGTTTACCGAACCCAGGCAGCGAACCGGGATGAAGCGGACATCCGCCGAATAGGAGAGCCGGTTTAGCCCTGCGATGTCGAGAGCCGGGTAAGCGTCGTTTTCACAGACCAAACCGAGGATTCTGACCGGGGGTTCGGAATAATCGTCTTCCGAGGGAACCTTGATCGATTTGACCATGGAACCGATGCTGTCGATGCTGTAGTCGGCAAAATTGATGATCCGCTCCGGGCATGCCCCCATACAGGTCCCGCATCTGCGGCACCGGGCGGGGTTCGGTTTGGGGGTCCCCCGCTCATCGTCGTCGATCGCCCCGAAGGGGCATTCTTCCGTGCACCGCTTGCACTGCGTACACCGCTGAAAGAAAAAATCCGGATAGGTGATGTCTCCCCATCGGGGATGAACCGCAACTCCCATCTGGACGGACTCCAGGCACTGGATCGCTTTCAAAGCAGCCCCGGCTGCATCTTCCATCGACTCTTCGGCGGTCATGCTGCGCCGCACCGCACCGGCGGCGTAGATGCCGGTGCGCTGGGTCTCGTAGGGAAAGCAGATATAGTTGGAATCGACATACCCGTTGAAAAGTTTGATATTGTCGCGAAATGCCGGACCCTGCCTGTAGGCCATGTTGACCACCGGGTCGTCTGCGGTTGCAGGCACCATTCCGGTGCCCAGAACGACCATATCGGCTCTGACCTGAATCTTTTCGCCAAGCAGCGTGTCATCGGCCTCCACCACGAGACCGTCTCTGTTTCCGGATACCCCGACGACATCGCCTTTCGTCAGAAAGATTCCGGGGTCCTGCTGGATCGCCTTGTAGAAGTTTTCGAGAAGGCCCGGTGTTCGCATGTGCTGATAGAAGATAAAGGCCTTGCCGTCTGCGGGAAAATCCTCGCGTACATATTTGGCCTGCTTGAGGGCGACCAGGCTGGTAACGGCTCCTGCATACTCGAAATCGGAATCATCGCCTTTGCCGGGGCTCTGGATGAAAACCACCGATTTGGCCTCTTTGCCGTCCGAAGGGCGAACGATTTTTCCTTTTCCGGCGATCTCCTCGAACAGGCTGTTGGTCACAACGTCCGGGGATGCGCCGAAACCCAGATGGGCAAATTCATCCCCCTTGGGGCTGTAGGGCCGCCAGCCGGCCGCCAGAATCACGGCCCCGTATTTTTCACCCGCCGGATCGAAGGTGAGGATGTCCTTTTTTCCGACGTTGTACTCCATATACTTCTTGTGCAGGGCCTGGGCATCCAGCTCCTTTCCCTTTTCATCCACCTTCATCTCATCGGGCAGCGGATAGGGTACGTCGAATTCGATCTTCTCCCCGGGCTTCTTGAAGGTGACCGTAAAGTCTCCCGGCTGCCCCGCAATCCTTGCGACAATCGTTCCGGTTCGAATCGTGATGTTCGGATACTGCTCGAGCTCTTTGATCTTTTCTTCCACAATCGGCGGGATGAGCGCATCGTAGGGGCTGTCGACGGGAAGCTGTTTCCGCCACAGTCTTGCTTTGCCTCCGAGCCGGTCCTCTTTTTCCACCAGAGTCACATCATAGCCGGCTTTGGCCGTATCGACGGCTGCGCTCATTCCGGTCACTCCGCCGCCGACGACCAGGATCCTTTTGGAGAGCATATCCAGCGTGTAAGGCTCGGGCGGATTGACTTTTTCGATTCTGGCCATTCCCATCCGCAGGTAGTCTTCGGCCATCATCTGAACCCGGTCATAGCTGTCGCCGGCCGCCTTCTGCTCTTCGGTAAGCCGCGGGAACTCGGTGCGCGGGTGCGACCATACCACCTGCTCTCTTAAGTTTACCCGATCGACCATGCAGCCTTCGAATTTGAAAAGATCGTAGTTGATTCGCCTGGAACACGCGGCGATCACGATCCTGTTGGTTCCGTTTTCTTTGATATCTTTTTGGATCCGGCCGAGCGTTTCCTTGCCGCACAGGAGCGGACTGGTTTGAACCGGAAAGCTCTTCTCATTGGCGACGGCGCTCAGGGCCTCGATATCCAGGGAATCACCGATGCCGCACCCCGTGCAGATGTATACACCGTATTTCTTGTCCATTTTATCCATCCTCCTACTTCCTCACGAGGGTTTGAATGGCTCGAAGCGCCATACCGGTTGCATTCTGATTGGATGAGACCACATCGAGGGGTTTGTTCGCGCAACCGACTGCAAACATGCCGCCTTTTTTAAAGTCGTTGATGATGAAGCCGTTTTCATCGTATTTCAGATCGGCGGGAAGCGGTGCGTCTTTTGCGGTCGGCTGCATGCCCGTGGCCAGAACCACCATCTCGGCCGTTTGCCGGATCTTTTCACCGGTCACCGCATTTTCTGCAACGACCGTGATGTTTTTCGTGGCCGGATCCTCCGAGACTTCCGCCACTTTCCCTTTGATGAAGAAGATGTTCTGATCCTCCTTGATCTTCTTGTAAAATTTTTCGTACCGCTGACCGGGGGTCCGCAAGTCGATGTAGAAGATATAGATTTTGGCATCCGGATACTGTTCGCGGACATAGGTCGCCTGCTTCAACGAGGCCATGCAGCAGATGTACGAGCAGTAGGGGAGGTAGTTTTCGTCCCTTGAACCCGCACACTGGACGAAAGCCACACTCTCCGGTGCCTTCTTGTCCGAAGGCCGGACGATCCGCCCCTTTGTGGGGCCGTTCGGCGATGCGTACCTCTCCATCATCATATTGGTGACGATGTTGTCGTACTTGCCGAATCCCAGGTTGTCGATTTTGGTTGCATCGTAGGGAACCCATCCGGTCGCCCAGATGACGGCCCCCACCTCGATCTTCATCGACTTGGGTCCGGCTTCGAGATCCACCGCCCCCTCCGGAAGCGCTTCCTTGACCTTGCGCGCATCGTCTGTACCGATGATTTCAGGCGACAACACGTATTTGAACGGAAAAGCCATCT
>QZKK01000102.1 GCA_003599475.1 Desulfobacteraceae bacterium
AATGATCCCGGCCGAAAGGAAAAGGAATCCGAACATGACCATCTGGTGGGTCAATTCGTCGAGAACGGCGGCGGCTGGAAGTCTTTCGGTCAGATGGGTGCCATCGGCCGGGCTCCGTCGCCGGATCAGAGACATGATGCTGGTCCCGAATGCGACGGCAAAGGCGGCGTACCCGATGAAGCATGCGATCACATGGGCAATCAGCCAGTTGCTCTTCAAGGCGGGGATCAGCGGCTGGATCCTGTCGCTGATATCGGGCGAAAGCGATGCATAGGCGATCGCCAGAAAGGCAAGCGGTGCGACAAAGGCGCCGATGATCCGATTTTTATGCCGGAATTCGAGTACCAAATAGATGGCCATGATGGTAAATGAAAAAAAGATCAGGGATTCATAGAAGTTTGCCAGCGGAGCATGGCCGAACCCCATCCGGTAAGACTCCATCCATCTCAACAAGATGCCGCCGAGGTTGCCGACCGCCCCGGCGATGCCTGCAGCGGTAGCCATCCTTCCGGAGGATTCGTTTTTGAAGATCCAGGAGAAAATATACAAAAAGGCCGCCCCTCCATATACGAAGGTGGCTATCGACAGCATGATGGAACTGGTCATCGGGTTTTCCTTGAGCTCAAGGGGTGCCGCTCGCTTTCGTCACTTTCGTTCACTTGGACCTGCCAACACATACAGCTTCTCTGAAATACGCGCGATTTTTCTGTCCATGCCCAGTCGATTTTTATCTGCCGATCCGGATACGAATACGGTTGTGAGGTCTTCACTCCGGACCACTTCCACGCAGATCCTTTGATGGGACATGAAAAAGGTGATTACGCAACCCAAAATCATGAAAATAAATCCAGTGTAAACGATCCAGACGCTCGGATCTTTGGCCACCTGAAGCCCGGTATAGTGTGCGTACTGCGGGTTGGAGGCCGATATCACCCAATCCCCCTTTCTCATCCGGTCAAAATCCGGAAAACGCAGCGGAAGGATGACTTCCGTTGCCGGGCCGTTTCCGGCTTGCAGCCGGCCGAAGATCGTCTCGCCGATATTTTGACCACGGAAACTGAAGGCGGGCTGAAAATCGGAGATGAGGAATTCACCTCCATTTTCCGGAACCGATACCGGATGGCCGACGGTTGCAGGCACGTTGTATTCCATCCCCGTAGCCGTGCTTTTGAAGCGGATCGAAATTTCCCTGATCCCGATCGTGCCGTAGCTGGACTGATAAAAATTGATTCCCCGGTGGTGGAGAGGATCGTTTACAAAGATGTCTTTCTGAAGAACCGGTTTGCCGTTTTCGACTACGGTCAGAGAAGATCGGAATACTTTCGGTGCACCGGATTCATAGAATTGGACTTCGAAATCGTCACAACGAATGCCGAAACCCAAAGGCTTGATCTGGCCGCTGTACCGGAGTCGAATCGAATCGGCGGTCTGTCCTTCCGGGATGTTGACGAATCCTTCGAACCCGAAAAAAGAGCCGACAAGGCCGCCGATAAGCAGCACCAGGACGCTGAAATGAACCCCGTAGGCCCCCAGGCGCGTCCAGCGGCCCTTTTCAGCAAATATCCGGTACCCCTGGAGGTCTTGTTCCACCCGGTATCTCTTGAAATGCTTTGAGATGTAGTCGACGTAGGCTTTCTTCAAGTCTTTTCCGGGGGAAGAAAAGGTCCTTTTTTCACGATTCGAAAGCCCCTGAAACCGGGAAAGATGGAATACCGGATCTTTGGTGAAGATGATGTTCCAAGCTGCGGAAAGGCGTTCGGCGGAGCATACCACGATGTTTGCGCCGAGCAGCACCAGCAGAAGCTGGAACCACCAGGAGTGATACATATCGAAGATGTCGAGAATATAGAAAATCCTGAAAAGGAATTCTCCGTAAGTACGAAGATAGGCTTCCGCAGTTTCGTTCTGGGGAATAAGGGTTCCGATGATCGAGGTCGCGGCAAGAGAAACCAGCACCACAACCGTGAGTTTGACCGATGCAAATAGTTCCCAGATGGAACTTAAAAAGGTTGAAGGCTCCTGCCCTCTTGCCATCGAAAATTCTGCCTCTCCCATTTTTTGACTTTTTATATCAGAGTATTCGAGGAGAGGCAACAGGGGCGGAACGCCGCAGTTCTTACCTGTTGACACGGAGTCTTACATGTGGAAAATAAATGGGCGGGCAATGACACCGAAGAAGACCATCGACCCTTCAACAGTTTACCTGGTTTCCCTTATGACGCATATGACGCAGCAACTCCATTCAGATAAGAGCTACCTCATCCCGTACTCTTCCGAGTTGAACCCCGCTCAGCTTGAAGCGGTGACATACACGGAAGGTCCGCTGCTTGTCATTGCCGGCGCGGGCAGCGGAAAGACAAGAACTCTGACTTATCGGGTAGCCCGTCTTGTGGAAGAAGGGATTTCGCCAGCTTCCATTCTGCTGCTCACCTTCACCCGGAAGGCTGCAGACCAGATGCTGAAGCGCGCATCCTCATTGCTGGATCATCGATGCGAAAAGGTTTCCGGGGGAACCTTTCATTCTTTTTCAAACATGATCCTCCGGAGGTATGCAGGACAGATCGGATTCGATCCGCGCTTTGTGGTCATCGATCGTCCGGATGCCGAGAGCCTTATCGGCATGCTCAGAAAGGAAATGGGATTCGTCGCCACCCATCGAGCCTTTCCCAAAAAGCAGACGCTGGCCAATATCTTCAGCAAATCGATCAACAAGATGATGCCTGTAGAGGAGATCTTGTTCAATGACTACGCTCACCTCGGCCCATATGCGAACGGGATCGTTGAGCTCTATGCGGAATATGCCAGACGGAAAAAGCAGCACGGTTTTTTCGATTTTGATGATTTGCTGATCTATTTGAGACGGCTTCTGACGGAAAATGAGCAGGTCAGAGAAAAGCTCTCCTTCTTCTATCGATACATCATGGTGGATGAGTATCAGGATACCAACCAGTTGCAGGCAGATATCGTCTGCCATCTGGCAAGCAGCCACAGCAACGTGATGGTGGTCGGGGACGACTCGCAGAGCGTTTATGCCTTCAGAGGCGCCAATTTCAAGAACATCATCGATTTTCCCAGGCTGTTTCCGGGAACCAAAATCATCCGGCTGGAAGAAAACTATCGGAGCGTTCAGCCGATCCTCGATCTTGCCAATGTCATCATCGATCGGGCCAAGGAAAAATATACGAAGACTCTGTTTACCCGGAATTGCGGTGGAAACCCTCCTGTCCTTGTATCGATGCCCGATGAGAACGAACAGTCCCGATTTGTCGCCGGCAAGATTCAGGAGCTGACCGGCCGGGGAGTCCCGCTCGATGAGATTGCGGTTCTTTTCAGAGCCAGCTTCCACTCCTTCGATCTCGAGATCGAACTGAACAAAAGATCCATTCCCTTTATCAAGGTGGGGGGATTCAAGTTCATGGAAGCCGCCCACATCAAAGACGTTCTGGCCCATTTGAGAGTGCTTTCAAACCCGTACGACCGGATCAGCTGGTATCGGCTGCTGGTGCTGATCGAAAACATCGGGCCTTCGACCGCCCAGAGGATTTTTGAAAAGATTCAAAAGAAAGGATCCGGATACCGCGGGATTCTGGAGATCGAGCCCAAAAAATCCTATGCCGAAGGGCTGGAGCGGCTGAAACGTCTTTTCGATAAAATCGATACCGGCCTTCATTCGGTGTACGAAATGGGCGAGCAGGTTCTCGATTACTATCTTCCCGTTCTAAAGGCCACCTACGATGACCACCCCAAGCGCGGAAAAGATCTGGAGCAACTGCTGAGCATCATGTCCCGATACGCCAGGCTCGAGATGTTTCTTACGGACATGGCGCTCGAGCCGCCGAATGTGGTCATCGACGATACTTTTCTCGCCGAACCGGTGCAGGACAGGCGATTGACGCTTTCGACCATTCACTCGGCCAAAGGCCTCGAATGGCATTCGGTTTTTATCATTTGGGCGCTGGACGGCCGTTTTCCGTCCTCCCATGCTATGGAAAAAGAGGAAGAACTCGAAGAAGAGCTGAGATTGATGTATGTGGCGACAACCCGGGCCAAAACAAATCTCTGCATCACCTATCCCGCTGCCGCCTGGGACCGGAATTTCGGAATGCTCCTGAGCAGACCCTCACGGTTTGTGGATGAAATCCCCGAAGAGATCCTCCAGAAGCAGGTGATCGTCGGGTCCGGAAGAATCAACTACAGTGACTTCAATTATGACGTCAATGACTGGTCGTAGTTTGAAATAGCGTTCAGTGTTCAGTGTTCAGGAGTGTTCAGTTTCCAGTTTCGATCAAATGCCGAAAGCGGCACGGCCGCGCTCGCGTGAAACTGCGCCAAATCTAAAATCTAAAATTCTTCCCCCCCTTCCTCTGAAAAATATTCCGCCTCGTAGACTTTGATGACGGTATTTTTATCTTTCCAGCAGAGGCTTTCCATACCTGCCTTGAGGCAGAGGTTTTCAAGAAATTGTTCTGTATCGGGGAGCTGCTTCCAGACCTGGGGCAGGAACGTAGAACGATGCCACCCTCTGGCGAGAATGACTCCGTGTTTTCCGGGAATCAGTTTGCGCTTAAGATCTTCTTCACCGGCGAATTCGAGCACCCGCGGCGGTGTCAGCACGCTGACTTCGATTTGGATCTCGGAAAGTTCATCCGCGGACAGGGGAGGAAACCGAGGATCCCTGAAGGCGGCCTGAATCGCGTTTTCCTGCACTCCCTGCGCCAGGGGCTTGACCGGTTCGATGCTACCGATGCAACCTCTCAGCACTCCCTGCCTGTGAAGGGATACAAAGCAGCCTCGCATGTCTTCCAGCGCCGCACCCGGCTGCTCATCGGGTATTTCCGCGTCGGCCTCCGGGAAAAGCTTTGCCCGGATGGTGGAACGGGCAAGCTTCAAGAGTGCCCTGCGATCTCTATTGGATAGGTCGGTCACCTTGATCTTCTCCCGAGCCGTCTTCCCTTAAAAGACCTTTTTCAACCGTTATCTCACTGTCTTTCCGGGCATTGGCCAGCCAGGCATTGAAGGCCTTCTGCTGCTTCAACTGCAGAAGACTTTCCGTTATCTTTGTCTTTTCCTTTTGGAAAGACTCGGTGCCGGGCTCCTTTCTTTCCTGCAGACGGATCGCATAAAACCCATTGCCTCCCTGGATCGGCTTTTCGGATACTTTCTCCGCCTTTGAGAGATTGAAGGCGGATGAGGCGATTTCAGGTTCATAGCCGAGGTTTGGAATCGACTCATTTCGTTTGAAAAATCCGGTCGTCTCGGTCTTGAGCCCGTTTTTGCCGGCAGCTTCAGCCAGAGGAGTCCCTTTCTTCAATAAGCCGATAAATTCAGCGGCCTCTGCAGAGGCTTTTTCTCTCTGTTTTTCCCGGATCAGATCCGCGCGGACAACATCCTGAACGCTTTCGAACTCGGGTATCTTCTCAGGGACGCGCTCGACAACCTGCAGGATGTAAAAGCCTTTTCCAAAGTCCTGAATCTCACTGATCTGCATTTCGCTCAGCTTGAACGCCGTTTCGGCAAAGGCGGCCCGGTTTTCGATCCCTTCCGGTCCCTGTTTGCCGAAAAAATCCGTCTCCTTGAGGCTCAGGTTCCTTTCTTCGGAAATCTTCTTGAGATCGTCTCCGTCAAAAATCGTCTCGTAGATTTTTTCGGCATTTTCATAGGCAAGCGATTTGGCTTTATCTTCCGTCAACTTCTTTCGAATCTTTTCCTTTGCCGTATTTTCCGGTATCGTGGAAGCTTCATTCACTTTTTCCACCTTGATGACATGCCAGCCAAACTGCGTGCGCACCGGATCGCTGATCTCGGCCGGTTTCATTGAGAAAGCCTTGGCGGCAAAGGGTTCAACCATGGCATTTCTTTCGAAGGTGCCAAGGTACCCCCCCGTTTCCTTTGCAGGATCTTCGGAATACGTTTTGGCAAGTTCGGCGAAGTCCTTTCCCTCTCGCGCAAGCTTTGTCACATCGGATGCGCGCTTCCTTGCGGATTCGACTTCCTCTTCAGAGGCATCCGGACCCACTCGGATGAGAACGTGTCGCGCCTCCACCGTTTTGGGGGTTTTGAATTCTTCGGGGTTTGCCGTATAGTAGTCGTTTACTTCTTCTGCAGTGATTCGAACATCAGGCAGAGAATCGCCGGGAGCAAAAACGAGATAGCGGGCTTTGACCTTCGGCTCCGTTTTGTAAGCGGATTGATTCTTCTCGAAATATTTCTTGACTTCCTCTTGGGCGACTTCGATTCCATCGTATTTCTCCGGGTTGAAATGAACAAACTCGATGTTTACCGCAGCATTCTGCCACCGGTACCATTCCAGGGCTTCGGCTTCTGAAACCTTGACGGAGGCGGTAATAAATTCATTCAATTTCTGGATCAGCATCGATTCTTTCTGGAGCGCTTCGAACGATTCGGGATTCAATTTGGCGCCCGACAGCATGGTTCGATACCTTTGAGGATCGAACAGCCCCGCTTTTTGAAAAGCGGGCATTTTGCGGATGGTTTCGGCAAGTTCGCTCTCAGAGACGCGGATGCCCAATTTTCGTGCTTGCTGAAGGAGAATGGTCTGATTGATCAGCCGTTCGAGTGCCTGCCGGTCCACCTTGAGCATTCGGATCATCTCTTCATTCAAATTGTTACCGAAGCTTTGTTGAAGCTGCTCCATAAGATTCCGATAGGCGCTGTTAAATTCTTCGGCAGTAATCGATTCTCCGTTGACCGTGGCCACGCGGGTGAGGCGCTCTTCCCGCATGCGATATCCCCCCCAGGCCACAAATGAAAGCGCAACAAGAATCAAGACAGTCTTAATCATCCACGATGTTGCATGTTTCCGCATTAAATTGAGCATCGGACTCCTCTTAAATGAACTGGAATAATGGAACGGCGGAATGTCCGTTCATTCCAATGATGAGCGAACTCAGCCAAATTCAACGAATGATTCCTTCCGGTTTCGTCATCCGATCGATCTTGGTCCCGACCGACTCCGAACAATACATGCACAGGTACTCATACTTGTCGCCATCCGGAAGTACAAGGAGCAATCTTTTCCGGACAGGAACCGCCTGCCGGCATTTCGGGCAATAGAGCTCGGTTGCATCGAAATCTTTGAACATGCCCGGGTTCTGTTTTCGCCTGAATGCACCGGGAGGAATTCTGACCTTTTTCAACTCCATCCAAACACCTTCTGAATTCTACAAGCAAACATTTGAAAATATTTTGAATATACGATTGATTGAATATGATCGAATCGAAAAAATCCCTGTAAAAAATCAGTATATTTTATTTTCTCTCCCCCTCTTTGTCAACTCAATGATGCGGATTTATGAAAGATTCGGGCAGAAAATGAAGCCAAAAATCGTATTGACACCACCCTGCGGTCTCTGTTAAAGAGTTGAGGATTCAATGAAGCTCGGGGCTGTAGCTCAGCTGGGAGAGCGCATGACTGGCAGTCATGAGGCCAGGGGTTCGATCCCCCTCAGCTCCACTTTAAAATCAAATACTTAGACGGACTTCCGGGTCCGTCTTTTTATTTTCTGAGGTGCCAGGATGCGCCTGGGGTGTGGATCAAATCAGCCGAGTCTCCGGCTCGCTTTTTCATGCGCTTATCGGGAAATAATCCTGTGTTCGGTCGAGCGATCTCCAGAAATCCGCGTCGGTCTGCAGCAGTCGAACGACTTCCAGGGCAAAGGATCGATACAACGCACCGCCTTCAAATCCCGGCCGACCGGCCGGCAAGAGATCCCCTACGTTATCCATTCCGTAGGCGCACAGCCAGTATAGATGATGGTGATAGAACGGCAGGGTCATCAGATCGAGTGCATTGAAGACCTGAATACAGGAACATTCAACCTGCTCTTGGGCCAGGGACAGCCGATTTTTGCTGGCATCGATCATCAGGATCGGAATCTGCTGCGAGGCATTCCCTGCCTGATCGAATCTCACATCGGCGAGCGCATATAACGCGACGAATTTGTCCCGCTGAGATGCTGCAGATACGTAGTCCTCGGGATGCTGGCTGTCCTCCGGATTCGGTGCCGAGGAGACCTTGAAACGCGTGAGGATGATCTTCGCGAGCTTAAAATCCTCGCCCTCCCGCAACTGCCGCATCCGCATGTAGATTTCATCGATAGAAGAACAGGACGACAGCCTGCTTTCCAGTTCGATCTCAAGCACCGGGTACCCTTTCGCTGCAAGAAGCTCTCTCATTTCCCTTTCCATGGGTGGGTACAGCCCCCCCATGCGCAGGTTCTGATATACGATGACCTGCCCGGCAGCGCTGGAGCGGATTTCTTCAATAATACGGGAGATCACGCGTTTGATGGGGCGGAGCGTGATCTTGGCAAAGAACGGACAATGGGCCTCTCTCAGGAGAAATTCCCTGCGAGCCAACAGATCGTTTCCGGCTTCGCTCATCATCACAAGCACGATTTCTTTCAATACCGGATCTGGACAGCCGAAAAAGAGCCGTTCGATGAGACCCAGGAATTCATCCAGCCCCCGGCGCACCAGGAAACGTCTCATCTTGGCCACAACCGGGGCGACCATACAGGATACCTCGTAATTCTCCCCGGATCCGTTTTTTTTTAAAAGAATCTCCATTCTCTCGATATCGCATTCGATTTCTTTTCGGTCAGCCCGGCTGCCGCCCTTACCACAGTTGCGGGGAAGGGCATCGAGCTCGTTGTAGAGGTTTTCAGAGCCGGGTTTTCGCTCCCTTACGGGATCTAAAAACTTTGCTGCCGTCAAATTCCCGTTTGCGTTTCTGACAACATTTGAAACGGCTGCAAGCAGTGCGGGCAGGGCCGCGGCCACCGGCTCCGAAAGCTCCATGGACCAGCACATCCGAGCCGGTTCAACCCCGAATACCAGCACCTCCGGGCGATCGCTGCGCCCCGCAAGCGTCAACACCCGCGAAAGATCGAATCCGTGCAGGGAGGCAATCGTTTGCGGCCGCCGGCAATGATTCAACGGAATGCGATACACCGTGCCGGGTGCACGGCCGGCTTTCATGGCATCCATTACAATGACTCGATCCGCTTTCTCAAGGGCTGGAAGCGCATCGAGAAGGGCCGTACCGATGGCCAATACTTCCGTTTCCTTGGGGAGCCTGCTTTCATCGATGAGTGCAAGCGCCGCGTGGACCCCGACCCCTTCATCACCCAGCAGCAAATTGCCGATCCCCAAAATAACCGTCTTCAATCTCTGCTCCGATATGGAAGGCTTTCTGCCGCTGCCGGATGGATTTTTTCCCATGAGATACCGCCCACCGGCAAACGGCAAAAGGAGCTTCTTTCAGCATCTGAAAGAGGGCAATCCAAATGGGGAACCTCATCGGCCGATGCGGCCGGATTGATAGATCACCTCCGGTTCGCCCTTGGGGCTCATCACATGTACCGCACATGACAGGCACGGATCGAAGGAGTGGATGACGCGCAGCACTTCGATGGGTTGGCTCGAATCCCGGACCGGGGTTCCCAGCAACGCCTTTTCCATGGGACCCATTTCCCCGAGTCCGTCTCGCGGCGAGGCGTTCCAGCAGGTGGGGGTGATGATCTGATAGTGTGAAATATTGCCGCCGTCGATCCTCACCCAATGTCCGAGTGCACCCCGAGGGGCTTCGGTCAGGCCGACTCCCGTGCCTGCATTGGGGATCCGGTTGGAGTTGAAAACCGGTTGCCCGGGAGCGAGCGCATCCAGCCAGCCGTTCATCGCATCGGCGATCTTCTGGGCTTCATACGCGCGCGCCAGATGGCGGTCCATAACCGAGATGCCGCTTCGATAGTCTCCGTTTACCCACATTCTTGCCAATGGGCCGACCTCGACCGGGCGGCCGTTGTAACGAGGCGCCTTGAGCCATGAATAAGCTTCTGTTTTGGAGAGGGGATCGACCGGCTCGGTCACTCCGGAAGCGGGGGGGAGATCGCCTGATGCAGCATACCAGGAATACTGCACGGCCTCTGTAATCTGTTCGGGTGAAAGATCGCTGTTCTCGGCTGTACCGGTATCCACATACCCCCCCTTCAGCAGCTTCACATCCGCTGCGCCGTCCAGATCAAAGACCCCGTAAGCTAAGAATCGCTGGTATCCTTTTCCGATATTCAAATAAGGATCATAGGTATTGACCACGGTATGAACATCCGGAAGATAGGACGATTCAATAAAACTTCTAAGCCAGTTCAAATGGCTGCGAAACTCGGAGATTCGCTCAGGGGTTGGAACTCCGGTAAACCCGCCGGGAATGTAGGCATGGGGGGCGGGATTCCGGCCGCCGAAGATCGCCCCCATTTCATGGGCGCGCCGGCGTGCTTCGAGTGCCGCAATCAGATTGACGGTCACATCCGAACTGATATCTGCATCCCATGCAGGCGTCCAGGGGGAGGAGGCGGGCATCTGCACGTAGTCGGGAGCCGCCAAAAGATAAAAATGGAGAATATGGGACTGGATGAAGTTTGATCCTAAAACCAGATTGCGGAGCAGCCGGGCATTTGCAGGCGGGTTTACGCCCGCTGCAGCATCGAGAGCCATTGCGGAAGCCATCGTATGAGAAACCGGGCATACCCCGCAGATCCGTGCCGTGATCACGGGTGCATCCCAGGGATTGCGGCCCTGCAGCAGGGTCTCGAAGCCGCGGAAAAGGGTTCCCGCGCATCTTGCATCGACCACGACCCCTCCTTCGATGCTGACCTCGACTTTCATATGTCCCTCGATTCGAGTAACCGGATCTATGATTCTTATTGTCGCCATTTAATCCTCCTGAAGGCTTGTTTTTCAGATTCTTGCGTAGATGAATATTCCGGCAGCATCGGTTGAAAATGCGATTAGTCCCGCTCGCGCCGGTTTCGCCTGCGCTCGTCGTCTTCATCGTCATCCTCATCGCGCCGATGATCATCATCGTCACCGCTCCTGACCGGGTCCCCGATCTGTATGCCTCGATAAAACGGGGAAAACGAGTCCGGAAACCCGCTTTCGGTGCATCCCAGACAAATGGCATTGGCACCGATACACCAATTGGTCCCGCTGTTCCATTTCCGGCTGGGGCAATCTCCCCGGGTTCTGGGGCCTTTGCATCCAAGCCTCTCCAGGCAGTCTCCTTCCACCCCGAAGGCTTGCGCGGTTCTTCTTTCCCGTCTCGGACAGCGATGGTGAATGTTTCCGCTGAAAAGATCGCTCGGCCGCCGGGAGGAATCCAGACGAGGAACATTTCCGCTCAATAGCTGTGCCACTGTCCAGACCACCCAGTCCGGATGGGTCGGACACCCCGGGATATTGATGGTAGCCCTGCCGGTTGCTGCAGCGAGACTCTCGATCCGGGTGGGATTGGGTCCGCCGGCCGGAATCCCTCCGAAGCTGGCGCAGGTGCCGATACTCAGCACGTGGGCGGCATCACGGGCAAGTGTTTGCACGGCTTCGAGGGCGGTTACCTCGTTATTGTTCCGGTCGGTCCAAAGATAGCAGGTGCGCCCGCCGAATTCGGTCGGGACGCCCCCGTCGACAGCCAGGACATACCCGCCGTCGTTAACGGCGCTTTCGATTTGCGCCACCGCCTGATCACCGGCAGCTCCC
>QZKK01000063.1 GCA_003599475.1 Desulfobacteraceae bacterium
CTGCTGTCGCTTATTTTCGTATCCGGCTTGATCGCCCTTTATGCCTTACAGCGGCCTCGTCCCCGAAATCCGCCCCTCTTGAAGGAAGATTTCAAAAACCACGGCAAGGTACCGGCTTTCGAAGTCTACCCCCCAAAGGAGATTCCGCCGGAAAAATCCCCGCCTCTACCCGAAGTCCCGAAGCGACCCCGAGTGGCCATCATCATCGACGACTTAGGCTACGATCTAGAAATTGCCAATCGTTTTCTGCAGATAGAGGAACCGATAACGCTCTCTGTCCTTCCGGATGGCGCTTTTAAGCGCATCCTGCGGGAGGCGCATCGGAGAGGTGTTGAAACCTTGCTGCATCTGCCCATGGAACCGATGGAGTATCCACGGATCGATCCGGGGCCGGGAGCCCTCCTGACCACCATGGCTCCGGACGCGTTGATTGCTCAACTCGAGAAGCACCTCGATCGGATGCAGACGATCCGCGGGGTGAACAATCACATGGGATCCAAAATGACCGCGATGTCCGATCAGATGTACCAGATTTTTTCCACCCTCAAAAAGCGAAACCTTTTCTTCATCGACAGCAGAACCACTTCTGAGAGCCTCAGCAGGCCTTCGGCAAGGCTGCTCAAAGTCCCCTTTGCCCAACGGGACGTTTTTCTCGATCATGTACCGAAATCAGATTTCATTCGAAAGCAGCTCCGGCAGCTCATTCGCACCGCTGCCCGGCAAGGGTATGCGATCGGAATCGGGCACCCTCATCCGGTCACGCTCGATGTGGTTCGCGGGGAGTTGCCCAAAATGAAAGGCACCGTTGATTTTGTTCCGGCTTCGGCGATTGTACGGATCGTCGGCTGAGGATCGGTCGAGGGTGTCTACTGGTTGAATCGTTGAGTGGGGGAAACCTCCTGAACGCTCGTAAAAAACTGAACGTCCAACATCGAACGTCCAACATCGAATGACGGAACAGGATCATTTTCTTGGATTTGTAGTTGGGTTGAGCGAAGCAAAACCCAACCTACGGAATTCAAGAAATTGTTAATTGTGAACGGGCCGAAGTTCTTTATCGTTCAAATGCCGAAAACGGCGGTTCCTGAACGCTGAACACTGAACGCTGAACACTATTTGACATGACAGGCGGAGTGGTTATCTTACATCTCGACATTATTACCAAGACACAAATACAAAAAGTAATGCGAGGTTAAGGTTGCAATGCGATTCGACAAATTTACCATCAAATCCCAGGAGCTGATTCGAGAAGCCCAATCGATGGCATCGGAGAAAAACAACCAGCAGATCGAACCCGAACATCTGATGCTTTCCATGCTCATCGAGCCCGAGGGGATCGCACGATCGATACTCAACAAGCTCGGCGCAGCTCCGGATCACATCCAGCAGTCGCTTTCCCAAGCCGTCGATGCGCTGCCGAAAGTCAGCGGAGCACAGGATGTCTACATCTCACAGAGAACCAATACCATACTGGATGCTTCGTTTTCCGAGGCGTCCAAGATGAAAGACGAATATGTGAGCATCGAGCACATCCTGCTTGCGATCGTCGAGGAAAAATCAGGCCGGGCATCGGGGATTTTGAAGCGCTTCGGAGTCACACGAGAGGCCGTTCTCAAGGTATTGTTGGAGATCCGGGGCTCCCAACGGATCACCGATCCCAATCCGGAAGAAAAGTATCAGGCGCTGGATAAATTCAGCAGGGATCTGACCGCACTGGCCAAACTCGGCAAGCTTGACCCTGTCATCGGCCGGGATGAAGAGATCCGACGGATCGTTCAGGTGCTGTCCCGAAGAACGAAGAACAATCCGGTGCTCATCGGAGAACCGGGTGTCGGGAAAACCGCTATCGTCGAGGGGCTTGCCCAGAGGATCGTTGCAGGAGATGTCTCGGAATCGTTGAAGAACCGGCGGCTGGTGGCCCTGGATATCGGAGCGCTGATCGCGGGCTCCAAGTACCGGGGAGAGTTCGAAGACCGGCTGAAGGCGGTCCTCAAGGAGATCGAACGGGCCGAGGGGGAGATCATCCTGTTTATCGATGAGTTGCATACGCTGGTAGGCGCAGGCGCCGCCGAAGGGTCCATGGACGCATCCAATATGCTCAAGCCGGCGCTGGCCCGCGGAACGCTCCGGTGCGTCGGGGCGACGACCCTCAATGAATACCGGAAATACATCGAAAAGGATGCCGCACTGGAGCGGCGTTTTCAACCGGTTATGGTCCGGGAACCGGCGGTGGAGGACACCATCTCGATTCTGCGCGGCTTGAAGGAAAAGTATGAAGTCCATCATGGTGTTCGAATCAAGGATTCCGCCATTGTGGCTGCTGCGATGCTTTCCCATCGATACATCACGGACCGGTTTCTTCCGGACAAGGCCATCGATCTGATCGACGAGTGCGCATCCAAGCTGAGAATCGAAATCGACAGCATGCCGGTGGAAATAGATGAAATTCAAAGGAAAATCACACAAGCCGAAATCGAACGACAGGCGCTGAAGAAAGAAACCGATCCGGCCGCAAAGGAGCGGCTCATCAAGCTTGAAGCCGAGATCGCCTCCTCGGGCGAGGAACTCCGTCAGATGAAGGCGCACTGGCAAAATGAAAAGGAACTGATACAGGCCATCCGCAGGATCAAAGAGACCCAGGAGCAGCTTGGAATTCAAGAGCAACAGGCCGAACGGGAAGGGGACCTGGCAAAGGTCGCTGAGATTCGGTACGGTAAAGCGAACGAACTGAAAAGGCGGCTCGATGAGGCGAACCGGAAATTGGCCGATCTTCAATCCGAGCGGAAGATGCTCAAGGAAGAGGTCGACGATGAGGATATCGCCGAGGTCGTCTCCCGATGGACCGGAATTCCCGTCAGCAAAATGCTCGAAGGGGAAAGGGAGAAACTGATCCGCATGGAAGAGCGGCTCGGGAGACGGGTGGTCGGCCAGCAGGAAGCCATCGTCGCCGTATCCAACGCCGTAAGAAGAGCCCGTTCGGGACTGCAGGATCCGAACCGGCCGATCGGTTCATTCATTTTTATGGGCCCTACCGGCGTCGGGAAAACGGAACTGGCAAAGGCGCTGGCGGAATTTCTCTTCGATGATGAGCAGGCCATGGTCCGGGTCGACATGTCGGAGTATATGGAAAAGCATTCCGTAGCCCGGTTGATCGGCGCCCCTCCGGGGTACGTCGGCTATGAGGAAGGGGGACACCTGACCGAAGCGGTTCGCAGAAGACCCTACTCGGTGGTCCTCTTCGATGAAATCGAAAAGGCGCATCCGGATGTATTCAACTCGCTTCTGCAGATTCTCGATGACGGGCGGATGACCGACGGACACGGGCGGACGGTCGACTTTAAAAACACCCTCATCATCATGACCTCGAATGTGGGGAGCCAATACATCCAGGAACTCGGGGCATCCCGTGAAGAGGAGATGAAAAAAAGGGTGACGGATGCGCTCCGGGCGAATTTCAGACCGGAATTTTTAAACCGCATCGATGAAATCATCGTATTCCATAATCTGTCTCCCGATCAGATCGGAGCGATCGTCGAAATCCAGATGAAACGTCTCACGAAGCGACTCTCCGAGAGGCACATCGCGTTTTCCCTCGAAAACGATGCACGCGAGTTTCTTGCAAAAAGAGGCTACGATCCGGTCTACGGTGCGCGCCCGCTGAAACGGGCCATCCAGCAGTACATCGAAAACCCGCTTTCCATGGAGATCTTGGAAGGAAACATCCGAGACGGGAATCGGGTCAAAGCCACCGTTGAAGGAGAAGGGATCGTCTTTCAGACTCGGTAGACGGTTGACAGTAGGCAGTAGACGGAAGCGCAATCCGCTTGACAAGGCATGGGGCAAAGGAGAAAAAATGGACGAATTGGCAACCTACATTGCGGCCAGGGAAAAGGACATGTTGAAGCTGCTCGAACATCTGGTCAACACGGACTGCGGCACCTATGTCAAAGCCGGTGTCGACCGGGTCGGCGACATCCTTGCGGAACGGCTCGAATCACTGGAGTTCAAGGTCGAGCGAAGCAGGCAGAAACAGTACGGGGACCATGTCATCGGGCACAAACCCGGCACCGGAATGCATCGGATCCTATTTATCGGCCATATGGATACGGTATTTGCGGAAGGAACCGCCAAAAAACGCCCGTTTCGAATGGAGGGCGGCCGCGCCTACGGACCCGGTGTGTCGGACATGAAAGGAGGAATCGTCGCCCTGCTCTATGCCCTGGAAGCCCTCAAAGAAGAGGCGGCACAAGTCTACAACCGGATCGTCATGGACGTCGTTTTCAACAGCGACGAAGAAATCCTTTCTCCGACCTCCCGGCCGATCATCGAGGCGCTGGCCAGGAAGGCTCACACCGTATGTGTCTTTGAACCCGCCCGGCCGGGAGGCGAATACGTGATCCAACGCAAAGGGGTCGGAAAATATACCATGACGATCTCCGGGCGCGCCGCTCATGCAGGTGCCCAACCGGAGCAGGGGAGAAGCGCCATCGAGGCGCTGGCCCGGAAAACCGTCGCGCTCCACGCTCTGACGGATCTTGCCGAGGGAACCACGGTCAATGTGGGACTGATCCGGGGAGGGGAACGCTCCAATGTCGTGGCCGAGTCCGCCTATGCGGAAATCGATGTCCGTGTACCGGATGCGGCTGCCGCCGCGCGCCTGGATGAGCAGATCCATCGGATCGCCGGCATTCCGCATGTGCCGGATACGACCTGCAGGCTCACCGGCGGAGTTCTCTTTCCGCCGATGCAGCAAACGCCGCAGATGAAGCGCCTGTTTGAAGCCGTTCAGGATGCAGGCCGCAGCATCGGAATCGAGCTTCGCGGCATCGCCACCGGTGGAGGATCAGACGGCAACCATGCCGCACAGTTTGCCCCCACACTCGACGGCATGGGCCCTCAGGGAAGCGGCGCTCACAGCGACAGGGAGCAAATGGTAATCTCCACCTTGACCGAAAGGTCAAAGGTCACGGCACTGTTTCTGTCGAAGTGGCCGGAGGTAGTCGGTAAAATCGTTTAGAGGTGAATCGGTCGAGTTGTTGAGAGGGGACGAGCCCCGATAACCATTCAACCGGTTGACCACTCAACTGAACTTTACCTGCTTTCGGTATCGGATAGAAACTGCCCGACGAGTCTTTGGTTATCATCCTCTGTAATCACTCCGGGCAGTCTTTGCCAGACGTGTTCGAAGGCGCTTTCCACCAGATCGGCCTTCACCCGGAGTTCTGCGTTCAGTATCTGATGCGCAATCCTTTCCCTGACGGAAGTCATCTTGTACCGGCTTTCCTGTCTGGCCTCATCGATCAGTTCCTGCCTTTTCTTTTTTCCCTGTTCGATGATTCGGTTCCTCAGTTCTTCCAGTCGGGTTCTGCTCGTCCGGGTCTGTTCGAAAACCAGGTTTATTTCCTGTATCGCCCTTTCTTTTTCCTCTTCTTTCTTTTTCAAATCACGAACCAGTTTTTCCCTATGAACGGAAATGAAATCCCTCAGAGGGGTTTTTGCAAACTTCACAATGAGTGCGGCAAGAATGAAAAAGTTGATCCACCGCATGACCCAGTCATACGTTTCCCGCCAGCTTGAAGCTTCCCCGGCAGCAAGCGCCGATCCGGCGAATCCGAAGGCAACGATGCAACACAGGAAGAAGAGGGGAATCCATCGGTTCATCCGGAAAGCCTCCGCTCCAGTATTTTTTCCATGATATGAATCGAAAGCGCCTCGGACTCCTTGCCGAGATGCCTTTCCGCATCAGCCAGTTTCAATTCAATCTCTTTTTGGGTCTTTTCTTTCAGATCCGCGATCTCTCTGACTGCTTCGGAAACGATGCTTTGCGCCTCTTCGATTCCAGCCTTCTCCAGCTCGCGCGCGGCCTCGTTTGCCTCGGAAACTGCAAGACCGGTCTGCCGGTCGAGCTCACTCGAATAGCGCATCGCGTCCCGATGCGCATCACTGATCTCCAGATCCAGACCGGCGATATACTGCGCGCGCTCCCCCATCGTTTTTCGAAGTGGTCGAAACATCAAACGGTTGATGATGAAGAGGAAAATCAGAAAAGAGAGCACCTGTAAGATGAGTGTCGCGTTGATGCTGATCAACGCGATACCTGAAACGATTTCCATCGGGTCGGTTTCCTTAAACGACAAAAAGCAGCAACAGGGCGATGACCAGTGAATAGATGCCGGTCGATTCCGCAACGGCCTGTCCGACCAGCATCGTCCGGGTAAGCAGACCGGCGTCCTGCGGGTTTCTCCCGATCGCTTCACAGGCTTTTGCAGCGGTGATTCCTTCTCCGACGCCTGGCCCTATGGCCCCTAAACCCATCGCAATACCGGCTCCGATATATGCAGCGGCTTTTACGATATCAGCACCTTCAATTGCCATTTTTTCCTCCTTGCAATGAATCCATTCGTATGATTTTACACGTAATTCCCATTTTGCCTGGATGCTGGATGCTGGATACTGGATGCTGGATACTGGATAGCAGTGAGCATCCGGCATCCGGCCTTGAGCATCCAGCATCCCCCTAGACCACAAAAATCAGGACAAGGCTCACGACCATGGCGTAAATCGCCGTCGATTGGGCTACGGCTTGTCCGACGAGCATGGTTCGCATCAAATCGGCGGTGATATCCAGATTCCGCGCGATCCATTTCACGGCGCTTTCCGCCGTCAACCCGTTTCCGATTCCGGGGCCGATCCCACCGAATCCCATGCTGATGCCGGCGCTCAACAATGCCATCGCGGCGCTCAAGGAGCTGGATTCCGGGAAAGCCTTGAAGATCAGAATGAAACTGACCAGCAGGCCGAAGATGGAAGGCGTCTGAGATACCGCCTGCCCCACCAGCATGGCAGTCGTCACCTGCCCGACCGATTGAGGCTGGCGCGAAATCCCCTCGCAGCTTCCTCCGGCCGCCATCCCGCTGCCGATCCCCGAGCCGATCGCCGCAAGCCCCGTGCTCACTCCCGCACCAATGAGAGCAGCCCAGGTAGGAGAAACGGGAGCGGTGAAATCGATGAACATCAGCATGAACGAAACGACCAGAGCAAAAATCGCAGGCGTCTGTGATACGGCCGAACCGATCAGCATATTGATGAGAATGGCATTGGAAGCTTCCGGTTGCCGCGCCGATCCGATACAGGCTTCGGCGGCGGGAAAACCAGAACCGATTCCGGAGCCGAATGCCCCGAACCCGATGCTGATTCCAGCTCCGAGAAGCGCCGGCGCCTTCAGGATTCCCGCCTCCGGGAAGTTCATAAAAAGGAGCAGAAGGGACACCACCAGGGCAAAAATCGCCGAAGACTCGGTGATTGCCTGCCCGATCAACATCAATTTGAACAGTTCAGGCGATTTTTCCGGCCGGCTCGAGATGGCCTCATTGGCCCGGCCGGCCGTATAACCGATTCCAATGGCCGCTCCGACGGCACCGAATCCGATGGCGATGCCGCTTCCGAGATAAGCGGAAAATTTGATGAGGGTGCCAGTATCCAATTCCATGGGTTTATTTTACCTGCACAGAGATGTACACGATGGTCAACATGGTGAAAACGAAGGCTTGAATGGTACCGACAAAGAGCCCGAAGAAGGCATTGAGCACCGGGGGGAGAAGGATATTGAAGCTTAAGTAGGATACGACCAGAATGATGATGGAACCTCCCATGATATTGCCGAAAAGACGGAATGAAATCGAGATGACCTTTGAAAGCTCACCGATGACGTTGAGAGGCGCCATAAAGAACATGGGCGCACAGTATTCTTTGAGGTATTCCTTGATCCCCTTGGATTTGATGCCTGCATAATGAGCGATGACAAACCCGAGAATGCCCAAGCCAAGCGGGGTGTTGAGATCTCTGGTCGGCTCCTCCAGATGCGGGATGATTCCCAGCCAGTTTGAAAAAACGAGAAAAAGAAACAGGGCGCAGGTCATGGGCCCGTATTTTTTTGCAAGCTCCTTCCCCAGGGCATCTTCCGTCAGTCCGAAGAACTGGGAAACGAAAAGCTCTCCCACCACCTGCCATAAACCGGGAACGACCCCTCTTTTCCGGGTGGTCAGGATTCCGAAAAAAATCAGGAGGGCGATGACGATCCAGGTCATCACCACGGCCTCCAGATTGAAGACCAATGTGTACCCCCCCAAATGAACGATCAGTTGATGAACCCGGCCCAATTCGCCCATATATCCTCTTCTATGTCTTGCCGGCTGCGTCAAGATTGAATAAACGGTAACAATGATCGGCTAGGATAACCAGTTGGACCATGAAGATGCCGAAGACGGTGCTGATGAGATCGATTTCGTCGAATCTTATCGCGGCCACCAGGGGAACCCCGAGAAGCGCACACCGGATGCCCAGCGAAAGAAGAGAGTACAAATAGGTGCGCTTTTTGGATTTTCCGATTCTGAAAGTGAGCATCTCCCCCATCAAAATAAAGTTTGAGATGCTGAACAATGTGCCAAAGACCAGGCCCTTGCCTACTTCCCTGCACCCGGCTGCGATCGCCAGCAGTGCGATGAGGATGGCCGCAGCCAGTGCTCTTGAACAGTATTTTTTTTCCACCTCCCGAGTCGGGCTCATCCTTTCGGCTCCTCTTTGGTCGGCTCCTCTTTGGATTTCTTCCGGGGTGCGGTCACTTCCATGATTTGACGGTAGGAGACAATCCCTCCGCCGATTACGCCCAAAATCGTAAAAAGCGCAATGAAGATTCCTTTCGTATGCAGCCATTTGTCGAGATAGTAGCCGATAAAGAAACAGAAGAGAATGCAGCCGGCCATGGTCAGGCCGATCTGCATGACAATCTGCAGGTTTTCAGCCCAGGATCGATTCTTGTTGAAATCGAAAAGCATCGTAAGCATCGGTCCATGGAGGCGTCGTCGTCCACGAACCTGTAAACCGTTCATAAAACCGTCGGGAAGCAAAATTACGGTAACAGTTTCGAGCTTTGCTAAACTACAGGCAAGGTCACACAGGGTTCGGTTTTTGGAACCCTTTCCGACCGGGGTCATTTTAAAACACCCAATGAAAACCTGAATCGATACAAATTACGAATTTTTATGGTTATCAGACAGGTTTCTCCCATGTCAAGCGATTTGATCATGAGCGAAAATCTATGATATAAGCGCAATGTGGGTTGCGGAGGAAACGTGGGGGGTTGACCCCGCTTGGAGCGATGGAAACTCGGGCCAACAGGTATTGCAATGACTCTGTCAAAATTGAGAAGATTCTATCATCAATTCTCCTCCGATCACCAGGTTTTGGTATTGATCAATGCGGATCCGGATTCGCTTGCCTGTGCGATGGCGGTGAAAAGGCTGCTGTGGCAGAAAGTCGCGGGGGTAACTCTGTCAAACGTCAATGACATCAAACGTCCCGATAACCTTGCCATGATACGGCTGCTGGGAATTCAGCTCAGTTCCTTAAACGAGATCGATCCGGACAGGTTCCAGCGTGTGGTCATCGTCGACTCCCAACAGGATCATCATGGGGCGTTTGCGCGCTTTCATGTCGATGCGGTGATCGATCACCATCCGGACACATCCCCATCGATGGCATTCAAGGACATTCGCCCCGACTACGGATCCGCTTCCACGATCATGACCGAGTATCTGCGGGCGGCGAAAATCAAACCGTCGAAGAAGCTGGCCACGGCCCTTTTTCATGCAATCAAAACCGATACGAGCAACTTCGAGCGGCCGGCCCTCATCGAAGATATGAGGGCTTTTCAATTTCTCTTCCGGCATGCCAACATCCATCTTGCCCGAAAAATCGAACAGGCCGAGTTGAGATTCGACTTTCTGAAGTATTTCAAGAAGGCCCTTCAGGACATGACCCTGCGAAGAGGCCGATTGTTCATTCACCTGGGGACGATTCCAAGCGCAGACATCTGCGTGGTGATTGCAGACTTTTTCATGAAGGTAAACTCCATTCGCTGGAGCATCGTTTCAGGCATCCATGACAGGCGCCTGATTGTCGTGTTGAGAAACGACGGCCTCCGCAAGAATGCCGGAAAGATCGCCAGAATGAGCTTCGGAGAATTGGGTTCGGGCGGCGGCCACAAGAGCATGGCTCGGGCGGAAATTTCCATAGAAGATCTTCAGGCGCATGTTGAACCGGCAGACGAAAAGCAGGTGTGCCAGTGGATCATCCGTCAGATCGAAAAAAAGGGGGGGGCTCAATGACAGAAAAAGCCGGCCTTGCCGTTACAATCCTCGGTTCTGGAACCTGTGTGCCCTCTCTGAGAAGAAGCTCGTGTTCCGTGCTCGTTGAAATAAACGGAACGAAGCTTCTATTCGATTCCGGCCCCGGCACCCTGAGGCGGATGCTCAGAACGGGTACCACCATTTTCGATATTTCCTACATCTTCTACAGTCATCGCCATCCGGACCACACAAGCGAGCTTGTTCCATTTCTGTTTGCTACGAAGTATCCGAACAGCACCCGGCGCCTGGAGCCATTGACGATCATCGCAGGCAGGGGGTTTTCTTCCTTTTACCGGGGGCTCCAGTCGGTATACGGAAGCTGGATCGACATCGGCGAACGCCTTCGCGTCTTGGAGATGAGCAACACAGGAAAGGACAATCGCCGGTTCGACGGTTTCGAGGTTCATTCGATACCTGTCGAGCATCTGGACGAAAGCATCGCTTTCCGGATCACCGGATCCAACGGGAAAACCGTCGTCTACTCGGGAGACTCCGATGTCTGTGAAAACCTCGTGGAGATTGCCGAAAGAGCGGACCTTTTTATCTGCGAATCCGCATTCCCGGATGAATCGAAGGTGCAGGGGCATTTGACCCCGTCACGCGCAGGAATGATCGCCTCCAGGGCACGTGTCGGGAAGCTGGTTCTCACCCATCTTTATCCGGAATGCGACTCGGCCGATATCGAGAAGGAGTGTCGAAAGACTTACAACGGCCCTCTGGTGCTTGCGGAGGATTTGATGCGGTTTGAACTTTGATCTCCAAGCGCTATTATCCTGTAAACTTAAGTATTGAAAACCGTGCATGCCTTGTCGTCGGAGGCGGCGCCGTGGCGATTCGAAAGGTGACCTCCCTGCTCGCTTGCGGTGCACGGGTTACGGTGATCAGCCCCCGCGCCGGGGATCGATTGCGCTCGCTTGCCGCTGCCGGAGAAATCGAATGGATCCGGAGAACGTATCGGTCCGATGATTTGGCATCGATGTTTCTGGTGATCGGCGCAACCAACGACCGGCAGGTCAACCGAAGGATTTACCTCGATTCGGAACGCACCGGAAAGCTTTGCAACATCGTCGACCAACCCGATCTCTGCAATTTTATCCTGCCTTCCGTGGTCCGCCGCGGGGATCTGATCATTTCGATATCGACTTCCGGCCAGAGCCCTGCATTCGCGAAAAAACTCAGGCAGGACCTCGAGACAGCGTACGGGGATGAATACGATCGCTTCCTCCGGTTGATGGGCGCGGTCAGGAAAAAGCTCCTGGGCAGATCCGATCCGCCGGAGGCACATAAAGCGGCCTTCGAAAAGCTGATCCAAAAGGGCCTGTTCGAACGGATACGAAACGGTGAAAGAAAGTGCATCGATGCTTTGCTGCATGAGGTGCTGGGGGACGGATTCACTTATGAAGAGCTGATGGGGGGAGTCCGGAAATCCGAAGC
>QZKK01000003.1 GCA_003599475.1 Desulfobacteraceae bacterium
ATAACGGAGTTGGCCAGACAGCTTGGGATGACGCAGCCGGCTGTAAGCTATGCCGTCAATCGCGGGAAACGAATTGCCGATGAGCGAAGTATTTCCATGGTATGAGTGCTTATTTATATATTTATGGACGTCCCTTGTACCCGTTCGGTCTTAGCAGGCTTTTTCGATCCGCTGTCAGCGTCGATCCGACGAAGCGGCCGTCATCTGTCCTGTGGGAGGCGGAACTGGGGAAAGCCTTCAACGCCATTTACTGCTGTTCGAAGTGCGGTGGCCCCTGTGTGGTCGACGTCTCCAAGGTCGCATGCCCTTGTGCAACGCTCCGTTCCCGTACCTGACCTTACGGATCAATGGGCATGGGGGAGCCATTCCTCTCACAAGCGGGTCGAATATCATCGGACGAGCCGAACTCGGTGGTTCCCCAAAAGTCTCGGCGCGGCATGCGGTATTCCGGCGAGTCGGTCCGGAGACGTGGCTTGAGTCCACCGGCAGCAACGGGACCTACCGCTGGAACGGGGTCTCGTGGACTCGGCTGCCTGACAGGAGGTCATTGCTGGTTCAGGCTGGTGATCGGCTTCGTCTGAGCGATGTCGAGGTTCAGGTCAACTGAAAAAGGTGCTGAGGCTGAGGATTGATCACCAGGAAAACCGGCAGTGGAGTCGGCCATGTGGCTTCCGAAATTGAATTAGATGCCTTCCTATCATAAAGGTTCGTTGGGAGGAGAAATCATATGGATCAATTCGTGCAGATATTGGTTCCGATTGCCGTATTGATCTTCGGGCTGTTGTTCTTCATTAGAATGATAATTCCCCGATCCACCCTCATTGCGATACAAAATGCCATCTGGCATCGAGTCATTTGTGGATCATCCAACAACGCGCTTTCTTTCTCAAAGCTGATCAAATTCCTGCTTATTGGTTTTGGCCTGCTCTATATCCTGTCGAAATGTTAAGCTTGCTCGGCTGTCGCCCGGAAAGCATGCTGTACTTTGCAGAATGTGATCGGAAAAAGGGTTGAGCGAACGGGAGATTTTTTGGAGGTCGAAACCGTTAAAATTTTTCAAAGATTCCCACACCTCATCACCCGGGTTAGAACATTGTCAAAAAAAGGAATTTCCTATAGTATCGAATTAACACCCCTATTTGGCCATATCCCCTTGAGAGTTTTAAAAGGAGTACGGAGGTATAGATCATGTCATTAACTGCCAAGAAAACCAATTATGAGCATGTTGTTCTTGATGAAAAGAAAGTTCCGATTATAGAAGGGACAAACATGAAAGTCATCGAAATTGTCCTGGAAAAGACCGCCTACGGGTGGAGCCCGGAAGAGCTTCATTTTCAGCATCCCTATTTGAGCTTAGGACAAATCTATTCTGCACTTGCCTATTATTGGGACCACAGGGAGGTGCTTGATAAAGACATTGAAGAAAGGCTCAAACATGTAAATCAGATTCGAAAGGCGACCGAACAGACGCCTCTCGAAGATCGACTGAAATCCAAAGGCTTGATTTAACATGATCTCTTTTTACATGAACCAGCATGTTCCGCGTGCCATAACAGAAGGGCTCCGCCTTCGGAGTGTTGACGTGATGACAGCCTATGAAGATGCTGCCAGTGAGATTGGAGATGCGGAACTGTTGGATAGGGCGACGGAATTGGGTCGGGTACTATTCACCCAGGATGATGACCTTCTTGCAGAGGCCGCCGCAAGGCAAGGAAAAGGCATCACCTTCAGTGGCGTTATTTACGCCCATCAGATGAGGGTTTCTATTGGAACCTGCATACATGATCTGGATCTCATAGCAAAAATCGGTGAGATTGGAGACCTTGCGAACAGAGTCCAATTTCTGCCGTTATGATTTACCACCGATTTGATTTATCTCCGTGTCTGCGTGGCCGAACTGCTACGCGAACAGGTCGTCAAAAAGATTTGCTTTTTCCTGAACTTTGAACCCCTGAACACGCTATCCTTGCGGAAACTCTTTCCGGAATTCGTCGATTTTATCTGCAGCGACGGCCGCCAGTGCATTGCCGTCGGCCATAAGCGAAACCAGTCGATATCCCCGCTCGTATAGCTCCCTTGCCTGGCGCCAGTTCGCCGAAATGGTTCCCATAAACTTATCCGTTTGATTGACTTTCTCTTCGATGGAGAGAATCACCGATTGAACCTCCGGGACTCCGGGGTTGTAAATGTGCCCGAGGGAAGTCGCCAGATCCATCGGACCGACAAAGATCCCGTCGACACCCGGTACCGAAAGAATCCCGTCGAGGTTTTCGACCGCCGTCCGGGTTTCGATCTGAACGATGATCAGAATTTCATCGTTTGCCCGGGAAAAATAGTTCATGGCATTCCGGTTGAACCAGGCGGCCCGGGTGCTTCCGGCAATCCCCCGGATCCCTTCCGGGGGGTACTTGCAGGCGCGCACGGCGGCCTCGGCCTCTTCTTTGGTGTTGATATAGGGAACCAGGATTCCGTATGCCCCGGCATCGAGAACCCGCTTGATCATGACGAAATCGTTCCAGGGAACCCGGACGATGGGAAGAGTATTCGACCCGTTTAAGGCCTGAAACTGGGAGATCAGCGTCATGTTGTCCCCCGGGCCGTGCTCCATATCGATGATGACCCAATCGAATCCCGCCCGGGCCATGATTTCAGCCGATATGGGGCTTCCCATCCCAAGCCAGCAACCGGCGGTCTTCTTTCCGTCTTTCAACATGTGTTTTATGCGATTTTCAAACGGCATCTGCTGCTGCATTGAAGTCTCCAGTGATCCCAAGCTTAGAAAGTTATCCGCTCCGGCCCCAAACAAAATCGGATCTTCTCATTTTCTTTTTCACGGCGTTCACATCGACAGCTCCACTTCGACCCCTTCCCGTTTCCCCATGCCCGACAGCTCGGCATAGAGGCTTGCAGGCAGCGGAATGCCGCTTTTTTCCCGATCGAGCGCCGTACGATATTCCAATTCTCCGGGGATCAGCATTTCCTTTTGCCCGTCTCGCATGGGAGTCGATTTGAGGATGCGGCAGAATTCGGTCATACGATCTTTGAACTCCTTCCGGCTCATGATGGAAAGGGGATTCAATGCGATCATGAAGTGCCCGGTAAGGCTCGGTTTATCGGGAAAATTGTACATTCCCCTCATTTCGTTGAGAAAGGCACCCCCGGTCATCACACCGCACAGGATATCCAGAGCCAGCGCCAGGCCGAACCCTTTGTACCCTGCGATCGGGAGGAGAAATCCTCCGGCGATCGCCACTTCCGGGTCATCGGTCGGACACCCCTCCCTGTCGGTCGCCCAATCCAGAGGGATCTTTTTCTTCGTATCGGCCGCCGCCATCAGGCTGCCTGCCGCTGCGGCCGAAGTTGAAATATCGATTACAAAAGGAAAATCGCCGAAAGTGGGTGCGGCGATCGCGAGCGGGTTGTCCCCGACCACAGGTTTTGCGGAACCGGGTGCGACCATGTTCTGGACCCCGTTGGTGGTACAGATACCGATCATCCCCCTTTCCGCCGCCATTCTGGCATAAAGGCCTGCGGCACCGAAGTGATTGCTGCGAGTCGCACCTACCGCCGCCACATTGCGCGATTCGGCAATTGTAATGGCGCGTCCCATTGCAGATCGGCCGACGATGAATCCAGAACCGTTATCGCCGTCGATGACTTCCAGTCCTTCCGCCTTCCGGATCGTTTTGATCTGCGGTTGCGGATTGATCGCTCCCGACCGAATCCGTTTGACATAAATCGGAACCCGGATAACACCCTGCGAAGGGATTCCCCAGAGATCCATCTGGACCAGAGCGTCTGCCTGGAACTCGGCATCGGCCGGCTTCATTCCGGCTTTGGAAAAAAGCTGAAAGACAAAGGTGCGAAGCGGTTGTGCTTGAATCCGTACGAAATTTTCGGCCATGTGTAAAACCTCCTGATCCCCGACACCGGGGAAATTCGAATTCGAATCCCGGATTGACGGGACCAGACGATCACCCCCGGGCGGGGTACGCGATAATCGATCGGAACCCCGGACGCCCGATCCGACCTTGAGGAATCGTATTTTAGCCGATGATCCGGGGGGTCGCTCCTGGCCCATCTTACTGCGCCGTCCAACCTCCATCGATGAGAAGGATATGACCGGTCACGAGATCGGATGCTTCGGATGCCAGAAAGATCACCGATCCGATGACATCCGCCGGTTTCCCGAGCCGGCCCCATGGAATACGATCCAGTACGAAATCCCGGAACCCGGCCTTTTCGAGCATGGGCTTGGTAAAAGGCGTTTCGACAAACGTGGGTCCGATGGCATTGACGTTGATGCCGTGTTGCGCCCACTCGAGGGCGAGCACTCGGGTCAGTTGGTTGACCGCCCCTTTGCTGGAGCAGTATGCCGCACGGTGAGGAATGCCGACTTGTCCGGCCTGTGAAGAGACATTGATGATCTTACCCTTTTTCTGTTTGATCATCACCCTTCCGACCGCCTGAGCGCAGAAGAAGAGCCCTTTCAGGTTGGTGTTCAGGATCGAATCCCATGCTTCTTCCGTGACCTCCTCGGCGGCTTGAGGAAGATTGATGCCGGCATTGTTGACCAGAATGTCGATCCGGCCGTAAGCGTTCACCGATGCATCGACCATCGCCTGGATATCGGGTATGCGCCGGATATCCATCTGCTGGATCAATACCCGGCCGCGCATCTTTTTGACTTCAGAAGCGACTTCTTCCAACTCCGTGACGGTTCGGCTGCAAACGACGAGATCCGCCCCGTACCGAGCCAGCGCCAGTGCGATTTCATGTCCCATTCCTCTGCCGGCACCGGTGATGACGGCAACCTTTCCATCGAGGTCGAATTCGGATCGATTCGATTTCCTGACTCCCATTGCGTTTGACTCCGCGGTGGATCAAGGTGTTTTGGATTCGGCTCCTGACCTCAATTCTCATATCATCATCTCTTCTAAAATCCAAATCAAAACATTTCGGTTCAACTTCCGTGGGGTCGGCGGCAGCGAAGGACGGTATGATGAGGGAGTCGGTGAACGAAACGATGTGAAAGCCGCTGTCTCTTGTCTTGCCCGGATGGGCATCCGGCGGATCGATCTGGCCGGCTACTCCTTTGGTGCGTGGGTGAATGCCCGGGCAGGCTGCACGCAAATCGATCGTATGGTGATGATCTCTCCGCCTGTCGCCTTCATCGACTTCGGGGGGATCGGTTCGCTGCCCTGCTTAAAACTTGTCGTTGCCGGAGACCGGGATCTTTTTGCCCCGGTCGATCGGGTCCGGGAATCGATTCGAAGCTTGAACGCCGCCGCCCGGTTCGAGGTGATCGAGGGGGCAGACCATTTCTATGGGCAGCACGCTTCAAGGCTTGAGTCCGTCCTGCTTGAAATGCTCTCGAATGAATTCCCTTAGCTTTTCGGAGAAGATCTCGGGAACCGGTTCGGTCTCCATTTTCTTGCAGAGCTCGATGGTTTTTTTCAATGTGCCGAGGCATACCTGACAGGCGATGCAGTCTTGCGCGTGGCGTTCGATATCCCTGCAGGTCAGCGCATCCAGCTCGTTGTCGATATATTCGGAAAGCTTCTCGAACATAAAGCGGCACTTTTCCGGATCATGGCGGTGCGGGGTCTCTGTTTTGGTCATAGTATTCCTTCAGTTTCTCCCTCAGGAACAACCGCGCCCGATGAAGTCTCACCTTGACGTTCGACGGGGTTACGTTCAGGATCTGGGCGGTCTCCTCCGTGCTGAACTCTTCGAAATCTCTGAGCATGATGACGACCCTGTACGTTTCAGGAAGCGACAGCACCGCTTTTTTCAAGGTTTCCGAAAGCTCGTCGTTCAGAAGCTTTTCAAGCGGCGCGTTCGCCCATTCCGGCAGTTCTGTAGGAGGCTCAGCCCCCTCGGAAGGGAGGAAATCGTCCAGGGACAGTTCGCGCTCCGGTGCAAATTTTGATTTTCTTCTCTTTTTGATGCAGATGTTGCTTGCGATTCGATAGAGCCAGTTCTTGAATTTGGTCTCGTACCGAAAGCTACCCAGATATTTGAAAACGTTCAGGAACGTTTCCTGGACCAGATCTTCGGCATCGCGAACGTCTCCACAGATCTTGAAACCGAAATTGTAGAGGCGCCTTTCGTATCTCTTGACGAGGTCGTAAAAAAGCTGCTGCTGGCCCGACTGTCCCGACCGTCCCGAATTGATCGCTTCGATCAATCGGGTGTCCTCATCCCTCTTTTTCGTTCGATTCGATTCTTCCGGCATCGTCCTTCTTGCCTGCCCCCCGGCAGGCCGGTCTCACTCATGTCGAAACCCCCATTTTGGGGAGAATATAAGCCTGTAGAAGATACCAGATTGCAGCAATAATAAGAAGAATAATTCCTTCACTCATGGAGGCTCCTTAAGGGATCGATCGTAGCTCGACCGGTATGCCGCGCGTCCACGGCTGTTTGAAGATCCGGCAGCAAAGGGCTGCCGTCAGGAAAACCATCACCAGGCCCAAATGCGTCAGATCCATGAAAATGATCAGCCCCGATGGCAGCCATGCGCCGCTTAGATTACGAATCCCCAACAGGGCGCCGGAAGCGATGATGCCGAAGAGGAGTGCTGAGCGCAAAAACCCCGCGGCCGTGAGAGCCCTCTCGTATCGACCCTCCAGCGCATGCAGAGCCGTTCTGTACGAGATCATGAAAAGAAGCAGAACGGCGGCCAGATAATGGATATAGTGGGTAACGAGATATCGATCCAGCCAGCCCAGGCCGGGAATATCGGCAATGTAATACCGCTTGAAAATGGGCATTTGCGCAAATCCGGTCAATGCGAGAAAAAACATGACGACGAGATACCCTGCGGCCCTTCCCTCGATGAAGCCTCGAATCCGACTCCGGATTGTATGCGCCGGTTCACGATGCATTTCGATTCCCCTCCTTCCTGATCGTCTTGTAATATCTGCCTACGGCTGCGGCAATGCCTGCCACAGGAGCCAGGAACAGGGCGGCGGTAAGGTTGTTTGCCTGCCCCATGCTGTCTTCCGCCGCTCTCAGATGCGGTTTCCCGCTCCCCTTCTCGATGGCTGCGTCGAGCCTGTCAAACGGCACGGAAGAGACATAGAGAGTGTTTGTCCCGCCGTTTTCCTTTTCTCCGTAAATGAAGCCGCCGATCTCTTTTGCACGCTCGTTGGCTTTTTCAACGATCTCTTCCCGAGGGCCGATGCTTTGAACGCCTTCGGGGCAGGCTTCGATGCATGCCGGAAGCTTTCCTTCGGAGAGCCGGTCGTAGCAGCGGTCGCACTTGTACATGACTCCATTTCCTGCAAAAGCAGGCAGGATATCCAGGTATAAACCGACTCCGGTCTGGCGCTGGGGAATATTCCAGGGGCAGACGCTGCTGCATTTCGCTCCGCCCAGACAGAGCTCGGAATCGATCCGTGAGACGCCGTTTTTCTCCTGCCTTGCCGCCCCCCAGGGGCAGAGCTTCACGCAGGGGGGATTGCTGCAGTGCATACAGCGCCTCGGCATGCTGATCTCCTTTTTTTCCCCGTTGACGTCTACGACGGCCCTCTGGATGTAGAGCCAGTTGTAGGGGGTGAGCCGGTCCCGAACGCCTTTTTTTCCGGACCAGTCCGATGCCTTGACGCGGTTCGGATACATCCGGGGGAAAGGTTTTACGGGAACAGGGTATTTTGCCGCATTTGCTTCCCGGCAGGCATCGACGCACGATTCGCATCCCACACACTTGTCGATTTCGATCAAAGTGGCCAGATGCGGCGCGGTGTCCGCAGCGGCAATCGATGCCGGAAGACCTGCAGCCGCCAACGTGCACGCGGCTGCGGCGCCTCCCTTGAGAAACGTTCGTCTCGAAATAGTTGCTTCCATCGGCACTCCTCTTTGCGGGCGGATTCGATTGTCCGAAATGGACAACGTGTGTAAAGACCCCCGGCGTGGAAATAGGTTACAAGAAAAGTTCAGAAAGCTGAAAGCGGCCACCCGGGTTCCGGCCGCAATGGCATTCCGCGGCTTCTTACGAGATCATCGCGGATGCGCGGCTGGGAATTGGTTTTTTTTGAGTTTTCCGCTTTGAGATTTGGGCTTTGAGCGATCAAAGGCAGGTTGGTTTCTCATTCGGGCCGCATAATTCCTGGCGCAGGCGACCGCAGATCGCACGGCTTCATCATCCGGGAGACTTTCTTCGATCCTTTCGATATATCCGCCTTCCTTGAGCCGTTGAAATGCCGGGGCGAAATTCAGGTCGTAGACCCATCCGATTGCAAGCAGTTTATAGTCGTCGAACGTTTTCACTTTGCTGAAATCGACAAGTTCTCCGCACCTGAGGTCGGAGATTACAGCCGGCGAACAACCCGGGGCGGCAGGAATATGAACGGTAATTTCATCCCTCATTTTTTCTCCCCGGGGTCCGAGGTTTTCTGTAATCAGACGCCAGATGTCCAGCTTGTCGGCGTCGCGGAGAAGGAGCAGATGAAACAGCCGGTCCGAGTCGAGTCCCTGCGGGATATGAAGCGCATTGTGATAGGCCACCGCCGTTGAGACGATCCGCTTCTCGCGTGCCGTAAGATGAAATAGGACTTTGTGCCTTCCCAGTTCTCGAACCGAAATCATCCCATGATTTTCAGAGGCGCTGTCTTTAAAAGTCCTGTATTTCAAAAACTGCTTGAATCTTCCCAGGTCATGGAAAAGGGCTGCGGTTTGCGCGATTTTCAAGGAATCCGAAGAGAGGTTCAGATTCCTGGCGAGATAGTCGGTTTCTTCACATACCCTGTAGGTATGCTCCTCTTTGACGCGGATGACCGAATTGAAATCCGGATCATCGGTGTAGAAGCGGGAGACATATTCGGAAAACCATCTTCTGAGGCGGAGATCGTCTCTGGTCATGATCCTAAGAACTTTTTTTCGATAAAATCCACGATCTTTTCCACTTCAGAGAATCCGAATTGCGGAACGCCGATATCGATTTCGACATCGGAGACGACCGCATACAGGAGATCGTCCTCCCGGCAGACGGGCCGGATGTTGACTCCCTGGCGCAGCACTTCTATTTTCGGCTTGTCCGCTTTCTTATACCCTTCGGTGATGACAAGGTTCATATCCTGGAAGAACTGCTCCAATCCTTCCAACCCTTCAGAGGATACGTCCTTGATCATGGCGATTTTCCCAGGGGAGGCCACGAGAACCGTATCCGCACCGGCGGCTTTGTGTCTCCAGCTGTCTTTCCCCTGCCGATCGACATGGAAGCCGTGATGCGCATGTTTCACGACACCGATCCGGTATCCCCGCCGCTTCAGTTCGGGGATCAATTTTTCGATCAGAGTGGTTTTACCAACCTCGGATGCGCCGACGATGGATATGACCGGGGGCATCGTTTTCTCCTAAGGCTTGTCCCTCCGGCGGATGCCGGGGCACGGAAGCCCGCAATTCGATCGTCTTGGCAAACTAATTCGCAAGGGCCGCTATGTCAAGATGTAGGCCTTTTCCAAATCATCGAAGGAGATGGATTCGACAACGGCACGGCCGAGGCCGTTCAACAGCACGAAATGGACGTTCTCTTTCTCTCTTTTTTTGTCCCTTTTCACTGCATCCAGCACCAGCCTGCGGTCGACGGGAAATGCCGCGGGCAGATGGAGCCGATGAAGGAGCGTTTCGATTCGTTTCAGCTCCGCACCCGAAAGCAAGCCCCTCTGAACCGATATCGCAGCCGCCGCCATCATCCCCCCGCTGACTGCTTCTCCATGGCTTTTACCGGTGATTTTTTCAAAGGCATGGCCGAAGGTATGCCCGAAGTTGAGTTTGCGCCTGGCCCCGGATTCCCTTTCGTCCTGGTTGACGATGCTCGATTTGATCGTAATCGAGTCATGTACAAGCCTTTCGATTGCTCCTGGATCGAGGTCCAGGATGTTTTCGGTATTTGCCTCCATGAACCTGAAAAGATCGATGTCCGCGATCGCCGCATGCTTGACGATTTCGCCCAGCCCGCTCAGGATTTCTTTCTCGGGAAGCGTGGAAAGAAGAGAGATGTCGCAGACGACGAAAGCAGGCTGATTGAACACCCCGACGATATTTTTGTACCCTTCGAAATTGACCCCGTTTTTCCCGCCGACGCTGGCATCCACCTGGGCAAGCAAGGTCGTGGACACAAAGCCGAACCGCAGGCCCCGCATATAGGTGGATGCTGCAAATCCCGCGACATCGCACACCAGACCGCCTCCGATTCCGACAATAAAGGAGGATCGGTCCGCCTCCAGGTCGAGCAGCGCTCCATAAATCGCCTTTACGGCATCCAGCGTCTTTGCGGACTCCCCCGTACCGATCCGGATCACGGGCCAGGGTGGAAATTTTTTACGGTAGAGCTCTTCCACGTGCGCGTCGGTGATGATGATCGCCCGATCGGCAGGAACATATTTTGCGAGGCTGCCGATTTTTTCACCGATGAGCAGAAGAGACTCCCCGGTACTGCCTTTGATTTGAAACGTTTTCATAATGCTCCATCGCGCAACCCGATTAGTCTTTCAAAAGATCGAAGATGGATCGGACGCTTTCGCAGAGGCGGCCGAACTGTTCCGGGTAAAGCGACTGGGCTCCGTCGCTCAAGGCTTTATCCGGCTCATGATGAACCTCGACCATGATTCCGTCTGCACCCACCCCCACTGCCGCCCGGCTCAAGGGGATGACCTGGTCCCGCCTGCCTGCGGCATGGCTGGGATCGACGATTACGGGCAGATGGCTTTCGCTGCGGACAAAAGGCACCGCGGACAGGTCCAACGTGTTTCGGCTGTGGTGGACAAAGGTGCGCACACCTCTTTCACAGAGAATGACCCGATTGTTGCCGCCTTCGAGGATATATTCGGCCGCCATGAGCCACTCCTCGATGGTTGCGGCCATGCCCCTCTTCAAGAGGATCGGTTTTTTCGTCTTCCCGGCTCTCCGGAGCAGGCTGAAATTCTGCATGTTTCTGGCGCCGATCTGGATCAAATCCGTATAGCTTTCCACCAGCTCGAAGTTTTCGTAGTCCATCACCTCGGTGACCACCGGCAGCCCCGTCACCTCGCGTACTTTGGACAGGATTTTCAGGCCTTCGAGGCCCAGACCCTGAAAGGAATAAGGGGAGGTTCGGGGTTTGAAGGCGCCGCCCCTGAAAATCTGAGCCCCCGCGTTCTTGACCTGCCGGGCGATGGTGATCGCCTGGGATTCGCTTTCCACCGCACAAGGGCCCGCGATGATTGTAAAATTCCCCCTTCCGACGACCACTTCACCAATTTCGACGACGCTGTCTTCCGGTTGAAATTCGCGGCTGACCAGCTTGTAGGGCCGGGTAACCTGAATGACCTCTTTAACACCCGGCAGGGCTGAAAACAAGGATGTATCCACGGCGCCTTTGTTGTACAAAACCCCGATGGAAACCCGATCGCCCCCCGGGATGGGGCGGGCCGTAAATCCTCGCTCTTCGATGGCCGATACGATCCTTCTGAGCTCTTCCTCGGTTGCATTCTGCTTCATGACGATCAACATAGCCGACCTCCTTGCCTGAATGAGTGTTACTCCGTCTTTGAAATG
>QZKK01000201.1 GCA_003599475.1 Desulfobacteraceae bacterium
CCCAAAAAATTGCCGCCGTAAAAAGCGACTTGGCTGTATGTTCGATGCGGCCCCTTGAACCGCAGGAATCTTTCGATTTCAGAGGCCATTTCCTGAAAGGAGGGGACGGGCGTTTGCCTTCCGGTAATCGCGTTTTGATTGCAAAAGGCGCACCGATGCGGGCAACCTGCATGAGGCAGGAAAACAGGGATAATAAAGGGCCTGGGGGCTCTTGCGCTCACGGTTTCTCGATGAAGAGATCGAGCGCCTTTTCTGCAGCGGATTGTTCGGCGGCCTTTTTGCTCTTCCCTTCTCCTTCCGTCTCCAACTCCCCAACGCTTAACCGGACCCGAAAGGTCTTGTCGTGATCGGGGCCCTCCTCGCTGACGATCGTATAGGTCGGAAGCTGCAATTGCGCGGTCTGGACCATCTCCTGCAACCGGCTCTTGTAATCGGAGATCGGGACGTTTTCTCCGTTTCCCCGCAGGCGATTGGTGAAGCGGCTTTTGACGATCGCGAAGGCAGCATCGAATCCCCCATCCAAATAGACGGCCGCGACAAGCGCCTCCAGCGCGTCTGCCAGAATCGAGGGTTTGTTTTGCCCCTCGCTTTGAACCTCCCCCCTGCCGAGTCTGAGGTAGTCACCCAGCCGGATCTCGCGCGCGACGGCCGCCAGTTGAGCTTCGTTGACCAGAAAAGCCCGCATCCGCGAGAGCTCCCCCTCGTTTACTTCCGGGAAATGGCTCATCAGAAGATGTCCGATGATCAGGTTGACCACGGCGTCACCGAGAAATTCCAGGCGTTCATTGTCGCGCAGGCCGGATCCGTTCTGTTCGTTGACAAATGAGCTGTGTTGCAGAGACTCTTCCAGGATGCTTCTGTCTTTGAAAGTGTACCGGATCGCTTTTTCCAACTCGAAGAGAGGATCGAGCCCTCCGGTTGCATCGATCTCCGGATTATCTTGCTGAATCGACATCGGGCAGCACCCTTGCTTTTCCCTCTCCGGAGCGGCTCACCCGGTCAGGGCTGCGGCACGGACGGAGTGCTGGAAACGGTTCATGATGGCTTCATAGACCTGGTAGGGAACACGGAAAGAGCCTTTTCCGGATCCCATCTCAATCTCCGGGTTGATCGCGCCATGGAAATCCGTGCCGCCGGTAACCAGAAGATCATGACGTTCGGCCATATCGATCAAAGCTTTGGTCTGTTCCGGCGAATGCTCGGGATAATAGGCCTCCAATCCTGCAAGACCCAAGTCCTTCATGGAGGAAACCAGTGCTTGGAAAGTGTCCCAGCCATCGACTTTTAGAAGTGAAGGATGCGCCAGAACCGCAAATCCGCCGGCCTGGCGTATCGTTTCAATGGTGGATGAACAGCTCATGCGGTATTTTTCAACGTATGCGGGGCGCCCTTTGCCGATGAACCGATCGAAGGCATCGTCGATGGATCGTGCATACCCTTTCCGGAGCATCAGCTGGGCGATATGGGGCCGTCCGATCTGAGCATGAGGGAATTCCGCCTGAAGTTGCTCATCGGAGATAGTCATCCCTAGGTCATTGAGGCGCTTGATGATCTGTGGATTACGCGCTTTCCTGGCCTGCCGCTGCGTTTCGAGTGCAGTATTGAGTCCCGGGTGGTCCAGCCGGATGGCGTAGCCGAGGATATGAAAGCTTCCGGATACGCGAAAACCCGGAGGCGGCGATGCACTGATTTCGACTCCGGTGAGAAACCCCATCGAGGAAGAACTTCCAATCAGCAGCGCGGCCCGCGACCCCTCCAGAGAATCGTGATCCGTGATGCCGATGGCTTTGAGCCCCAGCCGTTCGGCCTTTTGCAGGATCTGGACAGGAGAAAGCGAGCCGTCTGATGCAGTGGAGTGAATATGAAGATCGATTCCCGCCGTCTGATTAAATGCCAAGTGACTTCTCCAATGCTTCCCCTTTCGTTTTACAATCGATGCACTGGGTGGTCACCGGCCGCGCTTGGAGTCGTTTTATGGAAATGCTTTCACCGCACGTTTCACAGATGCCAAATGTTCCGTTTTCGATCCGTTCAAGCGCTTTTTTAATTTTCTTGATCAACTTGTTTTCTCTGTCCCGGATGCGGAGCATGAAATTCCTGTCCGATTCGAGAGATGCGCGGTCTGTCGGATCCGGGAAATTATCATTGGGCTCCGTCATGTCTGATACCGTATCATCTGCTTGGCTCAAAAGCTCTTCAAGCTGTCTGTCCAACAAGTCTTTGAAATAATCGATGTCTTTTTTCTTCATATCTCATTCCTCGATGATCAAATTGCACAGATTACCAGGCGGTAAAGTGATCCGGCATTTTGAATATATGCCGGAAAAAGACGTCCCCGGGAAATTTTTATAAATAACACATCCGATCCGAACTTGTAAACGATTTTTCGGTTTTACGCCTGCGGTTTCAATTCCGAGCCGATCTTACGAAGCGGTTCCTTCCGGGGGCGGCGAACGGACGCGGCAAGCTCTTCAATCGTTCTCTAAACCATTTTCTCTTTGCAGCAATTCTCGATACCACAGGGAAAATTCATACATCCCGAGAAATTTCTCGTCACCGTGGATGATTCCCAAACAGATTTCCAATACCCCCCTCGCATACTCTTTGCTGTATTCATTCCGCTCTCGGGACTGCAGGAATTCTCTTACGAGCATCTGAGTCGTTCGACGCGTCCGATCGGTTCGGATGTCGATTGGATCTTTCGGTTCTTGAAACGGATCCCAGGCCTCGTACCCTTTTTTCAGAATCTGCGCCTGCCTCCGGGGAGACATGGCTTCAAAAATCGCCCGTTTCCGCTGCTCTTCCTCTGGGGTTCGATTCGGCATCTCAAGTTCCCTTCTCTTTTTCGTTTTCCCCGGAAGCAAGAAGCTCCTCTTCGAAATCCGTCAGCATCGCCGTCGAAACCGGAACGAGCATCTCGGCCATGCTTGCCCGCGAAGACCCGAGAGCATAAACGACCTCTAATGAAATTTCATAGAGCCTGCGGTGAAAAATTTCCAACTGAACCGTCGGGTAGCGAACCCCCTGTTTAAACCTTGAAAACCCGCAGGTTTGCCCTGTTCCGTCGATCGCTGTCGGAATCCCGTAGAGGCGGCAGGTAATGGGCCGATATTCATACAGTTCGCACCGGCTTTCGTTGTTCAGCAGGGGGCAACGGATCCGCTCGGTGCTCATTGCGCTCAATAGCTCATTCTTTCGATCCACCGCCGGGGCCTTCAAGATCGTTCTTTTGATCCGATAGATCCGCCGATCCGTACAGGCGGCAGTTTCCACGAGAGCTTCCCGCTTCTTCACCTCGACTGCACGATGGAGGCGATGGTGCAGGGAGAGGGCTTCAATCAAAGGAACTTCAAACATGGCATGGCAACAGTCGCAGCACCCCGGTTTGCATGTCACACATTCGCCGAAGTCCGCCGAAACACGCCTAAAGGTCTGATCGGCAACTTCCACCAAAGATTCATACTTGTGAAAAAAACAACTCAGATCCGTCTGCATGATTTACCGCTCCTCTTGATCAACTTTGATCAACTTTGATCAACACGGAATTTCACCCGATTGTTTCACGTGAAACAATCGCAATCGCGTTATTTCCCGATGCAGAAATGCCGGAAGATCTCGTCGAGAATCGATTCCTGGACCGTGTCGCCGGTGATCTCTCCGAGAGCATCGAGCGCCTCCCGCAGGTCGATTGCGGCAAGATCGATCGGAAGCCTCTCCCGAAGTGCTCGAAAAGCAGAGACGGCGTCATTCAGGCTCTTCTCGAGCAGAATCTTCTGCCTCAAATTGGGCGCCCATCGATCCTCGCTGTATTCCTGCTCGCAGCACCGGCCGGATGAAAAAGAGTCCACGAAAAGCCTCTCGAGGCGGTCGATTCCCTGATCCTTCAAAACCGATATCATGGCCGTAGGCAGGTGCCAGTTCTCCGGTAGAAAAAACTCCTTGCCGGCGGGCTGGAGATCGATTTTGTTGACGATCAGAAGGACCCGCTTTTTCTCGATGAGGCGATAGATTTCGAAATCTTCTTCTGTAACGTCGCATCCGGCTTCGATCAGGAAGAAGATCACATCCGAAAGGTGAATGCACTCCTTTGTTTTACGGATGCCGATGCTTTCCACAGGGTCTTCGGAAGGGTGCAGACCTGCCGTATCGGAAATGATAAGAGGAATCCCTTCGATTTCGAGCTCCTCTTCGATGATATCCCTCGTGGTACCGGGAACCGGGGTTACGATCACCCGGTCTTTCCGAATCAGGCGATTGATCAGACTCGATTTACCCACATTGGGGCGGCCCACCACTGCCACTCTTACCCCGTCCCGATAGAGCTGAGCCGAACTGTACCTCTGGAGTATGCCCGAAATCGGTTCGATTACTTTTTCCTGAAGCGAGGAAGAAAGACCGGCGATATCGGCCGTCGAAGCGTCATCCGCAAAATCGATATCCGCTTCGACCTCTGCGAGGATTCGAATGAGCCGTTTCCGAATCGACTGCACCGATTCCCCCAAATATCCTCGGGCCTGGGTGGAGGCGATTTCTAGAGCTTTCTTCGTTCGGGCGTTGATGATATCGACGATTCCCTCGGCTTGGGTCAAATCGATGCGACCGTTTAAGAACGCTCTTTTGGTAAATTCACCGGGGGAAGCCAGCCGGGCCCCTCGTGAAACCAGAAGCTCCAGAATCTCGGATAGAACCACCCACCCCGAGTGCGCATTTATTTCTACGACATCCTCCCGCGTGTATGATCTCGGGGCTTTCATGACCGAAAGCAGCACTTCATCCAAAACGCGCCCGCCGTCGGGGTCGACGATGTAGCCGTGGTAGAGTCGATGAGATTCGAACGGCGGCATCTCCTCACCCGGTCGGACCCCGGATTTCTTGAAGATGGAAGAGGCGATCGGAATGGCGTCCTTACCGGAAATTTTTATGATGCCGATCCCCCCCTTGCCCGGGGGGGTGGCAATGGCGGCAATCGTTTGAGGGATCATCATGTTGCCGATCGGGGGAAGTGGCTGCCCCGACACTTCTTCACTCCGTCGATTCGCTCGGTTTGGATTCCTCATCGGGTCTTGGGCCTCGACCCTTTTTCCTTGGCAGAATCATCAGTTTTCGATAGAGCCCTTCTCCTACGCTTTGCGTCCGTACTCCGGCCTCATCCTTTAACGCCATATGAACGATTCTCCGGTCGCCCGAGCTCATTTGCCCGATTGTCATCGGCTTACCGGTCCGGACCGCCTTCTGCGCCAGGCGAAGAGCGAGCTTCTCCAAATTGTCTCTCCGGTTTTGCAGGTAGCCCTCTACATCCACCTGTACGCGATATTTTTCTTCGTTCTGTCGGAAGGCGATTTTTTCGACAAGGTACTGGATGGCCTCAAGCGTCTGTCCCCGCTTTCCGATGAGAACGGCAGGGTTTCCCCCGTGAATGTGAAACAGGATTCGCTCCGGATTTTTCTCGACTGTGACGCTGGCATCTTCTGTGATGGCTTCTACGATTCTGGTCAACGATTCCCTGCATTTCCCGATGACTTCATCTTGATTTTCTTCGGTTTTTAAAGGAGTCTCCGATGAACTTTCAGCAAGCGGGGCCAGATTTTCATCTGCGGCCGTGGCCACGTTTTCGTCTGCGGCCGGCGCGTCACTTACTTCGATTGTTTGGGATACCCTCTTTGCGGAGTCACGAACACGAATCCGTGCCTTCTTGCTCCCCACCAGGCCGAAAATTCCGGTTGAGCCGTACGAGAGTACGTCATACTTTAGACTTTCTTTGCTTACACGAAGTTGCCGGCAGGCTTCATCTACTGCATGCTCAACGGATTTTCCTTCAAACTCATTATCTGGCTTCATGTAAAACCTCCGTAAATGGCAAGCCCCGTTGCCCGCGGGATGGATCGATTGCCGCCTTCGGCAGGTCCGAACAACAGGGAATCGATGCGATCATGAGAGCTTTTTTGTAATATAGTACTGTTGTGATATCGATAGCACGTTGTTAATCAGCCAGTACAGGACGAGCCCGGAAGAAAAGTTAATGAAAATGAACGTAAACACCACAGGCATGAGCATCATCATCTTGGCCTGGCTCGGGTCTCCCGGCGCGGGGGTCATCTTCTGCTGCAGGAACATGGTTCCACCCATGACAAGGGTCAGCACCGGAATCCCGTAGGGCGGCTCCATGAAAGGAATGGAAAAGTTAAAGTGGAACAGCCGGTCCGGTGCGGACAAATCGTTGATCCAACCGAAAAAAGGAGCGTGCCGGAGCTCGATTGCCTCGTAGAGCATCCGATAGAGCGCAAAAAAAACGGGAATCTGTGCGATCATGGGAAGGCATCCCCCCATCGGATTGATCTTATAGGTACGGTAAAGGCCCATGACTTCTTCGTTCATCCGCTTCTTGTCGCCCTTATATTTTTCCCGAATCTGGGCCATGATCGGTTGCAGTTTTTTCATTTCGTTCATGGACTTATAGCTTTTTGTACCCAACGGCCAGAGGAGGAGCTTCATCAGAATCGTCAAAATAATGATGGCAACGCCGTAGTTGGGAATAAAGCGATATAAAAAATTCATCAGCCAGAGACATGGCTTGGCAAGGATGTCGAACATGCCGAAGTCTACGGCTTTATCCAGGTCTCTCCCGATCTCTTTCAGGGTCTGAACGCTTTTCGGTCCGAAATAAAGAGCGAAGTCGAACCGTTTCTCGGCTCCGGGGGATATCCCGGCGGCGGATAGAACGTATTGGGCTTCCAGCAGGTTCTGGGGACCCAACTTGAGCTGCACGGCAGCCTCTTTGACGGAATCGGGAAGAATTGTCGTCAGGAAATACCGGTCCTGCAGTGCGACCCACTTGATCTCCCCGGTAAAAAGGTTTTTTTCCGGAATGTCCCCGAAATCGACTTGCTCCACCTTCTTTCCGATCAGCAAGCTGGCGCCTTCGAATCCGAACTTCGCTTTCTCCTGCGGCACCGTATCGAGGAGAGAAAGTGCGACTTTGTCCGGCAAGGACCGATCCGTTCCGTTCTTTACCGTTACTGCGTAGTCGATCAGGTAGGTATCCGGGGAAAACAGAAAGGTTTTCTCGAGAACGATTCCCTCCGGGGAGCTCCATCGAAAAGATAATTTCTGAGGCGCATCCGTGATTTCGAGTCGATCAAGGGATCGCTCCGAAGAAAAAACGGCTTCTGAGAAATCGGGGAGGTCGGCTCCTGGAAAGCTGAATTGGAGATCGCCTTGGGGAGCCTCCTGCGCGACCAGTTCTTTAAGAGCCGAATCGTCACCAACGCTTTCCCGATAGTTCTTCAGAACGAAGCTTTGAAACACGGCGCCCTTCTCCGAGATCCTTACCCGGTAGAGCGGTGTGTCTACCGTGAAGATCCTTGCGTCGCGAGAGGCCTTCGCCGGCTCCCTGTCCGCCTGAGGAGGCGCCGCAGGTAAAATGGACTTCGGCGCGGTTTCAGGGGCCTGGGATACATTGGGAGATCCGCCTACCTCTTGCGCGGGAGGGCGGGTGGGTACCGGTTCTTCTTTTACAAACAGCACATGCCACAGTAAAAAAATGAGAAATGAAAGGGCAATGGCTATAAACAATCGGGATTGTTCCATACTTTTCTCCTCGATAACTCCTTGGGCGATTCTACAAGCTGGAGAGAAACGCGGGCGCACTTCGGCGGGTTGAAAAATTCGGATTTAATTCGGCTGTCCTTTGGCTTTCGGATGAAGCGGAACAGGATCCACACCTCCCGGATGAAACGGATGGCATCGAAGCAATCGTCTTAGAGCCAGCCGGAGTCCCCGGCTGACGCCATGCGCGGCAACGGCCTGGTACGCATACTCCGAGCAGGTAGGATAAAACCGGCAGGCAGGCCCCAGAAACGGGGACAAAGCAATCTGATACGTTCTCAACAGTATAAAAACGAGTTTCTCCATCAAATATCTCTGTGAAGGGGCTTGATCCTGCTGAAAATACTTCCCAAGGACGAAAATATCTCGCTTGAAGGCAAACCCGCGGCCTCCCTCTTGGCAATCAGATGAATATCCCAGCAGTTTCCGAGGTTCTGCCGGTTCTGCCGAAAATATTCTCTGGCAAGGCGTTTGATCCTGTTTCGAACGACCGCCGATCCCACCTTTTTCGATACGGTAATCCCCAATCGGCTTCGTTCCATGCGGCCTGCCGTGTATGCAGCGATGAAATACGAATTCTGAGTCCTCCGTCCGACCCTGTACAAATGGAGGAACTCGGACCGCTTGAGCAATCTGTCCGCCTTGGTGAATGAAAATCGTTGCAAGCCGCTTCCAAAAATCCGATACCGTTTCCCTACAGCGCCAATCTTTTTCTCCCCTTGGCTCTGCGTCGACTCAGCACCCGCCTGCCCTGCTTCGTCGACATACGACTGCGAAAACCATGCTTTCTGGCGCGCTTCAGGTTGCTAGGCTGAAATGTTCGTTTCATTACACGTAATTCCCTCTCGATTGATAAGCTTCACGAAGATTTTGAAAAAACCGGAAACCGGGTTCCGGAGGGCCAAAATTCCAACTAAAATTAAATTTAATAACCGTTTTGATCTTTTCTGTCAATGAAAATTCGATTATCCGCCATAATGCATCATCGGAGTCAGTCTCTCGCGGCTTCCAGTATCTCATATTCTTCGAAATGGTATTGTGCGTTTGGATAGATGACGATCTGTTTTCCGATGGCTTTTTCCAGAGATGAGATCAGGTGGTTTTCTTCTCCATGCAGCAGTTCGGCGATCTTGGGATTTACTTTGAGCGTGAGGCGGGTTCCAGGCATCCCCTGGGCATCTCGAAATATTTCCCTGAAGATGTTGAAGCAGACTGTCGTTCTGGACAGAAGATATCCCTCACCGTCGCAATAGAAGCAGGGCTCGCAAAGAACCCGGTTGAGGGGCTTGCGGATCCGCTTCCGGGTCATCTGGACCAGACCGATTTCCGAAATCGGAAGCACGTGGGTCTTGCTTCGGTCTTTTCTTAGCGCATCGGTCAGTGCGTGGTAGACTTTTTCCTGATTGCTCTTCTTTTCCATATCGATGAAATCGATGATGATGATCCCACCGGCATCGCGAAGACGGATCTGATAGGCGATTTCCTTGACCGCTTCCAGATTAGTCTTGAGGATCGTCTCTTCCAGGTTGTGGGTACCCACGTACCGGCCGGTGTTGACATCGATGGCAACGAGAGCTTCCGTCTGCTCGATAACGATGTAACCTCCTGATTTTAGCCACACTTTGCGCTTGAGTGCACGGGAAATATCGGCTTCGAGGTTGTAGGCATCGAAGATCGGCTCCGAGCCCTCGTAAAATTCGACCGAATCCTTCAGATTCGGATTGAACATATCGAGAAACTCCAGAATGGAATCGTAGCCGGCCTTGGAATCGATGATCAAACGATCCGCCTCATGGGTCAGCAGGTCCCGGACGGCTCGGAGGCTGATGGTAATTTCCTGATGGAGCAGGGAATATACGGGTGCCCGCTTATATTTTTTTTGGATGTTTTCCCAAAGCCCTTTGAGGAATTCCATCTCGTAGGCGAGTTTCTCTTCCTGCACGCCCTCTGCGGCCGTTCTTACGATGTAGCCGAGCTTGTCATCTTTTCTCAGCCCGTTTACCATTGTCTTTAAGCGGGCTCTTTCCGATTCGTCTTCGATCCGCCGGGAGATTCCGACATGGTCGGATTTAGGCATCAACACGAGAAACCGACCCGGCAGCGAAATATAAGAGGTCACGCGCGCCCCCTTGGTACCGATGGGGGATTTGGCCACCTGAATCAGAATCTCTTCTCCCTCCCGGAGGAGATCTTCGATGGGAACGGACCTGTCGCCTTCCATATCGTGTTCCCCCGGCTCCGAATAGGCCGTCAAGAGTTCCGACTCTTCCCCATCGTGATTGATGCGATTCGAAAGATCCGTAAAGCGTTCCCCGTGGATATCGTCGACGTATATGAAGGCCGCCTGGTGGAGACCGACATCCACAAATGCAGCCTGCATCCCGGGCAGCACCCGCTGGACTTTGCCTTTGTAAATATTGCCTGTTATATCGACATCGTCGGATCTTTCGATAAAAAGTTCGACGATGGTGCCGTCTTCCAGCAGCGAAACCCGTGTTTCATGATCGTTTACGTTTATGACGAGTTCTTTGTACATAGGTGCACCGGCTTTATCCATTCTGTTTGATGACTCTTGCCTGCTTTACCGTCCGTTGCGGCAGATCGAAAAGCTTTGCGGCGACTTCTGCAGGACGCAGCGTGACCCCGCCCCCGGCCCCGAGGACGATCTCGATCTCGGAAGGTGAGCAAAGCTCGAGTCGCTTTACGGTCTCTTTGAGATCGATCTGTTCGATTTTTCCGTTCCGGCGGCTCCTGTCCATGAGCCACTCCGGCCGCTTCCTGAATTCTTCGATCCGGGCCGCATCGAAAACGCCCTCTTCCAGAACCATGCGATAGGTCGCCAAGGGTGAAGGGTGCGATTTTTTTTTGTCTGCCAATTCGCAGGCAAAAACGGTCAGGCCCTCGCAGAGCTTATCGTTTAAGCTCCTTTTTACGGTTTCCGGAAGGATCTTTCCCTTCACAGTGATGTAGAGGCTTTCCCCCTCGCTTTCCATCCCCACGGGCAGCGGATCATCGAATGAGACTTTGGGCAGAGGATGGAAGCCTTCGGAATATTGAACGGGGATTCCGGCGCGGCGGATGGCCCGATGGAAGATGTTCTTCAACTCGAGATGTCCAAAATATCTCGCCTGATCCTTTTTTCGATAGGAAACCTTCAAGCGCAGGGAGGGTTTTTCGGGTTTTTGCGCTTTCAGGCTTTCAAACGGCTCTTCTTCGGTTGCGATCCCGAGTAATTTCGGTTGAACGACCTTAAAATCGCAGACTCCGCATCGACTGCACGCGTCCAGCCTGCAATCGGGTGTCGCTTCTCCGGAGAGCCCCTTCGACCATTCGGTTTGCAGAAAGTGCTTGCTCACCCGAGTGTCGATATGATCCCAGGGAAGCGGTTCGGTGACATCCCGGCGACGGGTGGTGAAGAAATCGATATCGACGCCGCTGTCCGATAAAGAGGATTCCCACAGATCGAACCGCAAACGGTCGCTCCATCCATCCAGTCGGCATCCTCGTTTGAATGCCTCGATCAACAGTTTCCCCAAACGGCGGTCTCCCCTTGCCCAAAGCCCCTCCAGGATGCTCATCTCCGGATTCTGCCATTTAAAATGGATTCCGGAAACATTGAGCTGCGATCGGATCCGGTCGATCTTCTCCCTTGTCTCCGAAAGCCCCATCTGAGTGGCCCACTGGAACGGGGTGTGTGGCTTGGGGATGAAGGCGGCTGCGCTGGCATTGACCTGTCCTCTTCTCCGGTGCCTGTTTCGAAGATCTTTTACAAGCGTAATCGCCGCCTGCAGGTCCTGATCGGTTTCCGTGGGAAGTCCGATCATAAAGTAGAGCTTGATCACCCGCCAGCCCAGGCGAAAGGCGTCTTCAACGGTCCGGTGAATGTCGTCATCGGTGATCCTCTTGTTGATGACGTTTCGGAGCCGCTGGGTTCCGGCTTCCGGTGCGATGGTGAATCCGGTCTTTCTGACCCGCTTGATCGTTTCCATCAG
>QZKK01000100.1 GCA_003599475.1 Desulfobacteraceae bacterium
GTCATTCCGGCGAAAGCCGGAATCCAGTGTTTTCAATAGTTTATGGACTCCGGCTTTCGCCGGAGTGACGTATTTTGGGACTTTTTACGAGTTCATCAACCTTGAGCCTAGTACCTTTTTCCCTGCTCCACCTCCCCGATCGATTCATCGAGGATGTCGAGCGCCCGGTCCATTTCTTTGCGGGTGATGGTCAGCGCCGGCCGCAGCGTAACCACGTTTCCTTCGATGGTCTTGAAGGCAAGCCCCTTCTCGAAGCATCGGTACATCAGAATTTCCGCTTCTTCCACCGCGCGGGACTTTGTCTTTCTATCCTTTACGAGATCGATCCCCAGATGCAGGCCCAGTCCTTTGACCTCTCCGATGAGCGGATGCATTTCCATCATTGCGCCCAGCCTCTGGAGCGAGTATGCCCCCAATTCGGCGGCATGTTCAGGGAGCCTGTTCTTTTCGATGGTTTCAATCACCGCCAGGGCGGCGGCGGCGCAGAGGGCGTTTTTTTCGTGGGTATAGTGGCCGATGGAACGGTCGGCAAGGATGTTGTACCGCTCGCGGGTCACGATTCCGGCAAACGGCAGAAGCCCCCCTCCCAGGGTCTTGCCGAGAACCAGAACATCCGGCGTCAGGTAGTGCTCGGAGGCAAACATCTTCCCGGTACGGCCGAAACCTTCGATCACCTCATCGAAAATCAAAAGCGCCCCGTATCGCTTGCAGAGGGCATCGACCCCTTCCCAGTAGTGCTTCGAGGGAATCACCGGCTTGGCCGAAATCGGCTCGCCGATCACTGCGGCCATTTCGGGTTCCCGCTGCAAAACGATCTCCATCTGCCGGAGGCACTCCGCATCCACATCGTCCGGATCGGTAAAGCCCCAGGGGTTCCGGTAATAGTTGGGAAACTCCACATGGAAGGCCCCCGGAACCATGGGACCCAGGCCTCCGTGGAAGTGCTCCTCCCCACCGATTGAGGCGGCCCCGAAGGTGGTCCCGTGGTAGGAATCCCAAAAAGAGATCGTCTTGAAGCGGCCGGTCGCCTGCCGGGCCAGCATCAGGGCCATCTCGATCGCCTCGGAGCCGCCGGGGCAGAAAAGAGACCGGCACAGGCCCTCGGGGGTGATCTGTGCAAGCTTTTCTGCAAGCTTTACGGCCGGGATATTGGTGTATCGTCTGGGGCAGAAGGTCAACTCCTCGTCCATCTGCCTCTTGACGGCTGCGACCACGTCGGGATGGTTGAACCCGGCGTTGTGGACCCCGTTTCCATGCATATCGATGTACTTGCGGCCGTTCAGGTCCTCGATGTAGATTCCAGCGGCACGCGAAACGACGTTGAGCACCGGAGTGGATAGGCTCTGGTGCAGGAAGTAGCGCATATCCTTTTCGAACCATTCTCTCGCCTCCCCGTCCAGGTTCCGCTCCCAGTAGCTTCTCCGGTTTTCGGTCGTATTGATATCCCCCTGCTCCCGATCCGGAATATTTGTCTCATCCGTAGTCTTCTTCATCGAAGTCTCCTTGCGGCCATTGCACGTTGCACGCTGCACGTTACACGTTGAAATCGTTGAAATCGTTTATGGGCAGACTCGCAACGTTCAACGATTTCAACGATTAATTAAAAAGCACTTGTACCGGAATCCATTTTTATATAATGTCGTCTTATAATCTTTATCGCTTTGATGATTTTAAGTTATCGAAATGAACCTGAACCAGCTCAAAATTTTTTATTACACCGTCAAGCAGGGGAGCCTGAGCGCAGCGGCGGAGGCCCTTTTCATCACTCAGCCTGCGGTGACAAAGGGACTGCAGCGGCTCCAGGAAACATACGACATCCTTCTTTTCAACCGGTTCGGCAAAAAATTCGTCATGACCGATGCCGGTGAGGCGCTTTACGAAATCGCGGAAAAAATCTTCGAGCTCGAAACCCATGCCGAAGAAAGCCTCCGGGATTACCAGCAGCGAAGGGGCGGACGCATCCGAATCCTGACCAGTGAAAGCTTCGGCGCCTACTATCTGCCGTCGATCATCGCCCCTTTCTGCAGGTCCAACCCCCATATCCGGGTCATGGCCACTCTGCTGCCGACCGAGCTGGTTGTTGAAAACACGGCCGCGCTCAACAACGACATCGGGTTTATCTCCTACGAAATCGAGCACCCAAAGCTGGTGGTCCATGAAATTCTGTCAGACCGGCTCATCATCATCGCGGCCCCCAGCCATCCGCTTGCCGGAAGAAAAACGATCTCCCCCGGAGATCTCGATGGATTTGCCCTCATCATGCACGAAAAGGGCTCGGCTCCCCGAAAGGCAATCGATGAGTTGATCCGCAAATACAACGTTTCCGTGACCATCCCCCTGGAGCTTTCCAGCAACCGCGCAATCAAAAGGGCCGTAGCGGAAGGGATCGGGCTTGGAGTCGTTCCCGAATACGTGGGAAGCGAAGAGGTGGAAACGGGAAACATCATCCCTATTTTCGTTTCCGACCCCACGATGTCGCGGAAGTACTACATGGTCCATCACAAGGACAAATACCTGTCCGAGCCGCTGAGGCGTCTGATCGATGAGGTGAACCGGTGGGCTGAGAGCTATTCGAAGACCGTTTTACTGCCTGACCGTCACGGATAGACCGGACGGATCTTCTCCAATTCTATTCCAGATCCACCAACGGATTCCCGATTTCGACCGAATCCCCCACACTCACGTGAACGACTGCGACCCTCCCGTCTGTCGGCGAATAGACCTCGTTTTCCATTTTCATCGCTTCGAGGGTCAGGAGGATATCCCCCCTTTTTACGGAAGCACCGGGTTGGATGTCCAGTCTCAAGATGGTTCCCGTCATCGGAGCGGTGATGCGGCCGGAGGGTATGCCGACTCGGACCGGAGAGGGCGAAGTCTGCGGAGGGGGTGCCGGTTGGGCGGGAGCCGGTTGAGGCGTGCCGGCCGGTTTCCCGACGACAGCGCGTCCCGCCGCTCCTCCGCTTTTGACCTCCTCCACTTCTACCTCATAGGATTTCCCGTTGACGCGAACGATGTATTTTTTCATTCCTCTGGAATCCTCTCCCCATTCGAGTGTTCAGGAGTTCAGCGTTCAGTGTTCAGCTCGGCCGTGCCGGTTGCGGCATTTGATCAAATAAGAAACTAGAATGATCTTTTTTATTAATTCGATGTTCGATGTTCGACGTTCATTCTATAGCCGCTCATGCATCTGACGCTGCCTTCCCACGGATCCCCAGAGCGGGCGGCTTCCGGTGAGTTCACGAATCGAACGGACCCGGATCTCGTCCGGCAGCCTTTCCATGCAGGCGGCAATCGCAGCGGTAATCACTGCAACCAGCTCGGGCTCGTCTTCACTTGCGGGTGCAGGAGGGGCCGCTTTCATAGACGGAACAGACTGCTCCGGTCCGACCGAACCGGACCGCTTCAGCCGGCTCCGCAATCCGGCGACCAGTTTCTCCGCAAAGCTCATCGCCTGTAAACTCAAATTACCCCCCGGGCCCTTCAGACGGGCAGGTTACCATGCTTTTTGGGCGGCCTCGATTCTCTTTTTTCGGCGAGCATCTCAAGACTTGCGGCCAGCTTTTGCCGCGTGGTTCCCGGCTCGATCACATCGTCTACATAGCCCCGGGCGGCGGCGATATAGGGACTGGCAAACTTTTCCCGGTACTCGGCAATTTTTCTAGTTCTTTCTTCAACCGGATCGGCCGCACCGCCGATCTCTTTCCGGAAGATGATGTTTGCCGCCCCCTCTGGACCCATGACCGCGATCTCCGCGCTCGGCCAGGCCAGAACGACATCCGCCCCGAGCTCCCTGTTGCACATCCCGATGTAGGCGCCTCCGTAGGCCTTTCTGACGATCAGGGTCAGCTTCGGAACGGTCGCCTCCGAATAGGCATAGAGCATCTTTGCCCCGTGCCGGATGATGCCGCCGTATTCCTGGTTTGTTCCCGGTAGAAATCCGGGAACATCCACGATGTTGAGCAACGGAACGTTGAACGCATCACAGGTGCGGATGAAGCGGGCCGCCTTGTCGGATGCATCGATGTCCAGGCAGCCGGCCAGCACCTTGGGCTGGTTTGCCACCACCCCCACCGAGCGGCCGTTGATCCGAAGGTAGCCGACGATCATATTTCTGGCGAAATAGGGGTGAACTTCCAGGAAATCTCCGTTATCCGCAAGCGTTCGGACGATCTCCTTCATATCGTAGGGTTTGTTCGGATTCTCCGGGACGATTTCACCGAGAATGTCTTCGATCCGATTGGGATCGTCTCCGGTATCCACGATGGGGGGCGCTTCCAGATTGTTCGAAGGCAGGAAGCCGAGCAGCCGTTTGATTTCCGAAATGCAGTCCCGGTCGTCCGCACTGATGAAGTGGGCGACACCGCTTACGGAATTGTGGGTCATGGCGCCGCCCAGCGATTCGGCGCTGACCTCTTCCCCCGTGACCGCCTTGATGACCTGCGGCCCGGTGATGAACATGTTGCTGGTTTTTTCCACCATGAAGATGAAATCGGTGATGGCGGGAGAATATACCGCCCCTCCTGCGCACGGCCCCATGATCACCGAAATCTGCGGAATCACACCGGAAGAAATGGTGTTCCTGAAAAAAATCTTGCCGTATCCGCTCAGGGCGTCGACCCCTTCCTGGATCCTGGCGCCGCCTGAATCGTTGATGCCGATCAGCGGTGCGCCCATCTTCAGGGCCATGTCCATTACCTTGACGATTTTCTCTGCGTGCATGCTCCCGAGGGAGCCGCCCATCACCGTAAAATCCTGGGCATATGCAAACACCGGACGATCGTCTATCCTCCCATGTCCGGTCACCACCCCTTCTCCGGGAGTCTCGATCGCGGCCATTCCGAAATCCGTGCACCGGTGCCGGACAAAGGCGCCGATCTCGGCAAAGCTCCCCGGGTCGAAGAGAAGATCCAGGCGCTCCCTGGCAGTCAGTTTCCCCTTCTCGTGCTGCTTGGAGATGTTTTCATCGCCGCCTCCGAGTTTCGCCTTTTCACGCAGTTCCCTTAACGCTTCCAGTTTCGAGGTCATCTTCCGTATCTCCCAATCGAAGCGGTCGGCCGGACCGGTCCTTCCGGGCCTTCTGCGAAGCCCCTACAGAATCGGGCACGGCTCGTCTGCCGTGCGAAAACCCTTCGAGTTTCGGCCAATTTTTCTACTTAGTTTTTCTCAGGCCATAAGTCAAAAGAATAATTCTCATGTCTTAGATGAACACGAGTTATGTTGAATCTTCTCCGTAAGGAATTCTGTCAAATTTTGATTCGCTCGCAAAACCCTGCGGCAGGCAGCGGGGGATGCGCTCGACAGAGCGGTTCACTGCCGTTCAGCTTAAAAAGCGGCTTGAGGCGGAACGCCGGCGCGGGCGGAATCGACGGCACGAAGGGCAAAGATCGAACCTGCGCCATACAGCATGGCAGCGACCCGGAAAATATTTGCAGCAGGCAGGCCCAGTTCGAGGATGCCCCAGGCGATGAGCGGCCCTAAAGAGGCCCCGAGGTCGGTGGCAGTGGCAAAGGAGGCGACCGAGCGGGTTCCGTTCTGTCCGGCCTGGGCCGAAAGAAGCGTGCCAAGGGCAGTGGCACAGATGAAGTACATGAACAGCAGGAGAAGCAGCGGGAAGATCGATTCGACCATCGATATCGCAAGTAGCATGACCGCGTTGAACGGAAACAGCAGGCGTGCGGTCTCCTGTCTTCCGATCCTGTCGGTCGCCGCCCCCAAAAGCGGGCTTCCCATGGCGTCGATGAACCATCTCAAGCCCAGGATAAAACTCGTCAGGGTCGCGATTCCCGCCGGATAGCCCAGGATCTCGAATGAATTCCCGATCCGGGTCTTGAGGACGAGTCCGAGAGAGGAGATGATCATCCCGGCCCCGACCACCCCCATGACAAACCCGCAGGCGATCAGTCGGAACCGGCCCATCCGGTCTCCCGTCCCGGATCCGGATTCGGCCGCAACTCCGGCAGGGTGTACCGGTGCAAACGCATGGATCCCCCTTTGGGACAGGTAACCGAGGGGAAGCGTCACCAGCGAGAGAATCCCGGCGCCGATTAACGTTGCGGCAAAGCCGGCGATATCGTGGCACAACCCGCCAAGGAAGATCCCCACCGTCCGGACCGAGGAGTTGATGCCGTGGTAATACCCGATCCGCTCGCCGATGCGCTCCTGCTCCCCGGCGTTTACCGCAGTCATGATTCCCGCCTGCCGGAGAAACGAAAAGGAGATCCCCCAGAGGATTCTGGCTGCCAGGAGGACTATGAACAGATCGGACAGGCCGTATGCGGCTGTTACGATCGATCCGGTCAGAAACGCGAAGACCACCCACAGGTCGCTCGGGTACCTCCGGTAGCAGTACTCTGCCAGATGGTTTGTGGAAAGGCGCACCCAGCGGTTGATCGAAAGCAGAATTCCCACCTGGAAAGGCGCCAGTCCGAGATGGGGATAGTAGCTGGGAAGAATGGCATAGAGCAGGGAGTCTCCGAGAGTCACGACAGAGAGTGCAATGGAATAATGGATGACGGGCAAAGGGGGTCGTTTCATCGAGGCGGTATTCTCTTACACAAACCAGCCATTTCGGCTATCGCGTTTATGGGCGGTTTTTTCAGTATTTTCCATACTTTCGAGCTGCCTCAAACAATGCCATCGCGTTTTCGACCGGAACGTCCGCCTGCATGTTATGGGCCGTACACAGAATGAAGCCTCCGCCGGGGCTCAAGGTTCTGATCCTGTCCAAAACCTCCTTTTCCACATCCGCAGGGCTTCCGTGAGGCATCGTATGCTGGATGTCGATTCCTCCCTGAAAGCAGATGGATCCTCCGTACTCTTTTTTGATCTTCTGCATGTCCATGCCTGCGGCTGCAGGCTGCAGAGACTGCAGGATATCCAGTCCGCATTCGATGAAATCCGGGATCAATCCGATGACCGCCCCGCAGGTATGGTGCATCACCTTTATGCCGAATCGATGGGCGAGATCGATGAACTTCTTGAATCCGGGTTTATAGAATTTTCGCCACATCTGCAGGCTCATGATCAAGCCGTTCTGGGTGCCGAAATCATCTCCCATAAAGAAGATATCGATTTTCCCTCCGGCATTTTCAAAGATCCTTCGGTTGTATTCGAGAAAGAAGGCGACCAGCTTTTCATTGATCGCCTCAATCAGGTTCCCGTTCAGAGCGAGATCCAGCATGGTCTGCTCCACCCCCCTCAAATACATCGTCGGCTTGAGCTGGGCGGTCCGGTTCAATCGGTCCCCTCCGCAGACGACACAATACAGGGGGTACGAATCCGCCGCATTTTCCACCTGAGAATAATCGTACCAGTCCGCACTCGGCCAGCTTTGGTAGCTCTCGATGTCTTTAACGGTTTCGGCCCCAGCGAGGGGGTGTGTGACCACGTGCTCGTAGCTTCCTTTCTCAGGGTTTGCAGGATCTACGAACACCTGTTTTCTCGTTACGCCCCAGATGTCCGTCCACGCGTCGTCGTATACGGGTAATTGCGGACCGCTGTAGATCGTCCCCTCGATAAACCTGAAGTCGATGCCGAGCTGCCGGTAAAGTTCCTCTTGATCAGATAGGTTCAGTTTACCCATCAGCTTCCTGGTAACGACCTTATCCGCCCAGTAATCGACGGGGATTCTGTCCGGCTCCATAAAAGACGTGGCTTTCCTGACTCTTTCCTTTGAATTCAACTTCAGCACTCCTCAGAGAGGTTCATTTGACCACGGTGGGATCCAGGTTGTCCCGGGTCCAATCCCCCACAAGGCTCATCGCCAGAGTGGTCAGAAAGATCACCGCACCCGGAATCACGGCCAGCCACCATTCCGCCATCAGGTAGTCTCGGCCGAAAGAGATCATGCTGCCCAGGCTGGTTTCCGGGGGTTGTATCCCTAAGCCGATGAAGCTCAGCGAGGTTTCCACGATGATCTTTTCGGGAAAATTCAGAGTGAATTCCACGACGATGATGTTGGAGACATTGGGGAAGATGTGCCGGAGATAGATCCTGAACGGTGTGGCCCCGAGCTGCTTGACCGCGACCGCGTACCCGTCCTCCTGCGCCGAAAGCGCCATCCCCCTCGCCAGGCGGGCAAACCGCATCCACCCCTGGATCCCCAGGAGGATCACGAAAAGGACGATGTTGTTTCCGAAGAAGGCCAGAACCAGAAGCGCCAGGATCATGAAGGGCATGGCATACTGGAAATCCACCAGCGTCATCAGGATCTCGTCTACGATTCCCTTGAAGTGAGCGGCGATAAAACCGATGACGGTTCCGAGAACGGCCGTGATGATGGCTCCCAGAAAGGCGACGGTCAGGCTGGTGTAAATGGAACGGATCAGGCGGCTGAGGGTGTCTCTTCCCAGAGTGTCGGTGCCCAGGAGGTGCCCTGAATCCCCTCCCAGGAAGACGGGAGGAGCCAGCCGGTTGACGAGGTGGGTCGTCCGATAATCCATCGGCATGAGCTGCTTGTGAAATATCGCCACAAAGAACACCAACAGCAGCCAGGCCATGGAGATCATGATCAGAGGCGGTACTCTCCGGAAAACGGTCTTAAACGCCGCCTCCACATTCAGGATTCTTTCCTGTTCCGAGGCTTTTGCCGGCAGTGTATCCTCCCGCATTCTCACCCCCCTTTCGCTGTCCGGATGCGGGGATCGAGCACTCCGTACAGAAGGTCGACCACAAGATTTGCGGCGACGATGCTGACACTCAGCATGAGGACGACGGCTTGGACGACCGCCAGGTCCCGCGAGCCCACCGAAGTGACCAGGAGCCTGCCTACACCCGGCCAGGCGAAGACCGTTTCAACCACGATACTCCCGGAGACGATCCTTCCGATGCTGCCTCCTACGATCGTCACGATCGGAATCGCGGCGTTCGGCAGCGCATGCCCATAGATGACCCTGTTCCTGCTCAGCCCTTTGGCCGTAGCCGCCCGGATGTAGGGCTTGTTCAGCACGGACAGCATGGTCGAGCGGGTGAAGCGGGAGTAAGTGCCCAGGTAAAAAGATGCGGTGGTCAGCATGGGCAGGATGATGTGCTTCCAGCCCTCGCTGCCGCTGCTCGGCAGGATGCGCAGCTTGACGCTGAAGAGCAGGATCAGGAGGATGCCGAGAAAAAAGTTCGGCATGCTGAATCCGAACACTCCGAGGCTCATCGAAAACCTGTCGAGAAAGGTGTTGCGGTGAAGGGCAGCGCTCACCCCCAAGGGGATGGCGACAACCAGGGAAAAGGCGATGGCCAGCCCCATCAGGCTGACGGTTTTGGGCAGGCGCTCTACGATGATGTCCTTCACGTCCCGACGATCCCGATAGGACCGGCCCAGGTTTCCCTGGAGGAAGTTGAGCCAGTAGCGGGCATACTGTTCGGGCAGAGGCTTGTCAAGCCCCCAGGAACGGCGGAACTCCTCCCGCTCCTCTTCGGTGCTGTCCTCCGGAAGGATGGTCTGAGAGGGGTCGCCGGTCACCCTCAGGACCACGAAGACGAAAGTGACCACCAGGAGCATCGTAACAAGGGCTCTGGCAATCTTCGTCAGGAAATAGGAGATACTCATCTTTCAACCCTCACTTGCAGAAGGCCCGATAGCAGGCCGCCCGGTGACCATTGCCCACGTCCTCCAGAAGAGGTTCGCTCCGCCGGCATCGATCGATCACCAGCGGGCACCGGGTGGAGAACCTGCAACCCTCCGGCAGATCGACCGGGCTCGGAGGCTCCCCGGAAAGAATGATCGACGGCCTGTTTAGAAATGGGTCCGGGATCGGAATGGAGGAGATCAGCGCTCTCGTATATGGATGAGCGGTATTCCGGAACAGCTCCCGGCATCCGGCGATCTCGATGATCCTTCCGAGGTACATGACGGCCACGCGGGTGCAGATATGCTTAACGATCCGCAGGTCGTGGCTGATGAAGACGTAGGTCAGCCCAAGCTGCTTCTGGACGCTCTTGAGCAGGTTGATCACCTGGGCCTGGATCGATACGTCCAGGGCGGATACGGGCTCGTCGCAGACCAGAAGCTCCGGCTCCATGATGAGCGCCCTCGCCAGCACGGCCCGCTGCCTCTGGCCGCCGCTGATTTCGTGGGGATGCCGGTCGTACATGTAGGCTTCCATCCCCACGGCCGCAAGGAGCTTCAGCACCTTCTCCTTTCGGGTATCTTTGTTCCCGATCCCGTGAATATCCAGCGGTTCCTTGATCTGCTTTCCGATCACCATGTAGGGATCCAATGCGCCCATCGGGTCCTGGAACATGAGCTGCATGTCTGTCCGGATGGCTCGCCACCGGTGCGAGCGCAGCGTAGTGACGTCGATCCCGTTGAAACGAACGGAGCCCGATGTCGGCGGGATCATGTTCAGCACGAGCTTGGCAGTCGTCGATTTGCCGCATCCGCTTTCTCCCACGATACCGAAGGTTTCTCCCCGAAACACTTCGAAATCGATCCCGTCGACAGCCCTCAGCCTTTTTTTCCCGCCCCAGAAGGAGGTCCCCCGAACCGGGAAATGGCAAACCAGGTTCTGGACTTCCAAGATCGTGTCGCGCTGTTCCATGGCCGGAGTCTGTTGAGCGGCCCTTCCCATGAGGATCCCCATTCTACCGGTTTACCGGATGGAAGCAGGCCACCTTGTGGCCTGCCGATATCTCTGCCGGAGACGGCTGTTTCTCGATGCATGTCCCCGTGCTGTAAGGGCACCTCGGCTGAAAGCAGCAGCCTTTCGGTCTGCTTTCCGGTGCGGGGACAACCCCTTCGATGGGGATCAGATCCGTCTCCTCTTCGTCCGCCATCCTGGGGAGCGACTTCAACAATCCGACCGTATAGGGGTGCGCTGGGGTCGAAAAAAGGAGCTCCACCTTGGCCTCCTCGACGACCAGCCCGGCATACAGGACAAATACCCGCTGTACGTTTTCCGCGATCACCCCGAGGTCGTGGGTGATGAGGATCGTCGCCATTCCCCGCTCCCGGTTCAGATTCCTCAGCAGGGAAAGGATCTGGGCCTGGACGGTCACGTCGAGGGCGGTCGTCGGCTCGTCCGCGATCAGGATGTTCGGGTTCCCCGCCAGTGCCATGGCAATCATCACCCTCTGGCACAGCCCGCCGGAGAGCAGATGCGGGTAGTCCCGCAGGCGGTCTTTCGGGTTGGCAATCCCCACCTGTTCAAGCAGTGAGGCGGCCTTCCCCAGAGCCTTTTTCCGTGGTAGACCTCCATGAAGCTTGAGCGATTCCAGGATCTGCGTGCCGATCTTTTTCACCGGGTTGAGCGATACCACCGGGTCCTGGAAGATCATGGCGATCTCTTTCCCC
>QZKK01000182.1 GCA_003599475.1 Desulfobacteraceae bacterium
TCGACGTGCAATTATTGTGACGTATTATCAGGCACTGGGTAGATATAATTGCTTGCTCTGCACTAAGTCCTGAGCAAGTAAATTCGTCACCGGATTTATGCGCCGATGGACTTAGCATCTCTATGATGAATATCGATCAGCAAGTTCCCCCAGAATCCGGCGGTATAATTTATAATTGGCGAATGGAATCGTGCTGCGCGGCCGGTCGTCGAGGCAGGGGAGATAACGACCGGATTCAAGCAGGCCGGGCACCATTTCCTCGATTACCTCTCTCAGAAAAGCCGCGTCTCCCGTTAAAGCGGTTGCATCGATGCCTCCGATCAGCGCCAATCGAGGCCCGAATCTATGGCGAAGCCTGGGATACTCCATTTCGGCACTCCGTATATTGCTGATCCATAAGCAGTTGATTCCTGCATCGATGAGAGAAGGCAACAGTGAAGCCAAATTTCCCCCGGTAGAACAGAGGATGCGGAGGGGAACATCGAATCTTTCCAGCAAACCGATGACTTTCCGATAGCCGGGTACAGCGAACCGTTCAAACATCGCAGGGGATATCACGGGACCTTTATTGGATGCGATCGGCTCATAAAACGCGGCATAGTCCACAGGCACCTTTGAAAGGACCCGCTCAAGGCAGACGCAGTAGAAATCGGCTGTCCGCTGAATCAGATCTTCCACCATCCGGGGCTTTTCCACGAGGGCGATGCAGGCATTTGCCAGGGATTCCCAATCCCCTACACCCAACATCTGCAGCAGGCCTCCTCCCGAGGCATCTACGTAAAGGACTCTGCCTTTCTCCCGAAGCCGTTTGCCTCGTTTTTCAAAACCCCGTGCATAACGGGAGCGTTGGTCGGGATGATAGTGTCTTATAAAAGAGGAAGGGTCTTTAAGAAGATCCGGTGCTTTTCGATAGAACGGGTAGCTGCGCAGCATGAGTCCGACGGAATGATGCGTCTCCAGATTGAAACACTTCGAAAAGGACTTTGATCGTGGAAAGCCCTCCGTGTACCATCGCTTGAGCGTGTCTTCTGCAGGCTCTATGTCAAAAAACGGAAACCGGTCGGATCCGTTTCCCGTCAGGGTATCTAAGAACCGTTGTCTCTGCGTGATTTTCTGCACTTCAGATGATCGCATACAGCTTGATCCTGCCGGTTCACCTGATCCGCATCTCCGTTTACGGCTCACACATCTTTGCAGCAGAGGTGCCCGACCCTTTTTATCTCTGCATCGTCGATCCGACTGCATCTGCCTTTCTCGGGGCTCATATGAGGCCGATCAGCCCGCAACCGGCGGGCGGTGCTTCCATGTGCCCGTCGCCTGCTCGAATGCATGAGCCAACTGCAGAACGCCGAAGTCGTCCTGATGCCGGCCTACGATCTGCAGACCGATGGGAAGGCCGTCTTCGGTGAACCCGCAGGGTATCGAAATGCAGGGATGCCCCGTGATCGTGATGTACCAGGTGGAACGGAGCCAGTCGATGTAGTTTTTCATGGAAACGCCGTTGATCTCGCGCACCCAGCGCTCCTTTACATCGAAAGGCGGCACCTGGGTGACGGGGCAGACAAAGAATTCATGGCGGTCCATGAACTCCCGCATCCGGTGGTAGAGCTGCGTCCGTTTCGCCTCCGCCTGTCCGATCTGAGGGCCGGTGAGCTTCAGACCCTCCTCGATATTCCAGATCAGGGTATCCTTCATCACTTTCCGGTGCGTCTTGAGCATCTCTTCGAAGCGCACTGCCATTCGCCATGCCCGCCATACCAGGAAGATCTCCTCTGCATCGGTAAAATCGGGGCATTCCTCTTCCACGATGCAGCCGATCTGTTCGAAGACTCCGCGGTGGGCTTTAAGGACGGCCTCAACTCGGGAATCGACCGGCAACCCGCCCAAATCCGCGCTGAAAGCCACCGAAACCCCCTTGAAATCCCGATCCAGCGGCTGGCGAAACCGATCGCCGGATTCAGGGATGGAGATGGGTTGGCGCGGATCCGGCCCGGCCATCGTGCTGAGCATCAGCGCCGTATCTTTCACGGTGCGGGCCATCGGGCCCTGAACGGAAATGCCCCACCAGCCGAGGTCCGAGGGCCATACGGGAACCCGGCCGGGGGAGGTGCGGAATCCGATGACGTTGCAGAATGCAGCCGGTATCCGGAGCGATCCGCCGGTATCGCTGCCGTCGGCGATTGGAAGCATCCCGCAGGCAAGGGCCACCGCCGCGCCTCCGCTGCTGCCGCCGCAGGTCTTTTTCAAGTCATAGGGATTCAACGTCTCCCCGAAAACTTCGTTGAATGTCTGGGCTCCGAGACCGAACTCCGGTGTGTTGGTCTTTCCGATGGTAATCGCTCCTGCCTTCCGGAGCCGTTGTACGATCAGCGCATCCTGGTCCGGGATATGATCCCTGTAAATAGGGGAGCCGAAGGTCGTGCGAATCCCTTTGGTCGGCACCAGGTCCTTGTGCGCAATGGGAAGGCCGTGCAGCGGCGGAAGCGCCCCGCCGCGGGCGATGGCTTCATCTGCCTTCTTTGCCCCCTCCATGGCCCTTTCGGGCAGCAGGGTCACGATGGCGTTTACTTTGGGGTTTACGCGAGCGATCTGAGCCAGGTGAGCCTCCATGACCTCGACGCAGGAGATTTCCTTGTTGCGGATTTTTTCAACCAGTTCCGAAGCTTCCATAAAACAGAGCTCGTTTTGATACGGCATTTTGTAGTCCTTTCAAGAGTGTCTCACGCAAAAACGCAAAGAACGCAAAGAAGTGCACAAAAAACTAGCGCACCGGGCGTGAGAGATCCATTTTGAATTGTGAAATCTTTGGTAGATTCAAGTATTATCGAAGGATCCCCATTGGGACCCAAAACCATTTCACATCAGGCGAAGCGGCACGCCGAATTCCTTGCTTACCTGCTGCAGCTCGGCCACGGTTCCGACCGCCAGCGGGATTCCCGATTTCCGGCGTTCGAGCAGCGTTCGGTACTCCCGCTCTCCCGGCAAAAAGATCTCGGTTACTCCTGGGGCCTTCTTGACGCCTTTGATCTCCCGGATCCCCTTATCCATCCGGCGCTTGAACTCGGCGACCTCCACGAAAGAGGAGACCGGAAGGACGCCAAGCAGATGGCCGATGTTCTGCGGCCGCTCGAAATCGTCGTAGAGGTGGGTCACGTCCGCGCCGAAGGCGCCTCCGGAAAGCATGGTGCTCAACATGCCGATCACCGTGGTCAGCGCATACCCCTTGGCACCTGCAATCGGCAGCACGAATCCTTTGAGCGCCTCGTGGGGGTCGGTGGTCGGGCGGCCCTGCGCGTCCGTGCACCACCCCTCGGGGATGGACTCCCCTCGAGCGGCGGCGACGTTGACCCTCCCGCGTGCGGCCACGCTGCAGGCCATGTCCAGGACAATGGGGAGCTCATCGCCGGCCGGGATTGCGATGGCAAAGGGATTGTTTCCCAGCATGGCTTCCGCCCCGCCCCAGGGGGCGACATGATTGATTCCTCCCACCGAGAAGCAGAAGCCGATCATGTCGTGCTCGAGCGCCATCTGAGCGAAATAGGCTTCGGTGCCGTTGTGGTTGCTCCTGCACACGGAGACCCACGCGCAGTCTCCGTCTTTGGCCTTGTCGATGGCAAGCTCCATGGCCCGCCGGCTGACGAGCTGGCCCATGCCGTTGTCGCCGTCGACAACGGCGGTTGTCCGCGTATCGCGGATGACGCGGATCTTCGGGCGCGGATTGAATACACCTGCCTGCAGCCGGCGCACATAGACAGGGAAGCGGATCATCCCATGAGAATGGACGCCTCGAAGGTCGGCTTCGACCAGGCAGTCGGAAACGATTCCGGCCTCTTCGGACGGCAGGTCGAGTTTTTTTAAAACCTCTTTGCAGAAATCGTTGAGATCGGGTTCGGCGATCGGAATCGCCCGTTCATCGGTTTCGCTCATCTTAAAATCAACCTCTTTATCAGACTCATGGATTGAAAAAGCTTCCGCCGATGTTTGCAAAGCGGAGCCGATATGTCAACAGGAATAGGATTCCTCGTGCACTGAATCCATAGCTCCAGATGGACGCAGATGAACGCAGATCTTATCTTTAATGGAATGATGAAAGGCCGTTGAGAAGTCTCGACTTGAACCCGGAGGATTTTGTCCGGGAGGCGAGCATCCGGAATAAACATCTCATCCATATCGCAGCCTTTAGCCCCTGCTTCTGCAGTCTTCCATTATTGCCCGCATGAAATATGACCTGTGCATGGAAAATTTGTGTTGAAAATCAAGGTATTTGGCAGTAATGAAACAGAATGCATTAAGACCTTTTCCTCCAACGTTTTTAATTGTTCTCAACTTGTTGATATCTTAACGTATTTAGCGGTATTGCCTTCGATGACGGGCTTCCGGTTCAAGACGAAAATACCGGTTTTCGGTTGCTCTGCAGTTTTCTTTTAAAAATGAAGTATTTTTCCGGCTGTGCTGAAACCGGATTTTGACGTATTTTTGCAGAATCAATCAAAAAACATCAATGATTTTGAAATATTATATTTGCGCAATGTAGAATTACGTCAAACGTGAAATATTTTTACCAAATTGGATTACTTAAGAATTGAGGCCTACTTAGTAGTTCTGCGGGAGGAAGAGAAGAGTAGATGGGACAGAAGTTCTACCAGAAGGCATCAGTCCAAGTTGTGATGGTGACTGGCATCGTGGCTATAGTCATCGCCGCAGGTCAGATCTGGTTTGCCCATTCTAATGTCAAGGTCGAGAACAGGAAGCTCAACCGAGACATCCAGATCCTTCGGGACGATCTCGCGAAATCCAATGGCGAAGTACAGCGTCTGGAGACACTGCTCACACCCTTTCGCACAATAGCACTTGAGCGGTACGCAGGCCCCGAAGGCGAAGCGCTTCGCAAACTAGCCAGCAAGATCGCCGAAATCGAGTCTCAAATCGAAACGACGAAGCGTCTCGCGGAACCCGCTGTCCTGATCTTGGACGGCGTTGACATCAAGCCCGTGACGGAAGGATTCGAAGCGATTGTGAAGTTCAGACCGTCGAAGAATCAACCCGTTCCCAAAATTACAATTACCGCACAACTGCCAGTCGCTTCACAGGCACGGATTCTCGAGCTCAAGCAAGTGCCGCCAGCGGGCGGAACTCTTGCGGTTTTCAATGTTCGAAAGGGTATCAATCCAGACGGCAAGGCTGCAATGTGGCAATGCAATCCATCTGGAATCGGTCCCGCATGGTTCTCCCTTACCGTTTCCCAACCAACCAAAGCTCTGATTGAGCTGGACTGCGGACCCAAGCCCTTTGAGATTGACATCCAGACGCAGAACAAGAGCGTTCAAGCGACTCCGTGAAGGCCGCCGCGGACGACGGCCTTCACGGAGCGCCTGACGCTCACCGTTGGACGGAAGTGGAGGAATGAGATGATGGAATCGTGGGGAATTCCTCTTGTGTCATTTGTTGTCGGCGTCGCGACTGGCGCCGCTGGGAAATACCTCGCTGACAAGTTCACGGATCAGCGAAGAGACAAAGCAAAGAATCGGAAGGTGAAAAAGGCATTCGATAATATACGGAGCCAAATGCCCGAATTAATTACCGAGATGAAAACTGACTTCACTAAAAATGAGAACGAATCAATACGGGAATTTGTGATACTTCCAAGTGATAAGGTCGTTTTCAATAGCGCACAGCCCCGGTTCCTCTACTATGAGAATCAACACCAGAACCTAAAAGGCAAGGTTGATGTCTTAGAGAACCATGGATATGTCATCGATGTAACTGTATCTAATGCGCCGATTTATCGCATTACAGAAGAGTTCTGGAATCTCGTTCTCAGGGCATGATCATCCAACCATGCTCTTGCAGCGGAGCGCAAAAAGCCGCGCCCGCTGAAGAGCCCGTTGGGCATCTGGAGAGCAAGACAGTGAGCGACTCGCTGCCACCTAATAATGCTGTTCGCTCGTACATGAGTCTCATGCACGAGTTGGCAATCCGGATTGACCTTGTTGCAACTGCCTGCGATGGAGGCCTCAATCTAAGGCCGCCCTATGCTCGTGAATACGCTTACCTTCAGTTTCGACGTTGCTGCGAGCTCATGGCGTTAGGTTGTCTTTTCCTTCACGGAGACCTCCCTCTGGCGCAAACAAATTCAGCCAAGAAGGAGTGGAATGCGGATAAAATAATGCGAATGCTTAACAAGGCACACCCGTATGCGTTTCCCCAGAGCGTCATCACCGAGCGCACCACACTGGGAATGAACATCAAGGCAAACGCCAAACCCGAGGCATTATCGTTTGATGAATTTAAGAAGCTTTACGCTGAATGCGGTGAAGTGCTGCACCGGGGAACAATCCGAACGGTTGAGGTCTTCGGGATGCCTTCGCAGGTTGATTACGAAAAGGTCATAAGCTGGCAGTGTAAAATAGTCCATCTCATGAACGAACACATCGTTGTCTCAGCGAACGGCAAGGACCTTTATTTAATTGCCCTACGATCACCTTCGGGTTTCCCACAATGCAGCATTCTCACGCCAGATCCAGCTACTGGCACTATGAAGGTTCGACAATTTAAAGCTGATTCGGGGCGTACTTTATGAATATACTTTAAGAGGTGCCCAACAAATCACTGCACTGGATTTTTACTCCGCTGCGCTTCGTAAAAACCAGTGAGTTCAATCGTTGGGCATACCGACAGACCAATTCTAAGGCACAGACGTAAATGACACAGGATGGAATATATTGGCTATTTACATCCTCCGCCCAGACTGTAGCGGCTTTCGTCGCTTTCCTTCTTGCGGGTTTTGCTCTATCTCTGGGAATGCTTGACGGAACGATTCAGCGGGATGAAACAATGGCCGAGGTGGTCGAGGAGCTCAAACGTGGATATCACAACAGAGTACGCGATCTTTCCTACCTCACTGGTTTGGCCATTGTTACAAATCTTCTGATCGTTATGCTTCAAGCAGTTGGTACTTTTTATCACTGGAGTCTTCTTGGCCTGGGTGCGGGGCTAAATGTAGTCGCAATTGGGCTCGCCATTCATTTTACAGTAGGGCTCATTAATCCAAATCGCGTACGAAACGCTGCTCGCCGTCTTCTTGAAGCTCTTCCGATACCTACCACTCCTGAACCAACCGCTAGCGTCGCTGATTTCCTTGCTATGTTTATACCTCTTGAGCGTAAACTAAGGGACCTTGCCTTTGGTGTAACTCAGGAAAAGCTCATCTCCTCTATTTCTTCCGAGCAACGATTTATATCTTTTCCTCGGATCGTACAGTCGCTTGTCATTCACGAGATGATTTCAAAATCTGAGGCAGAAAGGATATTAAGCTTGGCGAGATACCGGAACCTTGTTGTTCATGGGCAGGTGGAATCGGTCGAGCAAGAGATGGTGAACGAAGCCAAAGATATTCTTGCGCTTCTGAATGATCGCGGTCCTTAGAAAAAGAGTGCCCAACGGCTTGCACCCGATGAAACAACACACGGGTGAAGCTGAGTGCGTTGGGTATCGGATATACCCGTTGTGAATGCGTAGGAGATTCTCTTGGTTGATGTGATTAAGCCTGTTTTGCTTTTGATTGCCGGAGGCGTGATTACGCTATGCGCCCAGATGTTTCTTAAACGGAGAGATCGTACCATAGTGAGAAATACTTTAATCCGGGAGAAACTCGAGCAGGCTTATACGCTTTCTATCGAATCGCAAAGATGGTTATCGGAAAAAACATCAGGTCATAGCAAGAATCCGCATCCATTCGATCAATTGAGAATGCTGATAGCTCTCTATGCGCCGGAGTTAACGAGTACAGAACAGCGGATTGAAGAGATCGAGTATCAGTATTTTAAAACGAGAGAGCAGGTATCTAATGAGAAGTTCGCCGGGATAGTGTCAGGTGGAGAATTTGCAGAGACGCTTGAGCAAGTAACGCTGGATCTTGTAAATTGCCATTATAAACTAAGGCAACAAATAAAGGCATTGGTGAGAAAGCTCATATAGGCCGATGCAAATGAGATGACAAATCATTGCCCAACCATGCTCTTGCAGCGGATCGCAAAAAGCCGCGCCCGCTGAAGAGCGGCGTTAAGTTTCAATTGGAGCGAAATGAGCGATTTAGAAAACAAAATCTGCATTTATTGCCGACAAAATAAGCCTCACGGCGAATTTTCACTTGAGCATATAGTTCCTCAATTTTTGGGAGGAGCATACATGCCGGATACTCTCAAAACGAGAGATGTTTGCAAAACATGCAACAGCAATTTGGGTTTATTCGTTGACGCAGCATTTGAAAAAAGCTGGCTAGTAAATAATCATCTGATTGAGCTTGCATACGATTTTTTTGACCCAAATGAACCGATAGGTCTTCCTCTTCGTTGTATGGGGAATACAAATCTTTGCCTTCCGGACATGCAGGAGGATGAAATTTGTGAATCATGGCTTGGTCCCCTTGGTGAGCAAGTGTTTTGGATACGACCGAAAGACGATCGTTTATATTGGTACTCTGGTGGTAATCCTCGAACCGTTAAAAAAGCAAGAACAAGAGCTTATTTCTTAGCATCAGAACGTACATTAAAAGACCCAGCTCTGACATGGTACACATTCCGGGATGCGTTCCCACAGAGAAATGTCCGAAAAATAATGTACTCTCTTTGGGAAGGAGCGAACCTTAGAAGTATCGGGTTCTCAGAGCCTGATGATTATGACAAGCGCGTTCTTGAATATTTGCGTGCTAACCATGGATCCGGTCAGCAGCAAAATAATCAATTGTCCATGTACATCCATTTTGATCTGCGGTTCATGGCAAAGCTCGCCTTGGGGCTTTCCCATGTTTTATTTGGAAAAGACTTGAATTATTCTGGTTATAAAGAAGACCTTCATAGGGCACTTTGGCATAAACCAAATGACCCTGATCCTTCCATATATGGGGCAGGAGCATTCTCAAATAAAGATCCGTTACTTAAAACAATTTGTGGCTTTCCCACAGGAGTAACGCTTACATTATTAACAGTAAGAGAAGGTGTATGTTTGAATCTAAATATACGACAGCAAATGGAATGGACGGTGCTTTGTGTAAAGCAGGAACAGCTTTCACGTGATCAACTTGAGTCTCTCGCCGAAGGTCGCTGCTTTATTTTATTTAAGCCGTTACAAAAAGTGGTTGAACTCAGCCTTCCGGAACTGGTTGCTCATAATCTTGGCAATTCGATTCATCCAGAGCTTCGCGCCATTGAGGATCTCGCGGGACGGCATAAAAAGTATTTTGAGGAGCTTTGAAGTGGTGAAACTTAACAACCCATTGCACTCGGACGGGAATTCCGCTGCGCTCCATTCCCGCCGGTGAATGGGGTGTTGGAACCCTCTGACTTAAATGGAATACAAGGTGGTTACATGAACGAATTCCCTGAATTTATGAAAAATCCCCTGAACAAAGTAAGTTCAAGAACCCAATTTACTCCCGGCATCGAAGGATACGTTTTTGACGGTGCAGACGGGAGTCAAATGGCATTCTGGACATACGGACAAGACGCCAGTTCGGAAAAGCACATTCATGAATACGACGAATACATTGTTGTAGTGCAAGGACAGTATGTCATTGACATAGGGGGTCAAAGAGTATCTCTCAATCCGGGAGATGAATACATGATTGCCAAAGGGATTTTGCACGGCGGCGAAGCTGCTGCCGGTACCAGAGCGATCTATGCATTCGGCGGAAAGCGTGCAACGAGAGAGACTGAGAAGCAGTAAACATAAAGGTATAAATTCAAAAGTGGCAATTCGAAAAGGTATTATGCCAACGAAGATTTGAAGAGGCAAAGACCAAAAGGAAGAATGCTTTCCAAAAATAGCAGGTTCCAACAATTCATTCGTCGCGCCCAGCGAAACCCGAGTCGTTGGGAGCCTATCGAAAGGTAGGTGAAATTCGATAATGTTACCCAGTGGGTGATCGCACAAAGTGTGAAAATCCCACCCGGCTAAAGCGTAGCCTGCAGGCCGGAAGCGAAATCCACAGGCAAGCCCGGTAACGGGAGTCTGGAGCTGGATGGAGCGATGGCACAGGCTCTGTATTGAGTCCCGAAAAATGTATAGTTGTGGTCCGTTTGGATAAGCTCGGCATAGCGGAGCAAAAGCCGCGCGGTCAAATGCGCTGAGAGAGATGTGAGGGTCGCATCTTAAATATTAAGTATCGGAATTTTTTGGCGTGCCCCCGTAGTTCCTTGGCGGCGCGGTTGCGTGCCGGTGATGGCGTTCGCTTCCAGAAATATTGGTGGTTGACGTTTAAACGTCAAAGCGCTATAATGTCATAAAAATTGGGAGGTGACTTTATGGCAACCACAGCAAAACGAGCGACTATTTATTTAGATCCCATTCTTCATAAGGCACTGAAACTAAAATCTGTTGAGACTTCAAGATCTATTTCCGACCTTGTCAATTCGGCCGTCCGGGATGCTCTCGCTGAAGATGCAGAGGATATTGCGGCCTTCGATGATAGAGCCGATGAGGCCCTGATTTCATACGATGAAATGATTAAAAGGCTGAAAAAAGATGGTCGAATATGACATTTACTTCAGGGAATCGGTTTGGAAAGATTTAAAAGGAATTCCCAAAAGGGATCTACAAAATATTTTGAAAAGGATAGATTCGTTATCTGAAGATCCACGTCCATTCGGATGTGAGAAGCTTACCGGTCAAGATCGATATCGTCTACGCCAGGGTAAATATCGTATTATATATTCGATCCAAGACAAAGAATTGACGGTCTGGATTGTGAAGGTTGGTCATCGAAAAGATGTATACCGCTGAAGCGAACATGCGTGTGCAAGGGACGGCGAAAAAGCCGCCGCCCATGACACGCGGTGTTCGACGCATCGAGCCCTGAGACATGAAAGAGACACAAATGCCGCAACACGTGACCACTCTTCATTCGAGCATCCGGGAGCCGCTCCGGTTAATTTTCCGTTGGGCAACTTAAGAAAGGTAATGATATGATCAGAAAATATATTCAAACTGCGATGGGGCACGCCAAATACGAAATTCTCAATGATGATGGAACGTTTTATGGCGAGATTCAGGAATGTCCGGGTGTCTATTCAAATGCTCCGACTCTGGAGAAGTGCAGAAATGAGTTGGAGGAAGTTTTGGAGGAATGGATTCTGTTTCGAGTATACAAGAATCTGGAAATACCTGTAATCGACAAGGTCGAAATCAAAATCAAAAAGCA
>QZKK01000193.1 GCA_003599475.1 Desulfobacteraceae bacterium
ACCACATTGAACAGCAGCTCGCGAACCGATTGGAATATCAGCACCGCCACATCTTCCTGGAGTGGAACGGCTTCCGGATCGATCTCCATCTCGACGGATAAAGCATAATTTTCCAGCATCCATCTCGCCAGCCACTTCATTGCCGCAGAGAGGCCTCTCTGATAGAGAATCTGCGGAGACAGCTCGGCAGTGAGGGAGCGGGAGGTCTCGATCGATTGATCGAGCAGATCCAAGATACTTTCGATTGCTTTCTTTCGATCTTCTCTAGAGTGTTTGGATAGGATTTCCAGGTTGAACTTTGCCGCTACGAGCAACTGCTGGAGATGGTCGTGAATCACATACGCCATACGCCGGCGTTCACGCTGCTCGGCCAGGGTCAGTTGCGAAGACAATCTTCGGAGCTGTTCCGCCCGTTTTTTGATTTCGGCATAGCTTTCCGCAAGCTCTTCCGTACGTTGCCTGACGCGCAACTCCAGCTCGTCGTGTGCTCTTTGCAGCTTCTCCTGTGCATCGATCTGCTGCAAAGCAAGGGATGCAATCGCTGCCAATTGACTGAGCAGCGCTTCATCTTCGGATGTAAAATCGCCGTCTCCCTTGTCCGACAACATGATCAAACCGCTGACTCTGCCCTGCCGGTCGAACAGCCGGGCCCCCAGCAGCCCTCTCAGCGGCGGATGTGCTTCGGGCAGCCCCCACCATTTGGGATGATGATGGAGTTCGAAATCCGTGAGGCGAATCGTCGAGACCTTATCGAGGAGATCCTGGTAGACGCCTCCCTTTTCGATCTTTAAAAGCTTTCCATGCCGTGAGGAGAGGCTTTCATCCAGTCCCGATATCGCCTCGATTCTGAAGCATCCATCCGTGTAACCATGCATCGATACTCCCGACCGGGCGCCGGTCAGTTCGCGTGCCGCTTCTGTAACCCGCTGGAGGAGGCTGCCGGCGGATCTTTCCGCAAGCAGTTTTTCCGTCATGCGCACCAGGGTCTTCATCCGGGTAACATATAGGGATCGTTCCATTTTCGGCTGTTCAAGATTCATTGAAGACTCCACTCATTGAATGAACTACCCTGCCGCAAGAGGACGGGGTATCAAATTTCACAATCTTTACGGGAACGACGGTATTGGTTATCAGGAATTTTGAAGAATGTCACTATTCAGTGGTCAAGACCGGAGCAGCGGAAACAGCAGCGCCGGCAAATGAATCCCTTCTGTGATGAGGAAGCATCCCCGCATGCCTTCTTGACAACGGCAACCGGCGCTGCTAAAAGTAGACCAATACGAGGCTGAAGCCCCGGCGCAGACGATTTTTCTTTAAAGCGAAGACCACGATGAAGCGGTATCAAGAAGATACGCGGGATCGTGGTTTTTATTTTGGGAGGAGGCTTCATGGAAAAAACAGTCCGGATCTCGATCTTTTTCGTTCTCGTTGTGATCTCCTGTCCTGCATTCGCCCACTTCGGAATGGTCATCCCTTCGGACAACATGGTCATGCAAAACGATCCGCGCTCGGTGAGCCTGCTGATCTCCTTCAGCCACCCGATGGAAGCGGTCGGCATGGCGCTTTCCAAACCGAAAGTCTTCGGCGTCCGGGCAAACGGTAAAAATGAGAATCTGCTCGGCTCGATAAAACCTGCCGAGGTCATGGGGCATCCGGCCTGGCGGATCGAATATCCGATCCGGCGGCCCGGGGTTTATATGTTCCACATGGAACCCCAGCCCTATTGGGAGCCGGCAGAGGATGTCTTTATCGTCCACTATACCAAGACGGTTGTGACCGCTTTCGGAGACGATGAGGGTTGGGACGAGGAGATCGGGCTAAAAACCGAAATCGTGCCGCTTTCAAAGCCTTACGGCCTCTATACGGGGAATGTATTCCAGGGGGTCGTCAAGCTCGACGGCAAACCGGTGCCGTTTGCCGAAGTCGAGGTCGAATACGACAACCGGGACGGCAAGGCCCGGGCTCCGACCGATTATATGGTCACCCAAACGATCAAGGCCGATCAGAACGGAGTCTTCACCTATGCGGCGCCCAGATCGGGATGGTGGGGGTTTGCCGCATTGAACGAAGCCGACTTTACACTGAAATCTGCATCGGGCGAAGAAAAAGGCGTTGAACTCGGCGCCGTCTTGTGGGTGCACTTCGAACCGTGGCAGGAGAAATAATTCCCGCCTGCGGGGAAATCCGAAACACGAAATTCGAAATCCGAAACAAAAATCAAATGAAAAAATTCGGATTTAGGATCGCTTATGCACATTTCAGAAGGCGTACTCTCCGGCCCGGTCCTGCTGTCCGGCATGGCATTGACGGCAGCCGGAACCGCTGTCGGCCTGAAAAAACTCGATTATGACAGGATCGCACGGGCGGGGATGCTGTCGGCCGCCTTCTTTGTTGCATCCCTGATTCATGTGCCCATCGGGCCTGCCAGCGTGCATCTGATCTTAAACGGCGTCGTCGGGCTCCTGCTGGGATGGGGGGCGGTGCCTGCCATAGGGGTCGCACTCCTGCTCCAGGGGGTGATCTTTCAGTTCGGAGGACTGACCACACTCGGTGTCAACACCGTCATCATGGCGTTGCCCGCGGTCGTTTGCCACTACCTCTTCAAGCCGCTGCTGTGGAAGAAGCCTGCCATCGCCTTCGGGGCTGCATTTGCCTGCGGGTCGCTTTCGGTACTGCTCGGGACCGTCATCGCGGGCCTTTCGCTGATATTTACCGAAGAAAATTTCTTCGAGATCGCGCTCATCTTGGCAGGCGCCCATCTGCCGGTGATCGTGATCGAGGGGTTCATCACCGCCTTCAGTATCGGATTCATCCGGAAGGTGCAGCCCGAAATGCTTCCAGGCTATTCAGAATCGATGCAGCACCGACTCCGGGGAAAGGAAGAATGAAGTGATGCGTCATGCTATGATCGCAGCCGCTCTCTGGATCTGCCTGTTTTGGGCTGCTCCTCTGCGCGCTCACAATGCGACTATTTTCGCGTGGGTGGAAGGGGAGACGGTCCATACCGAAAGCAAGTTCAGCGGCGGAAGGAAAGCAAGGAATGCAGCGGTTGAAGTCTACGATTCCGAAGGTACCAAGCTCCTCGAAGGAAAAACCGATGAAAACGGAGAGTTTTCGTTTCGTATTCCCCGGAAAACCGAATTGAAACTGGTCCTTATCGCCGGCATGGGGCATCAGGCCGAATGGACCGTTCCGCTCGATGAGATTTCCCCGGGCGCCTCAGCGGCCGGTTCTTCCGGGACCGGTCCGGATAGCCGGCCGGCAAAGGAGAAGGATCGTTCAGGACCGATGGTGCAGTCCGGCCCGTCGGTGCAGGAGATCCGGTCGGCGGTCGAAGAGGCGGTAGACCAAAAACTTGCTCCGGTCATCAGACTGCTGATCGAATCCCGGAAGCAGGGGCCTTCGTTTTCGGAGATCGTCGGCGGGATCGGCTACATCGTCGGGCTGGTCGGCCTTGCCGCATATCTTCATTGCCGAAAAAAGGAAAAAAACGGTGATTCTCGCACGGAGGCGCAGAGACGCAGAGAATAAAAAGATCAGCATATCATGAGCTTAGGAAGCGTTATAAACCTGTTCCTTGAAGGATTCCGGTATTCGTCAAATCAAAATCCAAAATCTAAAATCTGAAATCTAAAATTCTTCTGCCTGTTCCTCAAACACGATCCGGTGATTGACAAGATTCATGATCCGGATCCTGCCCTTGACGATCTTCTGGTCTCCGTAGATGTTTTTCAGAAGAAAACTTCCATTTTCCTGAGGCTCGACCAGATCCACCGTTTCCAGGATCAACTCCTCATTTCCATTTCTATAGAAATATGCGTTCGCTTCACACATCGGAAACGATCTCCTTCAATTTTCCTTCGATGATTTTTTTAATCAGATGGGGCAGGGGTTCGGAAAGCACTCCCACCAAAACAACCCGCTCCTGAGTCAGCGGAAGCAGAATCTTTGTGGCCGCACTCGAAGTGATTGCCTCGGCCATCCGGGGGGTGACCTCTCCAAGCATTGCATTTGCCCAGGTGATGCCGATGGGACCGATGATGAGATCGGTTTCCCTTACCGTTCGAACGATGGCGTTTTCACCCGAAGCCCCCCGGTTGGCGCCGGCCTTCATCATCTGAGAGGTGGCAACCGCATTCGTTGCAAGGGCCACGATTTCGACCGATTCTCCGAAAGACTCTTTCAGGTGTTTGATTACCTGAGCCCCGATTCCGCCCCCCTGCCCGTCGATGACACAGATCCGCTTTTTCAATCCCATCACCTCCGGAGCGCCTTCCTCACCTGTATACCACCCTTTTACTCCCAATAGATGCACTGCATGGGGCACTCCGCCATCGCCTCTTCGATCCGATCTTCCGGTCCGCCTTCCGGTTTGATCACGCAGGCCTTTTCGGCCTCTTCATCCAAATCGAAGACCTCCGGACAGATGTCGTGGCAGCTTCCGCAGCCGATGCATTCCTCACGATCGATACAGACTCTTTTACCCATTGAAGTATCCTAACCACCGGACAAGTCTGAAGGAAACAGGTTTAGAGATACTGTGGGATGTCTTGTCCGGCAAATTCGAAATCCGAAGCAGGAAATTCGAAACAAATCATAATCCCAAAATCTCAATGACAAAAACAACAGCACACTTTCATGGTCATCGAAGCAGAAGCAGTTCGTTCTCCGCTCGGATGCCTATTTTGTGCCTGACTGCCGTTCGGATCTGGGGAAGGCCCCAGGGATCCCCGGTCAGATGGTTGACGGCTGCATAGTTTTGCAGCAGTTTCACTCCCTGGACGTCGATTGCCACCGGATCACCGGATGCCAGAACGACTCCGGGATGCACGGCAAGGCCGACGGCCGGCCCCCCGCTGACAAAGGAAATCCGACCGTCCATGACAATCAGATCGGGCCGGATGGGTTTGCTCATCTCGACGGCTCGCTGCGAAACGAACATGTTGTTGTCGGCATGCAGCTTGAAGCGGTCAAAGAGGTGCGTGAGGCCCACGACCAGCTTGAGGCTCATGGAAAAGCCCGCCAGGTAGTGCGTCTTCATGGTCGGAAGATAAACGATCTTATCGAATTCTTCCAACTGTTTCGGATACGCAATTTCATCCAGAAACTCTCCATTGATTGCGACATCGGCATACTCCGCCCGATCCAGGTCCAACAACGGAATCCCCATTTCGGACATCTTGACGGAAAGTCCGACTTTTCCGAAGACTTTTTCGCTCGGCACCCATGGCCGGCCGGATCCTTCGGCCACCGATATCTTCGTAAATCCGTGCTCCCTGAGCAGACCGATCACTGCGGCCAGAAAATCGAGCGAGGTCGATCCCGGCGGCGGATCGTCGCTGTTGAAGTTCGGTTTGATCAAGATCCGATCCTGGCCGGTGAAGGCCTTTTGAAATCCGCCGATCCGATCGACCGCCTTTTGAATGTCGGCCCTGATGTCCGGCCCCGCAACAACGAAAGAGACCAGCGCCTTTCCGTCTTTTGTGTAGGGGTTTGCCCTCAGGTGGCGAAGATTCATTTTTCCGACGACCTTTTTGCTGGAAAGCAGAGGGTAATCCTTCGGACGAATCTCCGCCAGATGGGCCTGATATGCCTCCCTGTGGAAGTTCACTTCTTCAGGTTTGAACTCCATCATCTTTAACCTCCCATTCGATTCGATTTTAAGATGCCGCCGCTGTCCGGCGCTGTCCGGGGGGCGGATGGAAATGAATCGGCACACGACCGAATTATTAGGGTTTTAAAGGGCAAGGTGTCAAGGACAAACTCTTGCGGGACCTTCCGTTTCGCTTCGAAGGGCGAATGGGTAGGGAAAGATTTCACCTTGTTAGAAACTTCAAAGTGTTCAGTGTTCAGCGTTCAGTGTTCAGCGTTCTTCTCTTCAGTTTCTGATTGATCAAACGGGCCGCTTCAGCCATCCAGAATCCAGCATACAGCATCCAGTGGCCAGCGGCCGGCCTTGTTCGGTTCCGCAGGATTTTCGAGGCTGCATCAGCGGTGCAGGAGCGATTTTTCGCTTATGATGTCGAAAAGATGGAGCTGGTCCACATCGGGTTCCAGTGCGATCGCATCATGGGGCTTTACGCGGCTCATCCGTCCAACCGCCGCAATGAGCGGAATGCCCGCTGCATCCACGTTGATAAAGGTATCGCTTCCGATCGGCTCCACTACCTCCACTCTGGCAGGAATCGTCTTTCCCGGAGTATGGACCGGCGCATCATGGAGGTCTTCCGGGCGGATGCCGGCAAGCAGACGCTTTTCGGTGTAATCTTTGATAAAGGATGTCTTGTCCGAAGGCAGCTTCAGCTCGAATCCGCCGGTCCGAATCGATACGGAATCCCCGGAGTGGGTCAAATCCGCCTGGAAAAAGTTCATGGCCGGGCTTCCGATGAATCCGGCGACGAAACGGTTTGCCGGCTTGTTGTAAAGCTCGAGCGGTGAGCCGATCTGCTGGATCAGCCCGTCTTTCATGACCACCAGCCGATCCCCCATGGTCATGGCCTCGATCTGGTCATGGGTGACGTATACAGCGGTCGTGGCCAGCCGTTCGTGCAGCTTCTTCAGCTCGACTCTCATCTGAACCCTGAGCTTGGCATCGAGGTTTGAAAGGGGTTCATCGAAAAGAAACACCTCCGGTTTCCGGACGATCGCCCTTCCGACGGCCACCCGCTGCCGCTGTCCGCCGGAGAGCTGCTTGGGCTTGCGGTTCAGCAGGGGCCCGATGCCGAGGATATCGGCCGCTTCCTGGACGCGCTGCTTGATTTCTCCCTTGGGCCGTTTCCGCATTTCGAGCGAAAAGGCCATGTTCTGGAAAACGGACATGTGCGGATAGAGGGCATAGTTTTGGAAAACCATTGCGATATTTCGTTCTTTGGCGGGCAGCCTGTTGATGATGCGGTCTCCGATTGAAATTTTTCCGCTTGTAATCGTCTCCAGCCCAGCAATCATCCTCAGGGTGGTCGTCTTCCCGCAGCCGCTGGGTCCGACCAGAACCACGAATTCCTTGTCTTCGATGGACATGTTGAAGTTGTCGACGGCCACCACGTCATCGAAATTCTTGCATACGTTTTCCAGTCTGACTTCTGCCATGATTTTCTTACTCCTTCAATGCGCCCGTCATTCCTGCAACATAGTGTTCGACGAAAAAGGAATAGACCAGGGCGACGGGCACCGATGCGCAGAGTGCCCCGGCCATGAGCGAACCCCAGTGATAGACGTCTCCCCGGACCAGCTCGGTGACAAGCCCGATCGGTACGGTCTTTTTCGCGGTGCTGGAGATGAATGCCAGCGCATACAGATATTCGTTCCAGGACAGGGTGAAGCAGAAGATCCCTGCAGAAAGAACCCCCGGCAGGCAGAGCGGCAGGATGATCCGGCGGAAGATCTTGATGCGGCTCGCCCCGTCGATCATGGCGCATTCCTCCATCTCTTTGGGGATGGTCTTGAAGTAACCCATCAGAAGCCAGGTGCAGAAAGGCACGAGAAATGTCGGATAGGTGAGCACCAGGCACCAGAGAGAGTCCCAGAGCCGGAGTTTGAAAATGACATGGGCCAGCGGAATGAAAAGGATGGTCTGGGGGACCAGGTAGCTCAAGAATATGGCCACCCCGGTCGGTCCCGAGGTCTTGAACTTCAGGCGCTGGATGGCATAGGCGGCCAGCAGGCTTACGGCAAGAGAAATCACCGTTGCGCTGATGGCGACAAAGAAGGTGTTTGCCATCCACTTGAGAAAGATCGTCTCGGTGAACAACCGCTTGATGTTCAAAAGCGTCGGGGAGTAGATGATGAACGGGTTCAGGCTGAGGTCGTAAAGCTCGTTATCCGATTTGAAGGTCGTATTGACCATCCAGTAGAAGGGAAAGAGCAGAAAGAACAGGTAAATCGCCGTCGGGACGTAAAATTTGAAAAGCTTTGCTCCGGCACGTTCGATGGCCATGGGCCTAATCCTCTTTTCTCAGAAATACGAACGCCACAAACACGCAGGCGATCAGGATGGGGAGCATGCTGTTGGAAATGGCGGCTCCCTCTCCGAAATGGCCTCCCTGCATGGCCCTCTGGAAGGAAAGTGTCCCGAAGATGTGCGTGGCTCCCGCAGGCCCGCCCTTGGTGATGATCCAGACAAGCTGAAAGTCGGCAAAGGTCCAGATGGTGGAAAAAACCGTGATGATGGTCAGAAGCGGGGTCAAAAGCGGCAGCGTGATCCGCCTGAATTTCTTCCAGGCTCCGGCGCCGTCGATTTCGGCGGCTTCATAAAGATCCGGGCTGATGGTCTGCAATGCGGCAAGGAGACCGATCGTGAAGAAGGGAACCCCGCGCCAGACGTTTGCGGCAATCAGGGACCAGCGCGCATTCCAGGGGTCTCCCAGGAAATTGATGAACCCTCCGATCACGCCGATCCGGATCAGCACCCACGAGATTCCGCTGAAGGTGGCATCGAAGAGCCACCAGAAGCAGATGGCGCTCAGCGCCGTCGGTATGATCCACGGCAGCAGCACGATGGCCCGGATCAGCCCCTTGGCCTTGAAATCACGGTTGAGAACGACGGCAAGACCGACTCCGAGGACGGCTTTGAGGATGACGGCCACCACCGTATAGAGAAACGTATTGAAGGCCGTCAACCAGAAGGTGGGATCGTCCATCAGGCTGATGTAATTTTCCAGTCCGACCCAGCTCCCCTCCCGCCCGACGATGGTGTCTGTAAACCCGAGCCAGATGCCGAGCAGGAAAGGGTACGCCAGAAAGATGAGCAGAATCAATTCGGCAGGGGCTGCGAACAGGAATCCCAGGACGTGCGGATTTTCGAGTGCGCGGGAGACTCTTCCCCCTATGCCCACGGCCTCTTTATATCGTTCGGTATCGGCGGCGGCTTCCACCGGCTATCCTCCGATCGGGTTTCGGGTTACGAGTTACGGGTTACGGGTTTCGGGTTCAGGGATTCACGGGTCGGAGCCCGCGAATCCCTGAACTGAACACTGAACACTGAACGCTCTATTTCTTATAGGCTCTCGCGATGGCTTTTTCAGCCCGGTCCATGACCTGATCCGCAGACGCCCCCCTGGCGCAGAAATTGGCGTACATGTCGACGACGACGTATTCGGCCATGACAGCCGCAGAGCCGGTTCCGATCGGACCCGGATATCCGTTCCACAGCATGTTGGCCACGCAGTCCCGGTATGCGGTGTGCTTCGGGTCTTCGGTCCAGACCGGAAGTTTCTTGTAGTCCTTCAGACTCGGTGTCACGTAGCCGCGCATGGCGTTGATCCAGGGACCCGCCTGCTCCTGCTCCAGCATGAACATCAGGTAGTGCTTGGCCGCGTTCGGGTAAGGGCTGTGTTTGAAAACAAACGCCTGGTCGAACAGATGGAGCTGGGTCGGTTTGCCGACCGGGCCGATGGGAAGCTCCGCATGGTAGGTGTCTTCTGCGATCTTTGCCCATTCGGGTTTGGATTTGGCGGCATAATAGATGCTGATGCCGTTGTTGGTGGCGGAAATCTGCTCGGCGATGTAGGCCTTGTTGTTGTGGGGGTCTTGCCAGGAGGCGCAGCCTTCGATCATTGCATCCTGGTAGAGCTCTTTCATCCCCTCCAGAGACGCTTTGGTAGCATTGCTCTTGATGGCCGGGTTGCCGTCCTTATCCACCGTGGAAGCGCCATAGGACCAAAGCCATGTATAAACCCAGTTGTTGCCGTCGCCTACGGAATGGCCAAGCGCAAATCCGACCGGGTGGCCTTTGCTCTTCAGCGCTTTGCAGCATTTGATGAAATCTTCGACCTTTTCAGGGAATTTGTCGAAACCGGCTTCGTTTACCCAGCTTTTGCGATAACAGATCTGCTGTGCGGGGGCGCCTATGGGCAGAGCGATCCACCTGCCGTCTTTGGTCCCGTATTTGATGCAGGAATCCTCCCAGCCGCCGTACTTTCCGCCCAGGTATTCGGCAACATCGGTGACATCGACCAGTTTATCCGGATAGAGATGCGGGTCGTCGTGCCAGCCGAGGACAAGATCCGGCCCGGCGCCGACGGCTGCCGACATGGCGGCCTTGGGGCGGACCTCCTCCCAGGCGAGGTATTCGTTGTTGACCTTGCCGCCGGTCAGCTTTTCCCATTTCCGGCTGTTATCTTCCCAGAGGTCCTTATCCCCCTGGACAAAGACGCTCCACCGGAGCACGTTCAACTGGGCTCCCTTTTCCACCTTTAAATCCGGCGGTGCCGCCGCAAACGCCCTGGCAGCCATGCCCCCCAGCGGGCTCGACAGCAGTGCCGCCCCCGCAATTCCGCCGCCGGTGACCTTCATGAATTCTCTTCGGGTAAAATCGTTACGTTTCATAGCAGATCCTCCTCATCGGTATGGGTGTTAATCATGTGGATCCCCGCTGAACATCGTGCAGAACCGTAAAGCGCCCCCCTGAATCCGTGGTGCAAGGTGGGGAAAGTCGATCCTTCAATCATTGGGTAATCGTTGGATCTTCGACCGGAAAGGTTCGATCACCTCCTTTCGCGACATGTGGGACAGAAAAAATCAGCCTGCCCGGGATTGCCCCCGGTCGGCTTCTTTCATGGTTCGGATGGAAACGGGCGAAAGATAACGAGCGTGTAATCGAATAAACAGCTATTAAATTCGACGGTTCCTGTCAAGAGAATAATCGAATACCGGAGGTTCGGCTTTACCCTCGGAGAAAACCCATGGCGTCTTCGACGCTTCCGTTTCCATGAATGATCGATTTCAGTGCCCGGATGATCCCGGCCGGGTTGGCGTGCCCCCAGACGTTTCTCCCGAAAGCCACCCCGAGAGCCCCGGCATCCATGACCCCCCGGGCCATCTCGAGAAGCGCGTGATCGGTTTCCGTTTTGGGCCCGCCTGCTGCCACCACTTTCCCCGGTGCGACGGCGGTGACTCGCCGGAAGCTTTCCGGATCTCCGGTATACCATGTCTTGATTACGTCCACCCCCAGCTCTTCTCCGGCCCTCACACAGTAGGTGAGGTTTTCGACCGAAAACCGCTCGCTTTCCCTGATGCGCTCTCCCTTCGGATACATATGCGCCATCAGGACCAGCCCGAAGCGGGAAGCTTCGCTCTCGAGCGCGCCGAGATTTTCGAGCATTTCGGCCTGGCGCTCGCTTCCGAGGATCACTCCCATCGATATGGCGTCGGCTCCATATGATACGGCTTCTTCGGCCCGAGTCACCCAGGCGTCG
>QZKK01000049.1 GCA_003599475.1 Desulfobacteraceae bacterium
TCGGTTTGGAGTTGATTCTTCCGATCTCCCAGAGCCGCACATATCCGCTTAGCCGTGCGATCCCATGGGAGTCCACGCCTCGCGCGTCCGCCGTCACCAAAACATCGGAAGCGGTTGCGGCCTGTTCTTCCGAGCACCCGATCTTCAAAAACACCGCCCTGCAGAAATCCCTCAGCTTCTCGTATGAATACATTCGCCCTCCCCTTTTCCTTTCTCATAGGAACAGAAGTCAAGATGTCTGAAGTCAGAAGTCGGTAAGAACAAGAAAATCAGAAATTTCAAGCATCAAACTTAAAGTAAAAATCACAAATCACAAGCATCAAATTCCAAACAATAATCAATAAGGCGAAAATTCCAATATTCAAAAAAAATTGGTCCGCGTCCCCTGCCCTATGCCCTCTGCCATCCACTCATCCTCTCATCTTCTTTCGTTTTCCGGCCTCTGACTTCAGACCTCTGACCTCCGACTTCTATCCCTTCTTTGCGTCTTTGCGAGCTTTGCGTGTCGAAGCGAAGCGTAGATCCCGCTATCGGGGAGACCCTCTTGCTCTTCCCGACTGCTCTTCCCCTTTGCGCCTTAGCGAGCTTTGCGTGAGACCCTCTTGCTCTTCCTGACTGCTCTTCCCCTTTGCGCCTTAGCGAGCTTTGCGTGAGCCTCTTGCCATTTGCTGTTCATCTGTCGTACAGTTTTTGAAAGACTTCCCAGAATTCCGGAAATGACTTTTCCACACAGTGCTCTTCTTCGATGACGATTCCCGGTACACGCAATCCTGCAACAGCAAAGCTCATTGCGATCCTGTGATCGTTGTAGGTATGAATCGAAGCACCCCTGGGGGCCCCCCCGGTAATGGAAAGCCCCGTACCGCAACGTTTGACTTCGATTCCCATTTTTTTAAGTTCGGTGGATACGGCTGCCAGCCTGTCGCTTTCTTTTTCCGCAAGATGGGCAACGTTTCCGATCACCGTCGTTCCTTTCGCGAATGCCGCTGTGACCGCCAGGGTCGGGACCATGTCGGGCATATCCCCCATGTCTGCATCGATTCCCTTCAGCGGTCCGCCCACCACCCGGATTCCGTCTGCTTCATGGAAAACTCCACACCCCATCTTTTCCAAGAGATCAACAAGGCGAACATCTCCCTGTTTGGACCAGCGGGATACCCCCGGAACCCGGATATCGCCTCCGGTAACGGCCGCGGCCGCCCAGAAATAACCGGCTTGAGAAGCGTCGGCTTCCACCTCGTATGTACCGCTTCGGTAAATCTGCCCTCCACCGACTTTAAACTGCCGGTAGCCGTCCCGGCTCAGCGCGACTCCGAATTTTTCCATCACCTCCACTGTCATATCGACGTAAGGCTTTGAAACCGGTCCGTGGGAAACATCGATGATCAGTCCCTTTTCCGTATACGGTGCGACAAGGAGCAATCCGGAAAGAAACTGGCTGCTCTTTTCGCAGTTGATGACGGTGCGGCCTCCTGCGATCCTTCCCCCGGCAATCTCGACCGGCGGGCAGCCGTTTTCGTGAATCGCTCGAACGGAAATGCCGATCTGAGACAGCCCATCGAGCAGGTCCTGAATCGGACGCTCCTGCATTCGCCTGCTTCCGGTCAAAAGGTATGTTCCGGTTCCGAGTGCGGCCACTGCAGTCAACAGCCGCATGGAAGTGCCGGAGTTCTCGAGACGGATGGGCTCGCTGGACGGCTTCAGCCTGCCCGAGTGTCCGTGAACGATGATCGGCTCTTTGTCCGCCTCGATGGGAATGCCGAACTGTCTCAATGCGTTCAGCGTCAGCAGCGTGTCCTGGCTCCTCAGACAGTTTGCGAGCGTACATAAACCCCCTGAAAGCGCCGCTGCGATCAACATGCGATGGGTATAGCTCTTTGAGCCGGGCACGGAAATCGTCTGCTTCGTAATTTTTGCCGGCTGTATCGCGATCATGGTAAAACCGTTAAGCTTTGAGATCGTTGCACGTTACACGTTGAAATCGTTGCACGTTGAAATCGAAAATCACAAATTCCAAGCACCAAAAGCCAAACAATAATCAATAAGTCAAAATTCCAATACTCAAACAAAATTCAACGTCTCCGCGTCCCCGCGTCCCCCCGTCCCCGCGCCCTCTGCCCTTTGCCATCCACTCATCTTCTAAACTTCTAATCTTCTTGCTCTTCTTTGCGCCTTCGCGTCTTTGCGTGAGACCCTCTTGCTCTTTGCTCTTATTGACTTCCGACTTCCGACTTCAGACCTCTGACTTCTGCCTTCCCTGACCACCGAGCGCTTCCATCACGGCATCCCTCATGATATCGATCGGTGCTTCCCGTCCGGTCCACAGTTTAAATTGATGTGCCCCCTGGTATACGAACATGCCGATACCCTCGATGGTTGGGCACCCCTTGGCCGCGGCCTCACGCAGAAGGCGGGTTTCAAGCGGGTTATACACGATATCCATGACCGCCGTCTCCTTGCGGATCGATGTCGCCGGTATGGGCATCGATTCCGTACGAGGCGTCATTCCAACCGGTGTCGTGTTGATCAGGATGTCGCAGTCCAATTCGAGATCGTCTTTGAGCAGGCTGAATCCGGCGCCAAGCGCTCCAGCCAGTTCCTCTCCCTTTTGGAGCGTGCGGTTTACGATCCGGACCTTGGCTCCTTCCGAAACAAGGCCGAAGCCGATGGCCCTGGCCGCTCCTCCCGCCCCGATGATGTATACGCTCTTGCCTCTGATCGACACCCGCTCTTTGAGCGCACCGATCGCCCCGGGGGCATCGGTGTTGTAACCGCTCAAGCGGCCCCCCCTGTTTACGACGGTGTTTACGGCGCCGATTCGACGCGCCGTTTCATCGATTTCATCTAAAAAATCCATGATCGAAATTTTATGAGGGATCGTCACGCTGGTCCCCCGGATGCCCAAAGCGCGTATCCCGCAGATTGCATCCTCCACATTTTCAACCGGAAAGGCGACAAAGACCCCATTGAACCCCGAATGCGCAAAAGCCCGGTTGTGCATCAGCGGGCTCAGGCTATGGGCGACAGGGTTGCCGATGACCCCGTATAGCTGCGTGCATGCATCAATCATTCGAAACCCCCACATCCGATTTAAAAGAAAATCACAAATTCCAAGCACCAAGGGGAAGAAAATCACAAATTCCAAGCATCAAATTCCAAACAATAAGACAAAAAGACAAAAAATCACAATAATCAAACAATTAAAACCACTTAGCGCTCTCCCTTTGCACCTTATCGAGCTTTGCGTGTCGAAGCGAAGCGTAGATCCCGCTATCGGGGAGACCCGCTCTTCGCTCTTCCTCTGACCTCCGACTTCAGACATCTGACTTCTCTCCGTGTCCCCGCGTCCCCGCGTCTCTTCCCTCTGTCCTATGCCCTCTGCTCTATGCTCTTTGCCATCCACGAATCTTCTAATCTTCTCGCCCTTCTTTGCGCCTTAGCGAGCTTTGCGTGAGCCTCTTGCCCTTTGCTCTTTCTGACTTCTGACCTCCGACTTCTGACTTCTGACTTCTGGCTCTTCCCGCTCTTCACTTGACCTCGTTTGCCCTCGGATAAGATCCCAGCCATTTCAGAAAAAGACAGAGCGGCCTCATCCGATCGATTGTTGCCTGGATATTCGGGTCGGCCATGTGTCCTTCGAAATCGACGAAGAACATGTAGCTCCAGTTTTCGTGTTTGCTCGGCCGTGATTCCAATTTGACCATGTTGGTTCCGGATTCGGAAATCGGCTGCAATACCTTGTAGAGGGCGCCGGGCACATGCGATGTCACGAACATCACCGAGGTTTTGTCCCGTCCGGTCGGACGGATATTGTTTTTTCCGATCACCAGGAACCTCGTGACATTTCTTGAAGTGTCTTCGATCTTGGATGCAACGACCTGAAGTTTGTAGAGTTGAGCCGCTTCCCGGCTGGCAATCGCTGCGGTGCCGGTTTCCTCCGACGCTTTCCGTGCCGCTTCGGCCGTGCTGCTGCATTCGGTCAATACGCATCCGGCGAGATTCTTCTGCAGCCATTGACGGCATTGGGCAAATGCATGAGGATGGGAGTAGATGCTTCGAATATCCCCGACTGTCCCGGATTTGGACAGAAGATCGTGGGAGATCGAATGGTATATTTCCGCACAGATCTTCAGTTCCGATTCGGCGAAAAGATCCAGAGTGTAGTTTACGGCGCCTTCGATCGAATTTTCCACCGGCACCACGCCGAAATGATAGAGGTCTTTTTCGACCCCTCCGAATATGTCCGAGATTCCGGCCTGAGGAATAAAAGATACCGACCGGCCGAAATGATTGATGGCGGCAATGTGGGTAAAGGTTGCCTCCGGGCCGAGATAGGCAATCTTTTGGGGACTCTGGATCTCTCGTGCCGCGGCGATGATTTCCGTGAAAATGTGTCGAAGGGCATGGCTGCTGATGGGCCCCCGATTGTCTCCCTGAAGCTTTTGAATCAGCTCGCTTTCCCGGGCGCTGTCGAACACATGATCTCCCTCCCTGTTCTTGATGGCTCCGATATCCTTCGCCTTGAGCAGCCGCCGATTGATGAGGTCAAGAATATTTCGATCGATTTCATCGATTTCTGTGCGAATCCGCTTGATTTCATCCTTTCTGTTCATCACCTGTTCCAGTCGCAATGTTCAGCAGCCGACCCTTTCAATCATCGAAGGTGGCAGCGCATCATAAAGTTTTGAGATTAACCGATTGTACTCAGAACCGTCAACACAAAAGTGGTCAGTCTCGCTGTATGAAACTGCAAGATCGATCCGGCACAGAGCCCCGGTGAAATGAAAAGAAAGATCTCAGTCGGATCTGGGCAACGGCTATGGCTGAAGCCGAACTCCTTGACGATCTCTTTGGTTATTGACATTTCGGAGGAATTTAAAATATTTATGGATTCGAGGGAATTACCGGAATCTGCCGGCTCAAAATTGAAAATTCACCGGATCGGGAAATGATCGATGGTCGACTGGTTTCGTGAACTGCACCCTGTTCTTCAGGCATTGTCGGCAACGCTGTTTACCTGGTTTCTTACGGCGCTGGGAGCCGGACTGGTTTTTTTCTTTCGATCCATTCAACGCAAAGTCCTGGACGGAATGCTCGGTTTCGCCGCCGGGGTCATGATTGCCGCAAGCTACTGGTCTTTGCTGGCGCCGGCGATCGAGATGGCCGAAGAATCCGGAGGGCCGGCATGGCTTCCGGCGACCACAGGGTTTATGCTCGGGGGGTTTTTTCTATGGTGCATCGATCGGATCCTTCCCCACCTGCACCTCGGTTTCCCCACGCATGAAGCCGAGGGGATCCCTACCCACTGGCGCAGAAGCGTCCTTTTGGTTCTTGCAATCACCCTCCACAACATTCCGGAAGGTCTGGCTGTCGGGGTTGCATTCGGTGCACTTTCTGCCGATTTTCCTTCAGCCTCCCTGGCCGGAGCGACCGCTCTGGCGTTAGGAATCGGCATCCAGAATTTCCCCGAGGGAACGGCCGTATCGGTGCCGCTCAGGCGCGAGGGTCTTTCACGGATGAAGAGTTTCTGGTATGGCCAGCTTTCCGGTGTCGTAGAGCCTTTTGCCGGCGTTCTCGGAGCGATCGCCGTAATCGTCATGAAACCGATCCTGCCGTATGCGTTGTCGTTTGCGGCCGGAGCTATGATCTATGTGGTTGTCGAGGAACTCATCCCGGAATCTCAGCTCGAAGAGCACACCGACATTTCGACGGTTGGAACGATGTTGGGGTTTTCCGTGATGATGACGCTGGATGTGGCACTCGGGTAGGGGGCATGAGGAAGAGACGCGGGGACGCGGGGACACGGAGAGCCGGAAGTCAGAGGTCAGAGGTCAGAAGTCGGAAGTCGGAGGTCGGAGGTCAACGTGCAACGATTTCAACGATTTCAACGCCTTCAACGATTTCAACGTGCAACGGTTCCATTGGTCTCACGCAAAGCTCGCCAAGGCGCAAAGACGAAGATGAGTGGATGGCAAATGGCAGAGGGCATAGGTTTCTTGAATTTTGTTTGATTATTGTGATTTCTTTGTCTTTTTTTGTCTTATTGTTTGGAATTTGATGCTTGTGATTTGTGATTTTCTTTTGATTATTGCTTGGAATTTGTGATCTTCTTCGCAACGTGCAACGTGCAACGATTCAGTGAACTCGATACGGGAAGACATCCTCGACATCGTCTTGGGCAGTGGGAACGATCTTACGCCGGCAGAGCTGCAAAATCGCCTTTTCCACGAGTCTGCGCTTACGAAAGCCCAGGTTAGAGCCGCCATCAGGGTTCTGGTCGAAGATGGACTGCTCGGCTATTCTTGCCGCCATGGGCATACGGTTGTCGAAAGATCGTTTTCCAAACCCGTCAGGATTTCAAAAGGAATCGTCGTCAAACCCCCGCGGGTATCTTTTGCGGCCGAACCGAACGATGTGGTGATCGAAATTGCGTCCGGCGCCGCTTTTGGAAGCGGCATCCATCCGACCACCCGCATCGCGCTTCGAGGGCTGGAGTTTCTTTTCAAAGAAGCCCCTTATGAAAAGAAAAAGGCGCACACCGCCGCCCTGGATATCGGAACCGGATCCGGTATCCTCGCGATTGCCGCGCTGCATTTCGGGGTTTCTTTCGCCGTCGGCACAGACATCGATCCCTGCGCCAGATGCGAAGCTGTAGAGAATGCGGCAAAAAACGGCTTCGACGGCAGGTTCGTTGTTCTGGATACCCCGGTGGAAGACATTTCCGACCACTTCGATCCGATCATCGCCAACCTGAGGACCCCGACGCTCCTTCGAATCGGATCGAAGCTTTCTCAAATATGTAAAGCATCCGGGGCTGTTGTTCTTTCCGGAATCCGGATCGAAGAATCGAAAACCGTCTGCCGCGCATACGAAAGCTTTCGATTCGAAAATGCCTGGTATGCGGAAGAGCAGCAATGGTGCGGTTTCGTTTTCCTGGAAAGATCGGGATCCTCCCACGCAAAGCTCGCCCCAGTGAAATGAGAAGAGATTTCACGGGGCGAGCTTTGCGTGAGCCTCTTGCTCTTTGGGCTTTCTGACTTCTGACTTCCGACCTCTGATCTCCGACTTCTGCCCTCTCGCCCTTCTTTGCGTCTTTGCGCCTTTGCGTGAAACTCTTGCCCTTCTCTGACTTCTGACCTCCGACTTCTGACTTCAGACATCTGACTTCCGGCTCTCCGCGTCCCCGCGTCCCCGCGTCTCCGCGTCTCTCCCTGTCTCCCGGCTGACAACCGCCGCTTTCCCCTGGGTATCCCTTTCGAACTTCAGCACATGAGTGATGCTCGGTACGACGTCATCGGGCTGGTGAGTCACATAGAGCAGGTGGGTTGGATACTCCCGACCGATCCGATCGATGATGTCGAGCATTACGCTCCGGTTATACGGATCGAGACCCTGCACGGGTTCATCGAGGATGAGCAGGGCCGGTGTCTTGACCATCGCCCGGGCCAGCAGCACGAGACGTTTTTCTCCGTCTGAAAGAAGATCGAATCTCCGATTGCCCAAGTGCGTGATTCCGATTCGTTCCATCCATTCACCGGCTTCCTCGTGCTGTCGTGCCGTTGCATGGCTGTAAAGTCCGATGGAATCGTAAAATCCGGACAAAACCACATCAGAAGCCGAGATCCGTTTGCGGTATCTAACCTGGAATTCCGAAGAGACGATTCCGATTCTTTTCTTGATTTCCCAGACGCTTTCTCCGGTTCCCCGCCGATGGCCGAACACATAGATCTCATTTGCATATGCCTGCAGGTTGTCTCCGGTAATGAGGCGCAGGAAACTCGACTTTCCGGCGCCGTTTGGACCGATCAAAGCCCAGTTTTCGCCCTTTTTCATGATCCAGTCGACATTTTTGAACACCTCGATTCCCCCGTAGCTTACGGATGCATTTCTCATCTCGATGATCACGGGGGGGACCGGACCGGCTTCGGGGGCACGGACGGCACTGCCGTTTCCGGGAACGCAGTTGTTGTTGAGATAGAGGCACCGCAAACGCCCGTCGGCGAGCACCTGCTCCTTTTCCCCGCTTAAAAAAATCCCGCCCTCCTTGAGGCAGAGGATGTGGGTGATGTTGGGTGTGATCTCATCCGTACGATGGGTCACCAGGATGAGGTTCGTATCGCCTCCGGCAAGCCCGGTGATGTATTTTTTCAACAGCCGGTTGGCTTCGCGGTCGAGTCCGTCGAAGGGCTCATCCAGGATCAGCAGCCGAGGCGATTTCAACATCGCTTTTGCAATCAAAACTTTCCGGATCTCCCCGGTCGAAAGATGCCGGATGCTCCGGTCCATCAGATTACCGATCTCCAGACGCTCGATCACATGCAGAATCTCCTGGGAATCGACGTATGCTCCTTCCGGCCGATCGGCCAGCGTCTGTCTTACCGTTTCAAAGGAATCCATATTCCCGGAAAACTCTCGCGCCTCGTCTCTCTGTTCTTCCCGTTGGATCGTACGCTGGTGCAGTCCGAAAGAAACATAGCCGATTGCCCGCTGGCGCGAATTTTCGAAGTGGTAAACGATTCTTCCGTTTGCGACGGGTACCTCACCTGCGATGGCTCCGACCAGGGAAGATTTTCCGGAACCGTTCGGACCCAGAACCGCCCAGTTTTGATCCCTGAAGATCTCCCAGGATGTTCCATTGAGGATAAAACGTTTGCCGAGTCTAAGCGTCACGTCCTCGAGCGTAACGAGCGGAAGCGGACGGCGATGTTCCTGTTGCATCGGACTATTTTGCATTTTTCCTCTACGATCGTCGTGAACTCTTTTTCTTTTATATCGGGAATTCGAGCCGGTGAAAAGGCTTTCCAATCAGATTCAGGGATCGATGATCCGATGGAGGGCGATCGACTTACCGTTTGAAATTCCGAATTTCGTAAAGCTGAGCTTCATGGATGTACTGAAAAAGTTTCTCCTGGTCTTCCGGAGTGAGGTCGATAAACCGGGCGCCGATAAAACCGCTGTTTGCGTTGCAGGATTCCACCTTTCGGGTGATTTGGACCCCGCCTCTGAGCAGAACAGGCTGCTCTTTCGACCCGACTTGCTCCAGTGTGAGCTCGATAACCAGGTTGTCATCCACCGAAAGGGCCATGGCCGGATTTTTCTGCTCGCCGAGTTCCTTCGGTACTGACAGCCCGATTCCTGTTACCGAAATATCCTGCACCTTGAAATGCTTCTTCGAATCGTAGGTGGCGCCTCCGAAGCGGATCTTACCCTGCACGTTGAAGCGGTAGCTGGTTTGGAGCCTGTAAGTGGTCCGAAGATTAATTTTTCGCATCGGTGGAAAATATTCCACCAGCAGCAGGTTTTCTCTGGTCTTTTCGGATACCGGATAGTTGTTCAAAAACTTGTCGATCCGGCATTTCAATCCGAGCCGCACGACCCGGTTCAGCTCTTTTTGGACCAGGGTGGCGACATCCATCGTCATGTATTCGAAACTTGAGAGGATCTGCGGATGGGTCTGATAGAGGATCATTCGATTCGCTTTATAACTGCAGCTCAACACGTGCGTCGGCAATACGATGGGAACCGTATCGCTGAGATTGAAGGCCACCTCAACCCGGGTTTGCGGCATGAAGATGTTTTCGATAGAATCGTTGATGTCGAGTTGGTTGAATTGGAGGCTCATAAAAATCCCGACAGATTCATGACGATTATAAATTCGTTTACTTTTTTAACAATTTCTAATAGCACAAAGCACCCGGATGCACAATTTCATTTTCATGCGATAAAAAAGTCTGGCCGGCCGCAGCGCATTCTGTTTTTATAAAATCGAACATTTTTAAAAAAATCTTTAATCAGTTCCGAAGATTACAGGAAAAAACGGATCGAGGAAGGCATGTGAACATCGCATTTATCCATTACCACCTGAAACCTGGCGGTGTCACTACGGTGATGCGCCGGCAGATCGATGCCGTAAAGGATTCCTGCCGGACCCTCGTTCTTACCGGGGAGCCGCCGAGGGGAGATTTCCCTGCAGATTTCGTGCATGTGCCCGGCCTCGGCTACACAGATCCGGACCGGCCGGCTGCCGACCCCGACCGGACTGCAGCCGCCGTATGCGATGCCGTATCCGCCAGATGGAGCGCCGCCTGCGACCTCATACATGTCCACAACCCGACACTTGCAAAAAACGCCGCTTTTCTAAAAATTCTCAAATCCCTCCAGGCACGCGGGATGAAACTGTTCCTGCAGATTCACGACTTTGCCGAAGACGGGCGCCCTTCGGCTTATTTTCGGGACGGGTATGTGGAAGACTGCCATTACGGGGTGATCAATTCGAGGGATTATGCCATTCTCCTTGGCTCCGGACTCAAGGAAAAGGGTCTGCACCGGATCTTCAATACCGTCGAGACAGAGGCGCTTCCATCGGACGAACCTTCTTCGGATCGGGTGCTTTACCCCATCCGTGCCAGAAGGCGGAAAAACATCGGGGAGGCGATCCTGCTTTCGATTTTTCTTCCCGAAAAAGAAATCGTATCGATCACCCTTCCTCCGGTCAGCCCGGTCGATTTGAAATCTTACATGCACTGGAAAGATTTCGTTGCGCAAAACAGGCTGACGGTTCAATTCGATGCCGGTCTCGGGCAGGATTTCGACCATCTGGTCCGCACTGCAAAATATATGATCACCACCAGCATCACGGAGGGATTCGGGTTTTCTTTTCTCGAGCCCTGGGCTTCAGGAAAGTTTCTCTGGGGGAGAAAACTTCCCCAAATCTGCAGCGATTTCGAAGAAAGGGGCGTAAAGCTTGAACACCTCTATTCGGAGCTGCGGGTTCCGCTCGATTGGATCGGAAAAGATATATTCTTTAAAAGATGGAATGCCTGCCTTCAGAAAAATTGCATGCTTTTCGGCTTTTCGCTCGATCCGCAGGAAGTCAGGCGCGATATTTACGAAAAACTGACCGATGAACGCGACAAGCGAAGACTGCTCGCGGCCCTTCCTTCGGTTGAGGCGAAAGTCGAAGTGGCTTCAGGAATCAAGGTCAACCCGGCAGAGTGGAACCAAACCCCGCCCGCCGAGAGGCGAAGAGTGGCGCAGGCAACCGCACAGGTTCTCTCCACCATGGCGCCGGAAGAACGAAGAAAGATCACGGCAGCCGAGCTGGAACGCCCGCACATGAAAGCCGCAACGTTGCTGCTTGCCCCCAACACGGTTCAAGGGCTGATGAATGAGGCGGA
>QZKK01000197.1 GCA_003599475.1 Desulfobacteraceae bacterium
GCCAGCGAATCGCGATTGCAAGGGCATTGATTCTCCGGCCCCGCCTGATCATCGCCGACGAATCGGTGTCCGCACTGGATGCCTCCATCCAGGCGCAAGTCCTCCAGCTCTTTAAAAAACTTCAGTCCGATTTCGATCTGACCTATCTTTTCATCACCCACGATCTGGCCGTCGTTCGCTACATCACCGACCGGGTGATGGTGATGTATCTCGGAAGGATCGTGGAGACGGCCTCCACGGCAGATCTTTTCCGAAAACCGAAGCACCCCTATACCGAGGCATTGCTCTCGGCAATCCCCATACCGGACCCGGCATTTCGCAAGAAACGCATCCGGCTGCCGGGGGATGTCCCCAGTCCGATCCACCCCCCGCCGGGCTGCCGCTTCCACCCTCGCTGTCGCTACGCGCAGGCGGTTTGTGAAACCAATGATCCTGAGAACCGGCATCCGGAGCCGGGAAGATGGGCTGCCTGTCATTTTGCAGAGAAGCTCGATCTGTTTTCTCTCGTTTAGAAGGCCTTTCTCGTTTCTCTATTTTTTCTCTTTTTTGGTTGAACCATTGTTAACTTAAATGGTATGTTCAGGCGCCTGATCCGGTGTAGGAGGTTCTATCAACGACTTTTTACGGTTGACGCCGTTTATATCGATACAATGGTTAGACCTTTGGAGACTCCGATGTTTCGAGAAGCGAGGCAAGGAAAGATCTTTCAGGATGTCGTTGATCAGGTCCAGGAAGCCATTTTGCAGGGAAAGCTCCAGACAGGAAACAAACTTCCGCCGGAGCGGCAGTTGCAGGAGATCTTCAAGGCGAGCCGGGGGACGATTCGCGAGGCCCTGAGGGTCCTTGAGCAAAAGGGGTTGATCACCATCAAGACCGGGGTCAGCGGCGGGTCCTTCGTAAAAATCGTGAGCACGCGGCAGATGAGCGAGAGTCTGGACCTGCTGATCCGGTTTCAAAGGGTCTCCCTGAGAGACCTGGCGGAGTTCAGGGAAGGGGTGGAAGGGATCGTGGCTGCGCTCGCCGTGGAAAGGGCAACCGATGAGGACATCCGGCACCTGAAAGATATCCTGGAAGAGGCCGGGCGGCACCTGGAATCGGGAACTTCCGGATGGGACGATTTCATCCGCGCGGACAACCGGTTTCATCTGGCGTTATCCGATGTGGCCCGCAATCCCGTTTACAAATCCGTCATTCGGACGATCTATGATCACATTTACCGGTATTTCGATCGGTTCCTCCCCCGAGAAGAGACCCTGCTGCGGGAAGACTACCGGGACTTGTGCGAAATCTTCGATGCGGTTGAAAGAAGACAGTCCTCCCGGGCCCACATGCTGGTTCAAAATCATGTGTATCGCTTCAATCGGATCATGGAAAACAAAGAGCGAAAGCAGAGTGTGTCGTGATGCCTGAGCAGCGAATTCATGAACATCCCATCCTGTCCGTTCCCAAGCGTCAAGCCACCGGTTTTTCCTGGAACGGGCAGAACATGACGGCCTGCGAAGGGGAGACGATCTCTTCGGCTCTCTTTGCAAACGGCGTTCATCTCTTCGGGCATCACGCGAAAGATCGGGCGCCGCAGGGCATTTTCTGTGCTAACGGACAATGCAGCCAGTGTACGGTGATCGCCGACGGAATTCCCGTCAAGGCCTGCATGACAAAGATTCAGGATGGCATGGTCGTTGAAAGCAGCGAGGGGTTGCCCGAATTGCCGCAGGCGGCGAAACCCTTTCGGTTTCACAGCGAAAGGAGGGTCGAAACCGATGTGCTCATCATCGGCGGGGGGCCGGCCGGCCTTTCTGCGGCCGTTCAGCTTGGTCAACGGGGGATCCGGACGCTGATCGTAGATGACAAAGATCGATTGGGGGGAAAGCTGGTTCTTCAAACCCATAAATTTTTCGGATCCATCGATGATTGTCATGCGGGAGCAAGAGGCATCGATATCGCCGCCATGCTCGAAGAAGAGGTGAGGGGTCAAAAATCGGTGAAGGTCTGGCTGAACAGTACGGTCCTGTATGTCTTTAGCGACAAGAAAGTGGGTGTCGTCAAGGACGGCAGGCAGTACAGAATCGTCCAGCCCGGGGTTCTCCTCAATGCGGCGGGCGCAAGGGAGCGGTCCCTGGTTTTCCCCGGAAATACTCTGCCCGGAGTTTACGGGGCAGGCGCTTTTCAAACGCTGGTCAACCGGGATCTGGTAAGGCCGTCGAGGCGGCTTTTCGTCGTGGGCGGCGGGAATGTGGGGCTCATCGCCGCCTATCATGCCCTGCAGGCCGGCATCGACGTGGTCGGACTGGTCGAAGCCATGGACAGAGTCGGCGGGTATCAGGTGCATGCAAACAAAATCAAGCGGTTGGGGATCCCCCTCCATACGCGGCATACGGTGCTCTCGGCCGACGGCGAAGACCACATCGAATCGGTAACGATCGGAAAAATCGACGATTCCTTTCGACCCATCGCTGGAACGGAAAAGACTTTTGAATGCGACACCCTGCTGATCGCTGTCGGTCTCAGCCCGGTAGACGAATTTTTCAAGGAGGCCAAAGAAGCCGGTATGAAGGCTTTTGCCGCAGGGGATGCCCGGGAGATTGCAGAGGCTTCATCGGCCATGTTCAGCGGCCGGATCGCCGGTTTGGAGATTGCCAGGGAGCTGGGGCGAGAAGACCGTCCCATTCCCGGAGCGTGGTATGAAAAAGCCGCGATCCTGAAAAGCCGTCCCGGCCTCGTGGAGTCCCCGCCCGAGGACACGCGGCCGGAAACCGGGATCATGCCTATTTTCCACTGCCAACAGAAGATCCCGTGCAATCCCTGCGTCTCCGTCTGCAAAAATGGCGTAATAGAGATTCCGGGAGACGGCCTGACGGAGAAACCGGGGGTAACCGGTAAGGCCTGCATCGGATGCAACCGGTGCGTTTTCATCTGCCCCGGCCTTGCCATCTCGCTTGTGGATTACCGGGAGGACCCGGAAAATCCGGTCGTTTCTCTCGCCTACGAGGTCCACAATCACGCTTATCGGAAGGGAGACGAAGTCCTCCTGACCGATGCCGAGGGGCGCCCCATCCAGAAGGCTGCGGTGCTCGGCACGGTGATGAACAAAGCCTCCGGGAAAACGCAACTGGTCAGAGTCCGTATCGGAAGGGAAGCGGCGAGGCGGATGGCCGGATTCCGGATACAGGCCGATCGGGTAAGCCTGCCCGAGCCCGGGCCTGCGCCCGAGCCTGCGCCCGAGCCTACGATGGATCGACTGCCCGGGGAGGCCATCGTCTGCCGCTGCGAACGGGTCACAGCCGGGCAGATACGGAAGTGGATCCGGCAAGGCATCAGGGATTTAAACCAGCTCAAGGCCGCCACCCGGGCGGGCATGGGCGCCTGCGGGGGGAAAACCTGTGAAACCCTGATCCTGCAGCTCTATAGGGAGGAAGGGATTCCACTTAAAGAGGTTACCTTGACCACCCGGCGTCCGCTTTTCATGGAAGCGCCCCTGCGGGTTTTTGCCGGCGTCAAGGATGGGGGATTCCCGTGAAAAAGACCTATGATCTGATCATCATCGGCAGCGGATCGATCGGCGTCCCGACGGCCTATTCTTCGGCCGGTGAGAAGCAGTCGGTACTGGTGCTCGATTCGCTCCCGTCTCCCGGGCAGGGGCAGGACAAAAAGGCAATCGGCGGCATCCGGGCCACCCACTCGGATAAGGGAAAAATTCTCGTTTCCCGGAGGAGCATCGAGATTTTCTCCCGGTGGGAGGAGGAGACCGGAGACGATATCCGGTGGAAAAGAAACGGGTACAGCTTTCCGGCGTATACGAGAAAGGATGAAAGGCTTCTCAAGGCGCTGATGATCGTTCAACGGGACTTCGGGTTGAACATCCGGTGGGTTTCACCGGGGGAGTACCGGGAAGTAAATCCCGGCATCGAAATGGAGGGCCTGCGCGGCAGTACCTATTCCCCGGAGGACGGATCCGCATCGCCGCTTCTCTTCATCCATTCCTGCTGCCAGCGGGCTCTTGAGCGCGGAGCGGTCTTCAGGTTCCATGAACCGGTGATCGGATTTGAAATCAGGCATCGGCGCGTTACCGGGGTGAAAACGACAAAAGGGCTCTATCGATCCGCCCGGGTCTTAAACGCAGCCGGGGCCTATGCAAGGGGAATTTCGCAGATGGCGGGGATCGACATCCCGGTGGACCCGGACTGCCATGAAGCCGGGATCACCGAGCCGATCAAATCCTGCATGGGGCCGATGGTGGTGGATATGCGAAAGGCGCCGGGTTCCAAAAATTTTTACTTTTACCAGAATACGGAGGGGCAGGTGATCTTTTGTCTGACCCCGGATCCTCCCGTCTGGGGAACGGATTCCCGCGCGACCGCTGGATTTTTGCCCATGGCCGCTAGAAGAATGATCAAAATCATGCCGATGCTGGTCAACATCAAGGTCCGGCGAACATGGAGGGGACTCTATCCCATGAGCCCGGACGGGTTTCCGTTGGTGGGCAAAGCAGAGGAATTGGAAAACTTTTATCAGGCCGTTGGCATGTGCGGCCAGGGGTTCATGCTGGGCCCGGGCATGGGTGAGCTGATCACCCGGATGCTCACCGGGAAATATCTGGAGGAAGACCATGAGGTATTGAAAAGCTTTGATCCGTACCGCGATTTTACATGCGAAGAGGTCTGCAAGTAAGGGCGTTTCGAACCACGAAAAACACGAAAGACACGAAAAGGATCGCGCGTTGTTTTCAGGCATTCGTTCTTGTATATGGTAATTTGTGGTTTGACTGGATCGAATTTTATTTTACCACGGAAGGCACGGAAAACACGGAATGTGACGCACCCTTTTGCGTATTTTTTCCGTGTGTTCCGTGTGTTCCGTGGTTGAATCCTTTGCTTGAATCCCGGGGCTACCTGAAACATAGGGGGAGGAGTTATGGCTGATTTTAAGATGAGAGAAATAAAGAAACTGGAATACGAGCGGCCGCAGATCGAAAAAGGGTATGCCAATCAGACCCTGTACGTAAATCTTTCCACCTCCGAGATCGCTTCGAAGCCGGTCACCGATCGGATGAAGACGGTGTTCATCGGGGGAAAGGGGTTTGATCTTTGGCTGCTCTGGAATGCGGTCAAGGGGAGTACCCGCTGGGATGATCCTGAAAATGAAATCTGCATCGGCTCAGGACCCATGGGAGGAACCCCCGTCTATCCCGGATCGGGAAAAAGCATCGTAACCTCCATTTCTCCCACAACCGGATCGGTCATGGATTCCAACGTGGGTGGCTATTTCGGTCCTTACCTGAAGTTTTCAGGGTTCGATGCGTTGGAAATCCAGGGTAAAAGCGCGGGGGATGCCGTGGTTTTCATCGACGGCACCCGTGGGTGCATTCAGATCTTTGAAAGCTCGGGATTGCCCGAGGAGGCTTATGAACTCTCCGCCGTGCTGACCGAACATTTCTGCGAAGGAAAGCCCAGGAGCGTTTCGGTGGTTTCCACCGGTCCGGGTGCCGGGAACACCCTGATCGGATGCCTGAATTTCTCCTGGTACGATTCCAAGAGGAAGAAGGTCCGGTACAAACAGGCCGGCCGCGGCGGACTCGGGACCGTGTTCGCGGACAAAGGAATCAAGGCTGTTGCGGTACGCTGGGAATCGGTGACTCTGGATCTCAACAATCCCTCGGACAGAGAGGCCTTGAAAGAGGTTGCCAAGAATCATTCTCAGGAGATCGTGAAACTGGATCCCATGCAAAACGAGATGTCCCGGGTGGGAACCACGCATATCGTGACCATCATGAACGATTATGACTGCCTGCCCACAAACAACTTCCGGTATGGTTCACACCCGGAGGCCGGCAACCTGGGCCAGGAGGTCTACAGGAGGCTCTTCGACAAGGGTTACGACGGGTGCTGGTTCGGCTGCACAGTCGCCTGCTCTCACGGGATCAAGGACTTTGTGCCGCTGACCGGAAGCTACGCCGGGCAAAAGGTTTTTGTGGACGGTCCGGAATATGAAACCATCGCCGGGTGCGGATCCAACCTGGGCATTTTCGATCCCCACACCGTGGCCGAGATCAATTTCTACTGCGATACCTACGGTCTGGATACCATTTCCGTCGGTACAGGCCTGGCCTTTGTCATGGAGTGCTATGAAAGCGGACTGATCGATAAAAGCCAAACCGGGGGGCTGGAATTGACCTTCGGGAACCGTTTCGCCGCCCTGGAACTGCTCCATCAGATGGCCGGGGGCAAGGGCTTCGGAAAGATCGCCGGCCAGGGGATTCGCAGGATGAAAGAGATCTTCGCGCGGGAATTCAACGCGGATCCGAAACTGCTGCAGGACATCGGCATGGAAGCCAAAGGGCTCGAATTCTCCGAATACGTGACCAAGGAGTCCCTGGCCCAGCAGGGAGGGTACGGTCTGGCTCTCAAGGGCGCGCAGCACGATGAAGCCTGGCTCATTTTTATGGACATGGTTCATAACCTGTTGCCCACCTTCGAGCAGAAAGCCGAGGCTCTTCACTGGTTTCCCTGCTTCCGCACCTGGTTCGGCCTGTGCGGCCTCTGCAAGCTCCCCTGGAACGACATCGTGCCGGAAGACAACAAGGATTCGGAGGAGCCCGCAAAGGTCATGAAGCACGTTCGATGGTATGCGGAGTATTTCAGTGCGGTAACCGGCCGCAGGGTGGGGCCCGACGATCTGATCACGATGAGCGAAGCGGTGTACAACTTCCAGCGCATCTTCAACCTGAAGATGGGTTTCGGGCGCCGTGCCCAAGACGACATCCCTTACCGGGCCATGGGACCGGTGACCGCGGAAGAGTACCGGTCCCGGCAGGAGCGCTACGACAAACAGCTCTCTGAAAAACACGGGGAAACAATCGCCGGCAGGTCTGCGGAAGAAAAGGTGGCACTCTTGCGAAAATACCGCGAGGAGATGTATGAAAAGCTCAAGGATGCCGTCTATGAAAGACGGGGCTGGACCCCTGACGGCATCCCGACGCCGGCGACCGCGAAACGGCTGCGCATCGATTTTCCCGATGTTCTTGCGCTGCTCAGGGAAAACGGGGTGGATGCATGATTCGGGTGATGGGAAAGGAAATGCCCTGGCAAGAGGGGATGACTGTTTCCGATTTGATACGCGACCTGAACGAATCCTTCGATTTCGCCCTGGTGCGGATCGATCACAAACAGGTGACTCGCCCCCATTTCCATACGACCCCGATCCCGGACGATTCTGATGTTTACCTGGTTCCTATGATCGCAGGCGGGTGAAGAGCATGGAGCAGAGGGCAAAGGGCATAGAGCATGGGGAGTGGAGCGTAATGGAGGGCTGAACCGGAGCAGCGAGCTCCATTCGGCCCGAGCTCATGGCCGAGGGCATTCCCCGCAGAGTCTGTCGGAGCGCAGCGGAGATCCCGCTTGCGGGGCTGCGGGGGATCTTCAATCTGCGGGGATTTGCGTAATCTGCGGATTGACTTGACAAATGCGACTGAGATGGATCAAGTAAGGGCACGAACCGGAAGTGAGGCCGGGCAGCGCATTCGAAAACCGCCAGGGAGGAAGCATGTTAAACAATAAAAAGATCGGCATTATCGGTACCGGGAATATGGGAGAGGCCATTGTCGGCGGCCTCGTTTCGTCACGATCGTCCGAACCGAAAAACATCATATGCTCGGATGTCAGTCCGGATCGGCTCGAATTGGTTGAATCTCAGTACGGGGTCCGAACTTCCCCGGATAACAATGCCGTAATCGAGGCTTCGAACATCGTCATCTATGCAGTCAAGCCTCAGAAGATGGCTGAAACGCTCAAGCAGACCGCGGGTTCACTCGATTTAACGAAGCTGGTGATCTCCGTTGCTGCGGGGGTGCCTCTGGCCGCGATTGAGTTGTGCCTGAAGAAGGATCTCCGGCTGATCCGGGTGATGCCCAACATCGCCGCCTTCGTTCGGGAAGGGGCATCTGCAGTCGCCGGGGGCAAACATGCCAGTGAGGAGGATTTGTCCCTGGCCAAGGCCATTTTCGATTCCGTGGGAAAGAGCGTCATCGTCGAGGAGGAGTTGATGGATGCGGTCACCGGGCTCAGCGGAAGCGGACCGGCCTACATCTTTCTGATCGTCACAGCCTTAAGCGATGCCGGAGTCAAGATGGGGCTTTCTCGAAAGGATGCGCTTCTTCTATCGTCCCAGACCCTGCTTGGCGCCGCGAAACTGCTGCTGGAAACAAACGAACACCCCGGCCGCCTGAGAGACCGTGTGACCTCTCCAGGCGGAACGGCCATCGCCGGCATCCACACCCTGGAGGAAGGAGGGCTTCGCACCACGCTCATGAATGCGGTCGAAACGGCGACAAAGCGCTCCATGGAGCTCGGCCAGATCATGATCAAAAACTTCAAAGAGCAATAGCGCGGCGTCCGGGAAAGCCGATCCGGAGATTCCATCATTTTCGATGCTTCATCGGCTCTCCGTCCCCTTTGCCGAATCCGGTTCAGGATCCGGTTCAGACTCCGGTTTAGACTCCGGGAAATCGCTGCCGAAAAGGGCGAATCCCACGGTGCCGATCGCCCCGAAAATGAATGCGGTGATGAAGTTTACCTGCGGGCTGATTTGCCAGAGAAAGGCGCCGCCCAGAGCGGCTACGGATACGAAAATGTCCCGGATCAGGTAATAGAGCCCGAACATCCCCGCCCTGCAGTCTTCCGGGGCAAGCTCCATGATGAGAGCCTTTCGGGTCGGTTCGCCGAATTCCTGCAATCCTCTGAGGATGAAAGCCGGAATCAACCACTCAAAAGATCGGCTCTGCATAAGCACGAGCGGGAAAAGGGTAAAGAAGACGAAGGTGATCGTAACGAAGGGCTTTTTTCCACTCCGATCCGCAAGATAAGCGACCGGGATGTAGACGAGCACGGCCGTAGCCATCTCGATTGAGGTAAGGAGTCCGAACTGGATTGCAGAAACCGGATTCTCGATGACCTTCACGGCCCAGACCACCACAAAGGCATAGGGGATCTGACCGCAGAACCGGACCAGGATGTCGGTGACCAGCAGGTTCTTCATGGCAGGGCGCATCCGGTGCAGCAGCTTCAACGGATTTTTTTCGGGGAGAAGCTTGATCGCATTGTCCGCGGAAGCTCCGTGCGGCGGATCGTCTTCGATCAGGCGCTGCTGTAAAATCAACGCTACCGCCGCCAGAACCAGTGCCGCCGTGAAAGCTAGCCGGATCCCGGCGCCTTCGCCCCACACCCCGATGAAGATGCCTCCGATGAGCGGCCCGATCGCCATGGGGATGCGGCGTACCAGCGCATGCATGGTCACCCCCATGGTGCGTTTTTTTTGGGGCAGTACCTTGTAGATCAAGCTCATGGTTGCCGGAAGCGAAATGGCCGACCAGGAGATAAAGAGCACCGCACCGGCAAGTACCGCCTTCCAGGAAGGGATCAGGATGACCAGGGAAAAGCCGGTCATTGCCACCAGGCTGAAAACAAGAAGCGCACGCTTGGTCCCGATTCGATCGGACAGGTACCCTCCGGGGAAGGAGTAAAGGGCGGAGAGCAGGTTGTCCATGGACTGCAGCAGGCCGATGGCCAAAGCCCCCCCTCCAAGGGCCATGATGTAGATGGGAAGAAAACGTTCCGCCATTCGCTCGCCCATGCCGAGCAGCATCACCATCGCAAGCACCCCGACGGTGCTGCGCTGCAGGGCGAGAAAGCCGGAGATTCGGGATGCTCGGATTCCTTTGGTTTCCTGCGGTGCCAAGGCCTTTCCTCTCTGATTCACCATTTCGTTCGATCCAATGCCGGTTTGGTTTTACGGTGGGCTCGATCCCGCTTCTGCACGACCTTCGCGCGAGTTTTAAGCGGTTAAAATCCTGTTCCCCGGCGGCCTCCATATGATTTCACTTTCACCGAGAATTGCTGTGCGCAGAATTGCTGTGTAACGCTTGATCGCGCGGATTATATCGGGTATTCTGGGGCAGATCCGTCGGAAAGTAAACACTCACGCCATTAAGTGTTCAGGGGTTCCGTGTTCGGGCTGACGATCAGACGAGAGGTTGAGAAGTCAGTTGACAGAGTTGTTCAACGATCAACGATTCAAACACGAAACCGATTGGCCTCTCAAGCGGATTACTGAACACTGAACGCTGAACACTGAACACCGAAAACTTCGATAGAAAGGAGAATCGATCAATGGATCTCAAGACGCTAAAGGATATTCCCGCCTGGGACTGGCCGGATGGGACGGAGAAGACCATCCATGCAGTTCTCGCCGATCGAGGCGCTGGAGAATCGGATCGGCTCCTTGCGGCGGAATTGGCCGGCGACTATGCCGTCATCAACGATGATCTTGCAGATTCTCTGCTCGATATCGTAAAAGAGGACAAGGCTTCGGATGCGTTGCGGGGGCAGGCGGCGATCTCCCTGGGGCCGGTTCTCGAGGAGGCGGATGTCGAGGGGTTCGACGAGCCCGAGGACATCCCGATATCCGAGAAGACTTTCATCAGAATCCAGGAGTCGCTCCAGGGGCTCTTTCGAAAGCCGGACGTTTCCAAGAATGTGCGGCGGAGAATCCTGGAAGCTTCGGTTCGTGCGCCTCAGGACTGGCACCCGGATGCGATCCGCAAGGCCTATTCCGACAGCGACCCGGACTGGCGGCTCACTGCGGTGTTCTGCATGCGGTATATCGAAGGGTTCGAATCCCAGATCCTGGAATCGCTCGATAACCCGGATCCGGACATCCACTATGAGGCGATCTGCGCAGCCGGCAACTGGGAAGTGGATGCCGCCTGGCCGCATATCTCCCGGATTCTTGCCTCGGATGACGCCGATAAGCCCCTTCTTCTTGCGGCAATGGACGCCCTGGTGACCATCCGTCCGGAAGAGGCCCAGGATGTCCTCGGGGCTTTTACCGGATCAGAAGACGAGGATATCGCAGAAGCGGCCTATGAAGCCATTTCCATGGCGGAAGCGATTCTCGAAGCGGAAGAGGGCGAGGAAGACGAAGAGGAAGACGACTAAGTGCTTCGACGCGCAATTATTGTGACGTATTATCAGGCACTGGGTAGATATAATTGCTTGCTCGGCACTAAGTCCTGAGCAAGTAAATTCGTCAC
>QZKK01000041.1 GCA_003599475.1 Desulfobacteraceae bacterium
GGTCGCTCTGATGGGAGTCGTATATCTGGTCTCCAAAAAGCGCAACTATCCGAAAGGCGAACGGAGTTCCAGGAAAGAGTTGTTGACAAGCGCAAGGGAGTCCTTCTCCGCCCTGCTCATGCCGGTCCTGATTATCGGCGGCATCCTGGGGGGGATTTTCACTCCCACCGAGGCCGCGGTTGTGGCCTCTTTATATGCGCTGGCCCTCGGCCTTTTCGTTTTCCGTGAGATCCGGCTGAAGGATCTTCCCCAGATTCTCTGGGAAACTGCGGTCCAGAGCATCAAGGTGCTCTTTATTATCGCCTCGGCCGGTTTTTTCGGATGGCTCCTGATTCATCAGCGAATCCCCCAGGAAGTGATCTCAACCCTCACCGCGATCACCTCCAGCAGGTGGCTCCTGATTTTAATCCTCATCGGGATTCTGCTGGTCCTAGGCTGCTTTCTAGAGGGAATCGCGGTCCTTGTGATCACCATCCCTGTGTTTATGCCGCTCGTGGAGCGGTTCAACGTCGATCCCGTCCAATTCGGGGTCATCATGATTCTCTGCTCGATGCTGGGCCTGCTCACACCGCCGGTGGGGATGTGCCTGTATGCGGTATCCAGCATCAGCGGCGTTCCGGTGGGCAGGCTTTCGGTAGAGCTTTGGCCTTATCTTGTCGGCATCTTTATCGTGCTGCTGATGATCGCCTATATCCCGGTACTGTCCCTGGGCATCCCCGACTGGCTGATGCCCCGGTGAAGGAATGTCCAATGTAGAATGTTCGATGTCCAATTTCCAGGGAAAGAGCGAAGAGCTCAGAAGACGGTGAACGGTGGACGGTAGACGGTAGACGGTAGACGGTGGACGGTAGACGGGTGAACGGAGAGCGGTACTTTAGAAAGGCAAAAACCGTGTTTCATATGCTGGACCGGTTGGATAAGATACTCGGTGCAGCCATGCGATGGTTCTGCATCGCAGGCATGGTGCTTCTGGCGGTGGTCCTTAGCGGCGTCGTCCTGGTCCGTTTCGTACCGGTGGCAAAACTGAGCTGGTCTGATGAACTGATCGAATGGGCCTTCGCCTGGATGGTGTTCATCGGTTCCGCCGCACTGTGGCGGCTCAAGGAACACTTTTTCGTGGATACCCTTTCAGGCTTCCTTCGGGGCCGTCGGGCGCAATTCTACCACCAGATGCTGGTGGAGGTGCTCTCCGCGGTGTTTTTCATCATGTTCACCTATTACAGCTACCGGCTGACCGCCGGGGCAAACGACCGGTCCCCCATTCTGGAATGGCCGCGCCCCCTCTGGTACGGGTGCATGCCGGTGGCAGGCTTCCTCATGAGCGTCTACTCGCTGCGGACGATCTTCGGGACGCTGGCCGGGAGGATCCTTTCCCGTAGAAAAATCCGGGAGATGAAAGATGAACGTCGAACACCCGCCTGTCGAAGCGGAGCGTAGATCCCGCAAACGGGGCCTCAGACATCGGAGTCTGCGGAATAAAACAGCGCACGAATGATGCGAATGATTATGTCATAACAGATGCACATTGGCACCGGCGGGCAGGTCGAACTTCGAACATCGAATGAAAGAACAAAGATCCAATGGCGAGTTTCCGATTCGATCAAACCGGCCGCTTCGACGGCCGCGGCAGGGCTAAAAATCTAAAATCCAAATTCTAAAATCTAAAATTCCGCATGGACAAAGCATTTGCCATCATTGAAGCCGTAGTTGCCCGCCAGGCGACAGGGCTCTCCTTTTCCGAGGTGCAGACCTCCACCGGTTTTCCGAAGGCGAGCACCTACCGGATCCTAAAAGATCTCACCCGCCTGGGATACCTTTCATTCAGCACAGAAACCAGGAAGTATCGAGGTTCTCTCCGGCTGGCCGCACTGGGAGCCGAGGTGATGGGCAACTTCGATCTGAGAAATCACGTCCATCCGCACCTTCTGAAACTCCACGAGGAAACCAGGCACACGAGCAATATGGGGATCCGAAACGGCGATGTCGGCGTTTTTGCCGATAAAATCCAATCAGAGGATTATGGAATCAAGCTTTTTTCAGAGGTAGGAAAGATATTTCCCCTCCACTGCACGGGACTCGGAAAGACGCTTCTTGCCTACAGCGCGGAACGGGAAGTCGAGCGCATTCTATCGAGACGACTGGAAGCGTTCACCGATCGGACCATCACCGCTGCCCACTTGTTGAAAAAGGAGCTTTTGCAGGTCCGCAAAGACGGGTACGCCGTGGATCGGGAAGAGATCACCCGCGGGATCATCTGCGTGGCGGCTCCGGTGTTCGGCGTCAAGGGAGAGATCGTATGCGCCATCAGCATTGCATTTCCCTCCTACCTGAACGAAGATCGGGGAATCGAACCGGAAATCGAGTCGATCCGGCGCCACGCGGCTTCCATTTCCGGATCCTTGCTTTCTCAAACATCACTCTCATCGTAAAGGAGAAGGACATGTCCGAAAAAAAATCCACCTGTTTTCACCGCATCGAATCGCTCCCGCTGGTCAACCTCACTCCTGAGTCTCAAGCCCGCCTCCTTCTTGGCTCGGGGCTGCTGATCAGCTTCATCGAGAATCCGCCGGGGTGCACCTTTCCCATCCATTCCCACGAATCCGAGCAGATCCTTATCCTCCTTGAAGGGGAGGAGGAACATGTCTGCGGGGACGAGACCTTTACCATGAAGGCAGGGGATGTCTGTGTGCATCCCTCGAATGTACCCCACGGAGGAAAAACCAGGACCGGTTTCAAGGGGATCGATATCTTCTGCCCGCCCCGGCCGGACCATGTGGAAAAGCTGAAGGCAAAGCTCGCTGAACGTTAACTCAACTCGTTAACTCTTTAACTCGTTAAATCGTTAAATGGTCAATTCTTTAAAGCTTGAATCATTTAAAATAGTTAACGATAAGTCAAAACGAATCGACGAGTCAACGAATCGACGAGTCAACGAATCAACGAATCAACGGGTTAACGGGACAACCGAAGGAGTGAGCCATGGAAGTAAGATACGCAAGCGAGCCCGGAGACTTTAAATTCTATGATACCCAGCGCATCCGGGAAAGTTTCCTGGTGCAAAATCTTTTCGTCCCGGGCAGGGCGGTCTTTACCTACAGCCATTACGACAGGATGATCGTCGGCGGGGTCTGTCCCCGGACCCCGCTTCCCCTCGAAGGGGGAAAGGCGCTCGGGACCTCGTATTTTCTGGAGCGCCGGGAACTCGGGATTGTCAATGTCGGCCCCGAAGGGAGCGTGTCTGTAGATGGAAAGCGCTATTTGCTGAAAAAGACAGACGCTCTCTATGTAGGTCAGGGGGCCAGGGAAGTGGAATTCAGCAGCGCGGGCGAGGAGAGCCCTGCGAAATTCTACCTTTTGAGCGGACCGGCGCACAGATCCTACCCGACCGCAAAGATCCGCATGGCCGAGGCTCAGACGGCAAGGCTGGGCACCCCCGAAGAGGCAAACGTGCGGGTGCTCAACAAGTATATCCACGGGGAAGGCGTAAAAAGCTGCCAGCTCGTCATGGGGATCACCGCGCTGGAGGCGGGAAGCGTCTGGAACAGCATGCCTTGCCATACCCACGAGCGCAGGATGGAGGTCTACTTCTACTTCGATCTTTCTCCGGGAGCCGTGCTGTTCCATTTCATGGGAAAGCCGGATCAGACCCGGCATATCGTGGTCCGGAACGAGGAGGCGGTGATTTCCCCTCCCTGGTCGATTCATGCCGGCTCGGGAACCTCGAATTATACCTTCATCTGGGGGATGCTCGGAGACAATCAGACATTCCAGGACATGGACGGGGTGAAACCTGCCGAGATGCAGTGATCGCGTTTCATCTCTCTGTTCGGTTGCCTGCCCGTTGCCGCCTGCAATGAGGAAGGAAATAAAGGAATATCGGAATCCTGCCATTGCCGGTCTCAACCTCGACAGTGAACATCGAGACGAGCCCATCTTCCGTCCCCCCATGCGGAAGGGCCATGATTCGGTTTCTATGCGCTTTCGGGCCATGGCATCGGTTTGGACACATGCTCCGCGATCTGTTCTTTCGGGCCGAGCGGATAGGTCAAGTTGAGTGCGCACCATCACCTTCAGGAAAGGACTCTGGAAAGTGCGGGGGAGTTCCTTTCAATTATTTTATATTGAATCGAATTCCGGGGAGTGGTAAGGGATGACTACGCCAAGAAAACAGAATAAATGCCCCGTGAGCTTTGCACCATGTGATCGGAAGAGGGATCGAGCGGCGGCATATTTTTTTGACGATCAGGATCTCGTGCAGGGAGCGGTTGGCGTTGGTGTGATTCCGACTCGTATGCCGCTCCGAACATCACAAGCTGAAAAGGAGGAGTAGAAATGAGATTGTGCAGATGTATTCTTCTATCGGGGTTGGTTCTGGTGGCAGGTTTGCTGCTGTTCAACGATGCCTCGCAAGCCGCGTATCCGGAAAAGACGGTGGAGTTCATCGCTCCGGCCAACCCGGGAGGCGGGTGGGACCTCACCTGCCGCTTGTCGTCTCAAGTACTCAAGGAAGCCAACCTGGTCCCGCAGTCCATCGTGGTCTCAAACAAGCCCGGCGGCTTCGGGGTGGTGGCGATGACCGAAATCGTCAAGAACCGGGCGCAGGATCAGCATGCGCTGGTCGCATTCTCGGCCGTGCTTACTTCTCAGATGGCCATCAAGAAGAACCCTTTTACCTACAAGGATGTGAAACCGGTATCGATTCTCTTTGTGGATTACGGCGCCATTGCAGTCAAGAAGGACTCCAAGTACGCCACCCTCAAGGACCTGCTGGACGATTGGAAGAAGCAGCCGGGCGGCATCACCTTCGCGGGAAGCTCTCCTCCGGGGGGACTGGACCATATGAGGATCGCCATGATGGCCAAGGCCTTGGGCCTTCCTTTGAAAGACCTGCGCTACGTGGCGTTTCAGGGCGGCGCGGATGCGCTGGCTGCACTGTTAGGGGGTCATGTGACGGCATTTGTAGGGGAAGCCGGGGAGATTGCAGGACATGCCGAATCCGGCACCATCCGTCCTCTGACCATCCTGTCGGACCGGAAACTGACGGGTATCTTCGAGAAGGTTCCCATGGCCAAAGAGTTCGGAGTGAACGTCTCCTCGGCCAACTGGCGTGGGTTCTACGCCGCCCCCGGGATGAAGGAGGAAGGCATGAAGTTCTGGGAGGATACATTCGGTAAGATGGTCAAGACCAAGCAGTGGAACGATGTCCTCCAAAAACAGGCCTGGGTCGATCTCTTTCTCACGGGAGACAAGCTCCAGAAGTTTCTGGATGAAGAATTGACCATGTACCAGAACCTGGCCAAGGAATTGGGGCTCGTGCAATGATTCGAGCCGAGCGAATCGGGGCCTTCGTCGTCCTGCTCCTCGGTGCAGGATACCTGTGGGAGGCTCTCGTCATGGAGCAGGTCACGATCGGAGACCCGCTGGGTCCGAAGGTCTTTCCTGTAATCCTGGGCGTCTTGATGACGGCTCTCGGTTTCTCATTGCTGATCCGGCCGGTTGGGACTTCGCCGTCCGAAACCTTCACCCGACCGGCCGCATGCACCCTTATCCTGGCGGTTCTGCTGTGTGTTTACGGATTCGCGATCGGGTGGATCGGGTACCCGGTTGCGACTTTTCTGTTTCTATTTCTCGGTTCCCGACTCCTGGGAGAGAAATCCTGGGTGAAATGTATTGTGATTCCACTCGCTCTCAGTATGGGAGTCTTTGGGCTTTTCACCCGGGTCCTGGAAATCCAGTTGCCGCCGGGGATCCTCAGGAAGCTGTTGGAGTAATCATACATCATGATCGAGATCATGAACCATCTCGGATACGGCCTCCAGATCGCCCTGGACCCTACCAACCTTCTCTACGCTTTCATCGGGTGCCTGGTGGGGACTCTCATCGGCGTTCTGCCGGGCATCGGACCTGCGGGCGGCATGGCGCTTCTCATCCCGCTGACTTACGGAAAAGAGCCCGCCAGCGCGATCATCCTGCTGGCGGGCATTTACTACGGAGCCATGTACGGGGGGTCAACGACCTCCATCCTGCTGAACGTGCCCGGCGAGGCTGCGTCGGTGGTCACCAGCCTGGACGGCTACCAGATGGCGCGAAAGGGACGCGCCGGGCCGGCGCTTTCCATTGCAGCCATCGGATCCTTCATCGCCGGCACCATCGGAGTCGTGCTGCTGATGATGGTCGGTCCTCCGCTGGCCCAAGTGGCGCTCAAGTTCGGGCCTGCGGAGGCTTTTGCCCTGATGGTCTTCGGGCTTTCAACCGTGACCAGCCTTGCGGGGAAATCGGTCCGCAAAGGATTGGTTTCCACCACCCTCGGATTGATGCTGGCTACGGTGGGAAGCGATCTGCCCACGGGCATCATCCGCTTCAGCTTCGGCATCCCCAAGCTGATGGAAGGTGTCGACATTATCGTCGTGGCCATCGGTCTTTTTGCGGTATCCGAGATCCTCATCAGCGCCGAGAAAATGAGAGCCGGCGAGTTCGTGGTGGAAAAGATCACTCGGATATGGCTCTCCTTTCAGGATTTTCGCCAAAGCGTGGGGGCGATTCTGAGAGGTTCATTTTTGGGATTCGTGATCGGGGTCCTGCCCGGAGCCGCCCATGTGACGGCATCCTTCCTTTCATACACGCTGGAAAAACGATTGTCCAAGGAACCCGAGCGCTTCGGGCAAGGGGAGATCCGGGGGGTTGCATCCCCGGAGTCTGCCAACAACTCTGCAGCATGCGGCGCCCTCATCCCGCTTCTCACCATGGGGCTTCCGGCATCCGCCGTGACCGCAGTTCTCTATGGGGGGCTGCTCATGACCGGGGTCCGCCCCAGCCCGTTTCTTTTCCAGAAACACCCGGACGTCGTCTGGGGGCTGATCGGCAGCATGTACATCGGAAATGCGATGCTCCTCATTTTGAACCTCCCACTGGTCGCCGTTTGGGTTAAAATTCTGAAAACCCCGCCCCGGTGGCTTTTTCCAATTGTGCTGGCCATCTCTTTCGTGGGGGTTTACAGCGTGAATTCTTCCGCACTGGATCTGCTGATCGCGACGATCCTAGGGGTTCTAGGCTACTGCATGCGCCGGTTGGACTATCCTTTGGCGCCGGTCATTCTGGGGCTGGTACTCGGGGGTCTTTTGGAGCAGGCGCTTCGACAGACGCTGATGATCTCCGGGGGCAGCCTGGAGATTTTTTGGCAAAGCCCGATTGCAATCACGCTCTTCATCATGGCGGCGGCGGTCGGAGTACTCCCCCAGGTGCTGTATCGCGGCAAGGTGAAGCATGAGGTGGAGGCGTGACGGGGGATTCCCCGGGCAGGTATATGCGATTTAGGGAGTTCATGGCGCCCGGGCGCTTACGGGCGGCACATTCTGAAAATGCCTTGAGACCGATCGGCTGTTTTGTTTTCATCATCACTTTCTTCTTCATCTTTCTCCTGGATATCCATGAGGCTGCGGCTCAGGAAAAGATATCGGCCCAAAAAGTCTGGGCCGATCTTTTCACGCGCTCCCCTTACCCTCACACCCTGCCTTTGCCCGATTCGAAGAGGAGTCCCGTAGACGGGACCTATGTCAAAAGCAAAGAATCGAAATCACCTCTCGTTCACTGCCTGCGGTGTCCGGACTGGGCGCCGGAAGGAGGGGAGTGGAAAATCAATTTCAGCAAAGGAGTCTTTAGAATCATTCACCAGGACTCGGCATGGCGGACCATGGGAAGCTATTTCGTCGCACAGGATCGGATTCTCTTTGCAAACGATCCTGTCTGCCATGATGTCATCGGGCTGTATCGATGGAAAGTGGAAGATGGCAGATTGACTCTTGCACCGGTCGATGACGGATGCGCCATCCGGATGCGTGCCGCCAACCTGAGCGAGATCCCCTGGACTCCCTGCCAACCTCCGAATCAAGAAGCCGCCATAACGGATCATTGGCCAAAGCCCCCTGCTTGTGATTGATTTTTCCTTCTGCTTCTAAAAGCGCTCGAATCCGGCATCGGAATCATCGCTGCAGCCGCCGGATTCGCCCATATCCAGAACGACACCCTTTACCGGTTCTACTCCGGGCGGCCGCGCCGGGGTATCTCTATGAACCACGACCTTTCCGACCCTTTTCGATTGATGGAGCTCCGGACGGGCGGCTTTCTTCCGGGATACAGCCGCAACCGATGGGAGGGCATCGGTCTTGTGGACCACCGGGTCGCGGCGGTCGTCGAGTTTGAAGAAGGCGATGATCTCCTTGAGCTGTTCGGCCTGGCCGGAGAGCTCTTCGGCGGTCGAGGCCATCTCCTCGGAGGCCGAGGTGTTCTGCTGGATCACCTGATCGAGCTGCTGGATGGCGGTGTTGACCTGTTCGGCGCCGGTATTCTGTTCGTTGCTGGCGGTGCTGATCTCCTGCACCAGCTCGGCGGTTTTTTGAATGTCCGGCACCATGCGGCCGAGCATCTGGCCGGCGTGTTCGGCCACCTCCACGCTGCTGCCTGACAGGAGGCTGATTTCGCCCGCTGCGGTCTGGCTCCGTTCGGCCAGCTTGCGCACCTCCGAAGCCACTACGGCAAAGCCCTTGCCGTGCTCGCCCGCGCGCGCGGCCTCGATGGCGGCATTGAGCGCGAGGAGGTCGGTCTGCCGGGCGATCTCTTCAATGATCGAGATCTTCTGGGCGATCCCCTTCATGGCCGCTACGGTTTCGATCACTGCCTTGCCGCCGGCTTCTGCGTCTCCGGCGGCCTTCAATGCGATCTTTTCTGTCTGCAAGGCGTTATCGGCGTTTTGCTTGATGTTTGCGGCCATCTGCTCCATGGAGGAGGAGGCCTCCTCGGCCGATGCGGCCTGCTCGGTGGCGCCCTGGGACATCTGCTCGGAGCCAGCGCTGAGCTCCTGGCTCCCTGCAGCCACATTTTCCGCTGCGGACTGCACCTCTCTTACAATCTTATTGAGGCGCTGCAGCATGTCGAGCAGGGCTTTACCCAGCGTATCTTTTTCGGACAGGAGATTGACCTTTGCCGTCAATTCCCCCTGGGAGATTTTTTCGGCGACCCGGACGGTTTCCTTCAGGTTGGCCACCATGGCGGTCAGCGATTGTCCCAGGGTATCTTTTTCGGACAGTAGGCGCACTTTGACATCGAGATCACCCAGAGCGATCTTTTCGGCGACCCGGACGGTATCCTTCAGATTGGCGACCATGGCGGTCAGCGATTGTCCCAGGGTATCTTTTTCGGACAGTAGGCGCACTTTGACATCGAGATCCCCCAGGGCGATCTTTTCGGCGACCTGCACGGTATCCTTCAGATTGGCGACCATGGCGGTCAACGATTGTCCCAGGGTATCTTTTTCGGACAGTAGGCGCACTTTGACATCGAGATCCCCCAGAGCGATCTTTTCGGCGACCTGCACGGTATCCTTCAGATTGGCGACCATGGCGGTCAGCGCCTTGCCCAAGGCATCTTTATCCGACAGCAGCTTGACGGTGACCCCGAGATCCCCCAGGGCGATCTGTTCGGCCACCGAAACGGTCTGCCTGAGGTTTGCCGCCATCTGTCTCAGCGCCTCGGCCAGCACTCCCACTTCATCCTGCTGCCGGACCGCGATATCGGCCGAGAGGTCCCCGGCGGCCACAGTCCTTGCAAAATCAACCCCCTTGCGAAGGGGCCCCAGGATGCCGCGGGCGATGACCACCGCCAGAAAAACACCCAACAGGATGGCTGCCGCACTTAAAACCATCACTGCGGTGCGGGTTCCGACCGCCGCCTGAAGCATCTGGGCGTCGGTCATGATGCGGCTTTTGGTCTCCTGGCGGATGCCGGCCAAAAGATTCTGTACCTCGGCAAGTGCCGGCGCCGTCCGGCCGGCAAAAATCGTCTTCGCCTGCTGGATGCCTTTGAGGTTTTTTTCGGCCGCATCACGCAGGCTTCTTAAGTGTTTGACCGTTTCCCGAAGTTTTATCTCCGTCCGGGTCTCAAACAGCTTGAGCGCATCCTGAGGCGAGTGGACGATTGCCTCCTGAATGGCAAGACTCGATTGGTGCAGCTCCTCATGGGAGATCACCATCTGATCCCATACGGCCTTGAAGTCGCGATCCTGCTGCTCATAAGTCCTGCGGGCCTGCTCGCCCTGCAGCCATTTTCCAAGCGCGCATTGGCGCGGATCGGTCTGGACGGTCAGGCTGCGCTCCCCTTTCAGAAAGGTGTCGCGGATCTGAATCGCCCAGTTGAGGTGATCGATTTCACGGGTCAGGAGCAGGGTGGGTAGATCCGCATCTGCCGCCTTGAAGTGCCGGCCGATGTCGACGGCCGATTCGTGCAGCCTGAGGTGCGGATCCTCGATGCTTTTCAGCAGAGGCGAAAGCGAGGGGACAAGCTTTTCTGCATGCTTTCGCCCGTCTCCGTAGAGCCACTGGCCGAAAGCGCATTTGTGGTCGTCTGTCTCCACATTCAAGGCAGTCACTTTTTCATCGGTCAGCAGGGCATTGACCTTATTTGCCCAGTTGAGGTGATCCACCTCTTTCTGGGCCAGCAGCCCGTCCAGTTGGTTGCCGTCGATGACCTGCTTGGCATTGCCGACAATGCCGTTTATCCCGAGCAGCGACCATCCGCCGACGATGCTCAGCAGCAGCAGCACGGCTCCGAAGCCGATTGCGAATTTCCGGGCCAATCGAATGTCTTTCCAGCGCATGGATGTTTTCCTTTCTTCCAATCCCCTCAAAGCTTTTGGATTTTTTTAGGTTCCGAATCCCGAACCCTGCAGCCGATCAAATCAAAGCGTCAATGATTAAAGCAACAACCGTGCCCTTTTTTTAAAGACGGCCACAGAGATAAGAACCTTCTGAAAACACTTAATTTAATCAATCCACCCACATTTAAAAGGATTTTACGGGCGGGGCGGGTCCGATCCGATGGGATCGGACTCTTTCCGGTCTGGCCGGACGATTCGCAAAAAAAAGCAAGTAAGACGGATTCGCTGGAAGGACGTTGACTGGTGATTAACCCTACAACGTTATTTAGTTAATATCTAAGAGTTCACGTTCTCGCCTACGTCGATGTGACAAGGCTGCACGGTGGTTTTTGTTTTGAATCCAGACA
>QZKK01000191.1 GCA_003599475.1 Desulfobacteraceae bacterium
AGAATTATGAACCATATCGTTCAGGTCGTTCCCTTTCAGGATTTGTTTTTTTCAGCTTGTGCCATCTTCATCATCGCGACAACCCTGAAGGCATTATGTTTCTTATCTTTCACTTTTTATTCAAATAAGCTTTCTCAAGCATCCCGAAGGGATATTCAGAACAAAATATACACCAAGTATATGGATTCGGATCATCAGTTTTTCTTGGATCACAAGCAGGGTACATTGCTGTATCGCCTTTTAAACGCACCCGTCAATGTCGGTACGGTCCTGAAACTGGTTCCCGACATATTTGTTCAAAGCGTCAAGATTTTATTTCTAATTATCCTGTTGTTTTCCATGTCTCCAAATGCTGCTTTCGGAATACTGGCAGTGGGGACACTTTTTGGTTTTCTCGTAAAGAGATTGTCCAGCGTATCGTACCGGTTCGGAAAAGAAGTCACCCAGGCGCTTTCAGATCAAACGACCATTGCCAATGAGAGTATATCAGGCATTCGACAGATCAAAATCTATTCGAATCAAAAATTGTGGATTCGAAAGTTTTGGGAAAAGATCAACGCGTACTTTTATTATAAGTTCCGGTCGCAAATCCTCAATGCGATTCCGATAATGATTCTTGAGCCCCTGATCATATGTGCAATCGGTTCGATCGGTATTCTGCTTAGAATAAAATACGGAAACCGGATGGCGGAGTTGCTTCCAATGCTGACAGTGTATATGGTGGCCATTCTGCGCATCAATCCATCCTTGACCATTATCGGACAGCATCGAATGCTGATTATGAATGTGTTGCCGGACCTTGAAATGAGCTATTCGGCCCTGAAGTCGCCGACCCGAACCATTCACGATGGGCGCGTTTCGATGAAATCGTTTGACGATAAAATTACTTTTACCGATGTTACGTTTACTTACCCCAGCCGGGGAGAGGTATTTAAGAATTTATCCTTGACGATTCGAAAGGGCCAAACCACGGCCATAGCCGGGCCGTCTGGGGCCGGAAAATCCACACTGATGGATCTTTTGGTTCGACTGTACGATCCCCTTCAAGGGACGATACAAATCGACGGAATCGATTTAAAAGAGATTCGGATTGAATCGTGGAGGGAAAAGATCGGCTATGTGAGTCAAGATCCCTTCATTTTTCATGCAACCATCGCAGAAAACATTGCTTTCGATATGAGCCGGTATCCCATGGCGGAGATCATCGCAGCCGCAAAAATCGCCAACGCCCATGATTTCATCCGCGAATTTCCTGATGGATATGACACCGTGGTGGGAGATAAGGGGGCGAAGCTTTCAGGCGGTCAAAAACAGCGGATCACCATAGCGCGCGCCGTTGTTCGGAAACCCGAACTCATCATATTTGATGAGGCCACCAGTTCATTGGATACCATCTCGGAAAAACAGGTCCAGGAGGCTATTGACGATATTTCAGAAAAATATACGGTGATCATTATTGCCCACAGATTATCAACCATAAAGAATGCTGATCGAATCCTCATACTGGATGACAAGAGAATCGTAGAAGAAGGGAATCATAAAGAACTGTTGCAGCAAAAGGGGATGTACTGGCGACTGCATCAGCAGGCAGTATCTGAGGAGTCAAGCAAAACGGTTACCTATGCGAGCGTTTAATGCGAGTCAGAGATGTTTTGAGTCAAGCAGATTCATCTTTATTTTCTAACACCCATAGTGGAGAAAGAGCAAAATGAGTATTTTTATCATCGCTGAAATCGGAATCAACCACAATGGAGAAGTGAAAATTGCCAAGGAACTGATCGACGTGGCGGCCGATGCAGGAGCAGATGCGGTTAAATTTCAAAAGCGTACAATCGACCTGGTCTATTCGAGTGAGTTTCTGGACTCCCACAGGGAAAGTCCATGGGGAAAAACCCAGCGGGCTCAGAAAGAGGGGCTTGAGTTCGGAGCCGATCAGTACGTAGAAATCGATGCTTACTGCAAAGAAAAAAAAATCGTTTGGTTCGCCTCCGCCTGGGACATTCCGAGCCAGCGCTTCTTGCGGAGGTTCGATCTGAAGTACAACAAACTGGCTTCCCCGATGATCGTCTATGAGGATCTGGTCAGGGATGTGGCATCGGAAAGGAAGCACACTTTCATCTCAACGGGCATGAGCACAAGCGAACAGATCGACCGGGTCGTCGAAATCTTTCGCAGGGCCGATTGCCCCTTTGAACTGATGCATTGCGTTTCCACCTACCCGATGGCCGATGAGGACGCCAATTTGAACCGAATCAAAGCCCTTACCGATCGGTATCGCTGCAGGGTCGGCTACAGCGGGCACGAGGTCGGCCTGGCAGTCTCCTTTGCCGCCGCGGCGCTGGGTATATCATCACTGGAACGGCATATCACCCTGAACCGGGCGATGTATGGTTCGGATCAAGCCGCATCCATCGAACCCGAGGGCTTCCGCAGGCTGGTCGGAGGGGTCCGCAAGATCGAATGCGCAATGGGAAAGGGAGAGATCAAGGCCAACGATAAAGAAATCTCCATTGCCAAGAAACTCAGGGCCCATATCCCGTTTGAAGCATCCTACCTGAAATGAAACTGATCGGCAAAAATTGCCTTATCAGAGACCTTGAACGATGCGCATCTTGATCATCATCACCTCAGACCTGTATGTCAGAAACTATATCCACTCGGGCGCCTTTAACACGCTTGAAAACGAGGAGTGCTGGTATATTGCATATGAAAAGGTCCAAAATCGGGCATCCTTCGAATGCAAGGAGCATTTCGCCGGCTACTTTACCGTCGATGAGGCGGTTGTCGCAAAGCACGTCGAACTGCTGAACGTGCTGATGTGGAAATACCGCAAAAGGTCCTCCACATTCATGTGGCGCTTTCTGATTCTATACTGGCCGATGACTGCGCAATGGTATCGATCCAATCGGCGGGGGAATTTCTTTTTGCGATGGTTGCGTTCTGTCAGAGGGTTGAAATATCCAATTCTGGGCTCCGCCCCCTTGTCCGCAATCGCCATCCCATATCTTGTGAGACAGCTGACAGTCAATGAGGACATCCTTCGATACCTGGAGCGGATCCGACCGGATCTGGTCATCATTCCATCTTCAGCCTACGATCCGATCGGAACGGACGTGGCGCGGCTGAAGAGCCGATTTTCCTATAAGACTCTGTTCCTGATCGACAACTGGGATAACATCTCCAGCAAGTCGATTATGTGGGCACTGCCCGATCATCTATCCGTCTGGGGGGAGCAGAGCAAGGAACATGCCGTATACATCCACGGAATGAGCAGTGACAAGGTTACCTGTATCGGCACTCCTCGATTCGACTCCTATTTTTCCAACGACCCGAAACATTTCGCCCCACCGTACGACTTCGACTACATCCTTTTTTGCGGCTGTGCCGAACCCTTTGACGAACTTTCCGCCCTGAAAATCCTTGATTTTGAAATCTCAGGCAACCCGGCACTTTACGGGACGACGAAAATCGTATATCGTCCACATCCCAAAAAACATCAACGGATATGTGAGGATGTATTTCGACCGGATTTTTTTGAAAATGTCATTTTGGACAGACAAGCCGGAGAATATCATTACCGCAAGACGGATAACACCTATCAACCCGATTTGGATTATTATCCGTCTCTGCTGTTCAATGCCCGTCTGGTCGTTGCCCCTTTGACCACCATGATCATCGAAGCCCTGATTTGCGGCACAAACGTTCTGGCCGTTGTCTACAACGATGGCGTTCACTATACCAGTCCGCACAACACCTTGAGATATTATGAGCATTTCAGAGGCGTCGAAAGAATCAAGGGGCTCTTCTTTTGCAGGGCCAAGGAAGACCTCGGAGAAAAAGTTCGACAACTAGTGGCGGATCCGATTCGATTCGATCGAAAGGAGATGCTGGCTTCACTGAAATATTTTCTTTATCATGACGAACTTTCTTATGGGGAACGCCTAAAAAAAATTGTGCGTTCCATGATCCCTTCTTGATTCCTGGAGGCATGAAGGTGGACGGCAGGAGAGAGTTAGGGAAACTGATCCGGAATTTGGAAACTGGACAAGGGAGGAGATATTGAAAACATCGGTAATCATACCGGCTCGGATGTCTTCATCCCGATTTCCCGGAAAACCGTTGGTCATGATCCTTGATCTGCCGATGATCGAGCATGTGCGCCGCCGTGCACGGCTTGCGGCCGGAATCGACGAAGTGGTGGTGGCTACCTGCGATCGGGAGATCTTCGATGTGGTGACGGCCTCGGGGGGGAAAGCCGTCATGACATCGGATGCCCATGAGCGGTGCACCACCCGAGTCGATGAAGCCTCCTACGCTTCCGGGGCCGATATCGTGATAATCGTTGCCGGGGATGAACCTCTCACGCTGCCCGAAACGGTCGAACGAGTGGCGAAACCCCTACAGGAGAATCCGGATCTCCAGTGCACGAACCTGCTTTCTGAAATCAGGGATCCGGCGGACTTCAACGACATCAATATCGTAAAGGCGGCAACCGACCAGGCCGGATACATCCTGTACTATTCACGGTCTCCCATCCCTTACTTCCGGGTCAAGGGAGATTGCCCCATATACCGCCAAACAGGGTTGATGGCCTTTCGGACCTCGTTTCTGCACCGGTTTACAGGGCTTCCGGAAACCCCCTTCGAGCGGGTCGAGTCGGTGGATATGCTTCGGCTTCTGGAACACGGGCATCGGATCCTGGGGGTGCCGACTTCCATAGAAACTTATGGTGTGGATCACCCCCGAGACATCGAAAAGGTCTTGTCGATTCTGGCAGCGGACAAGAAACAGAACATGCTGTACAAGCGAACGCTTGAGGTCACCGCATGAAGTCGGTCATTGTCGGATACGGGTATATGGGAGATATCCGAAGGCGGGTGGTGGACAGTCTCCCCGAACTGGAATTGGCCGCCGTTTGCGATCCGGTCGCGTCGAATGAAACAACGGGATTGGATTGCCCTCATTATGAGGACTACAGGCAAGCCATCGATCGGGAACGTCCTGAAGTCGTTTTTGTCTGCACACCGAATCGATTTATACCGGACGTAGCGGTCTACGCGCTTGAACGGGGATGCCATATTTTCTGCGAAAAGCCGCCGGGAAGAAACCTGGCGGACATCAAGAGGATTCAGAAAGCGGAGCGCACCCGCGGCGGGTTGAAGGTGATGTTTGGTTTCAATCATCGCCACCATCCTGCCATCATTGAAGCCAAGTCGATCGTGAATGCCGGACGCATGGGGCGCATCATGTGGATGCGAGGCGTCTACGGCAAGTCCGGAGGGCCGGGAAGAGATTTTGAAACCTCCTGGAGGAACGATCCGGAAATGTCCGGCGGAGGCATCCTGCTGGATCAGGGAATTCACATGCTGGACCTGTTTCGGTTCTTCTGCGGAGATTTCCAGGAAGTCAACGGCATGCTGGCGACTTCGTTCTGGAACATCCCCGTCGAGGACAATGCATTCGTTTTCCTGCGGAACCGGCAGAGTCAAATGGCCCAGCTTCATTCCTCCGCCACCTTGTGGAAGCACATCTTTAGGCTGGAGATCGGGCTCGAAGGCGGCTATCTCGTGGCCCAGGGCTTGCTGTCTAAAACAGGCAGCTATGGCCGGGAGCACCTGGTTATCGGAAGACGGCCTGAATCGAACGAGTTTTCAGCCGTAGGCAACCCGCGGGAGGAAACCGTTTATTACGATAAGGATCTTTCCTGGGAGTTGCAGGTCCGGGAGCTGATTCGCTGCATCCGGGAAGATCTGCCGGTTGCGGACAGCTCAAGTACAGACGCGCTGCGGGTGATGGAAATCGTCGATACCGTATACCGCCAGTCGAAACAGGATCTATCCGTCCCCCGTCTGGAAAGGGGGGTTGCATGAGAACGGTCGTGTTTGACAGCGATGTCATCGAACATGAGGTGAAGCCGCATGCGAAATTGAGCCGTTTCCGGGAGATGCTCGCACTCGAGGTGGAGCAGAAGCTCGCCTTGCCTCAAAACCTGCATCCCTGCAGGTGCCCGGGCTGCTCGGGAGAAGACAGCCGTCCGGTATTCGAGAAATCCAAGATGACCTATCGGCACTGTTCGGCATGCAACAGCCTGTATGTCGCTCCTCGGCCTGCCGATGACGAGATCGTCGGTTTTTATCGGAATTCAACGGCGTGGCGATTCTGGCGGGAGCAGGTGCTTCCCGAGACCCGGGAGACGCGCCGCGAAAAGATCTATTATCCAAGGGCGAGATGGCTCCTGGATGTGTGCGATGAGTATCGCCCTGGGGCCAGGCGGGGAGTTGCGGTCGGGTATCACAGCGAGTTGCTGCTTTCGGAGCTCTATCGGTTGGAGCCCGGCCTGTTTCCCATCGCCGTCACCAACCCGATTGCCGATATCGAATGGGCCGGTGTCGAGATCACCGGAGTATCTGTCCGAACGGACAGTCGTTTCGATTTCAAACCGTTTAAGCCGGTGGACGTACTGCTGGCCTTTGATTTTCTCGACCGGTGTTCGGATGTCGCGCGGTTTTTCCGAAACGCGCATGAGGCGATTGAGCCCGGCGGATTGATGATCGCCGGCACCATTCTGACCGGATTCGACGTGTGGGTGCTCTGGGACCGTTCGGATAACATCTACCCGCCGGATCGGTTGAATGTGTTTTCCGTGGAGGGATTGAAATCACTGGCTGGCACGCACGGATTCGAGATTCTGGAGTTGAGCACACCCGGGATGTTCGATACGGAATCGGTTCACCGGATGGTGAGGGCGGAACCCGGTTTGCAGTGGCCACGGTTTGCGCGGTACCTGTTCGAAAACCGCGAAAATCTAGCGTTTTCTGAATTTCAGGAATATTTGCAGAAGCACCGGCTGAGCTCCTTCGGGAGAATCGTTCTGCGGAAGGCCGGCTAGCCGAAGCGGCTTGTGTTCCATTATTTCCCCGCTGAGGCGGGATCAACGGAGCGGAAGAGTTCTGTATGCTGGCTTCAAGAATCAAGACGCAATTGAAACAGGATCGGGTGAGCATCGGGACCTGGCTGACCATGGGGCACCTTTCGGTGGCGGAGATCCTGGCCGATGCCGGTTACGACTGGGTGATGATCGAAACCGAGCATACCGCAATCGATGTTTCCGAAGTTTTAGGGCTCATCATGGCAGTAGAGGGTAGGGGAGCGATCCCATTGGTGCGGCTGGCAGGAATCGACCCGATTCAGGCAAAGGCCGTACTGGATGCAGGGGCCGCCGGTGTCATGGTTCCCATGGTAAACAGCAAGGAGGATGCCGAAGCTGCGGTAGACGCGGTCAAATATCCTCCGCTGGGTCAAAGAGGAGCCTGCGGTGCACAGCGTGGGCAAGGGTACGGTTTTGGATACGAAAACTATATCGATTACGTGCGCAGCGCCGACGAGAATACACTGCTTATGGTTCAGATCGAACACATCGATGCTGTAAACGCCATCGAAGACATTCTGTCCGTACAGGGCATCGATGGAACCTTTATCGGTCCCTATGATTTATCCATGTCGATGGGGCTGCCCGGACAACTGGATCATGCAGAGGTGCAATCGGCAAAGAGTAGAGTTCTGGAAGCGACCCGTGCAAAAGGCCTTGCGGCGGGTATTCATATCGTTCATCCCGGCAGTGCTGTAGACGAGCTAAACTCCCATTTATCCCTCGGGTATCGATTCATCGCACTTGGGACCGACATCTTATTTATGGCAAATGCCGCTCGGAATCTGGCTTCGCGAGCGAGACAGGTTTGTGGACGGCAAAACGCTTAGAATCGGTATCGTTCTTCCAGCCAACAACAAAGCGGGTCCACAGAAGCTTGCAGCGATCGCTGCACTGGACCTATGCAAAAGGGGGCATCAAGTTCATCTATTTATACCGAGACTTCCCTACTATTATTACTTCGTAAAGTTAAGAAAAGAGCCGCTTCGATGGATTCGCCTTATCCGCCATTACATTACAGATTATTTGAAACACCGATCCTTCAGTTATCAGGAGATCATCAGCGATTTCGAGTCTTCCGAATCGAAGCGACTTTCGATTATAAACGTATTCCGGACTCCTTCTAAAGCACAGCTGATCGGGCTCGACGCCCTTCTTGTCATGACCATCGCGCAGGTGGCAGAGCTCAGAAATCTCTATCCTCAGGAAAAAACCATCTACCAGATCCATCATCCGGAAGAGATCGTACACGGCTTTGCGGAGCTGTTCCGGTGGATCCGAAGAGCGTTCAGGGGACAGATCATCGCGATTTCTCCCTGGACTTCTCGTGCGGTCTCAGACCATATCCCGACGCCGCCCGTGGTTCCGGACGTTATTTCCACAATTTTTTGGGAACAGCGTTTCCATAACAATCCCGGTAGAAGAAGCAAAGACATTCTTTTTCATTTCAGCACAGGACTTCATAAAGGCGGCGATGCGGGAAAGCGGATCCTGCAGGCGGTAAAGCTGTTGAGGCCCCATACGATGACGACCGTCTGGACAAGGGACGGTATTCCGGACGGCTTGGAATTGCCTGTCGTCCAAAATCTGTCTGAAAGGGAGCTGATGCAGCAGTATGCTTCCCATCGTCTGCTGCTTTTCCCCAGCACGCTGGAGGGGTTTGGCATGCCGCCGGTGGAGGCCATGGCCTGTGGCTGCATCCCGATCGTGCAGGCGGGTGTGGGGGCTTCCGACCTGTATGCCCAGGATGGGGAAACGGCGCTTCTGATCGACCCGGATATCGATAGAACCGCCGCAAGGATTGCCGGTGTCCTGGACCATGAAGCCGATTTGAATCGAATTCGGGAATCCGCCTACCGGGTCCTTGACCCTTTCGACCCAAACGGATACGGTGCACGACTTCTCGAAGCGGCCGGCTGGGAAATCGTTTGAGGAAAACGAAATGACAGAATTTGCAGAGATCTTCGTTACGCTGTCCACCTTCGGTGAATATTCGGAGCAACCGATCGAGCTGCTGAAGGGAAGCGGATTTTCCTACGGACTGAACGACTCGGGGAAGCGCATGACTCCGGAAGAAGTGTCGTCCGTCTGCGGTCATTGTTCCGGATTGATCGCCGGGGTTGAAAAATATGACGCATGCACCCTTTCCCGGCTGCCCGAATTGAAGTGCATCAGCCGGGTGGGAGCGGGTACCGACAATATCGACCGGGTGTACGCGCGGGAAAAGGGAATTGCCATAATGAACACTCCGGATGCTCCCACGGCTGCGGTTGCCGAGCTCACCCTGGGGATGATCCTGTCGCTGCTGCGGCGGTTGCCGGAGGTAAATGATGCGATGCACGTGCACCGGTGGCAGCGATTTCCCGGACGGCTGCTGTCCGGGAAAACCGTCGGCATCATCGGGCTTGGGAGAATCGGCCGCCGTGTAGCCGAGCTCGTTGCGACATTCGGGGCTCGGGTGATCGGGACCGACCCGGATCCCGACATCGGCTGGATGCGGCGGAATGATGTAAAAATTGTCACACTGCCGGATCTGCTAACCCAATCCGATATCGTCAGCCTTCATGCAGCCGGATCGAAAGAGACTCCGCTGCGTTTAGGGCACTCGGAATTTTCCGTGATGAAACGAGGGTCCTGGTTCATCAACATGGCCCGTGGGGATATGGTGGACGACCGGGCGCTGCATGCGGCACTTCTTTCAGGACATATTGCCGGTACCGGACTGGATGTTTATCCCGGAGAACCGTACAGCGGCCCCCTGTGCGACCACCCGGGGGCCATCCTCTCTCCTCACCAAGCCACGCTGACTATGGAGACCCGGGTTGCAATGGAGACAGAAGCCGTTCAAAACCTCCTCGAGTATTTGCGCAGGCAGGATCTTTAAGGGGACACAGATCTTCACAGGTTTTCACATAAAGAAAAGCTTTGGAATTTGTTGCTTGGAATTTGTTGTTTTATTTGAATCCGTGTCCATCCGTGTTTATCCGTGTCCGAAACATTCGCTCTATGTTAGGTCATCTTTCTCCTCATTGTGCAGTGATCACCGAGGTTGAATACCAGCGGCTCACCCGTGCCTGCGACGAATTGATCGGACGCCCGGATGCGCCGCAGGAGATCGCAGCGGTTCCATGGCTTCACATCATCAACGAGGTTCCCTTTATCCTATCGGCATATTCGGATGTCCTCCAGGAAACGGTCCGGATCACGGCACGAATGCACCAATCCAACCCGTTCGTATCCGTAAGAAACCTGAGCCAGCATCCGGCCTACCATTTTGCCCAGTTCATGAAGGGGTTCGTTCGTTCCTTCTATTACCGCGATTCCCGGCGGATCGGACATCCGGGCCTGGGTGCACCCGCATTGCCGGATCTTGGACTGGCGAAAGCGGATGTGGTTATCGTCACCTGGCTGGTCAATCGGAATCATCTCGACGGCACACACGATTTCTATTTTGGTGAAATCCAGGAGCGGCTGAAGAAGCGCGGCCTCTCCACCCTGCTCCTCATGAGGAATCAGAGCGGTTTCCACAGCCCCGAGCTCCAGCGGAAGGCGCTTAGAAAAGGATCCTGCGCACGTTTTCTGCTGCCCGACACACAGTCTCCGAGAGCGGAGGTGGATTATCTGATCCAAATGCTGCGGCTCCGGATTTATCTTCGAACCCTTGCCGCAAAAGAACCGGTACCGTATCGGAGGCGCCTCTACCTGAAAGTCTCCGAGCTTTCGGTGCTGACACCGGGCCTGCAGAACTTGCGCCTTCATCAGCAGGTCCAGACGGTATGCCGGAAACTTTCCCCCTCGGTGGTGATGACCCTCTACGAAGGGCATGCCTGGGAGCGGTTCGTCTGGCACGGTGCCCGAGAGGCAAATCCGCAAACGCTGTGCATCGGATACCAGCACACCATCCTCCGGAAAAATTCGCATGCCATGAAACGCGGTCTCCATCCCGGCCGGAAGGGGTACGACCCCGATGTGCTGTTTGCACTCGGTGAGATCACGCATCGGATGCTGGAAAACAGCAA
>QZKK01000151.1 GCA_003599475.1 Desulfobacteraceae bacterium
CGCTGGCTGCCACTGACCTGCACGCCATGCTGGGTGTGGCCCCGTACGATCCCGACGAGGTGACGCTTGAGGACCGCGTGGGCGTGGCGCAGGGGCTGGCCTACACGCAGGTGGGCGGCGAGCTGCTGGAGGTCGAGGTGAGCGTCGTGCCCGGTCGCGGGCGCGTGATGCTCACCGGAACGCTCGGCGATGTCATGAAGGAATCCGCGACGGCCGCCCTGAGCTTTGTCCGAACCCATGCCAGGGCTTTGGGAGTGCCGGAGGATTTCTTCGAAAGTCATGACATCCATATCCATGTTCCCGCCGGCGCCATCCCGAAGGACGGTCCTTCGGCCGGAGTCACCATGCTGACCGCGCTCACATCGATGCTGATGCAGAAACCGATCGAAAAGGATCTTGCCATGACCGGTGAGATCACCTTGAGGGGGCAGGTGCTTCCGGTCGGCGGAATCAAGGAGAAAGTTCTTGCCGCCCATCGCGCGGGAATCCGGAAGATCATTTTGCCGAAATGGAACGAGAAGGATCTCGAGGAGATCCCCAAAAGGGTCCAGAAGGATATCGTTTTTCACTTTACCGACAAGATGATGGATGTGCTCAAGATTGCGATTCCGAGCTAGCCCATACCTGCCGGTTTTCAGGCGGCTTGTGACATCCATCTTTTGCCAAATTCGAAATTCGAATACCCGCCTGCCGCAGCCTGTGTAGATCACAGGATGAACAATACCTGGAGTAGGCAATGCGCATATAGAAATGAACATCCCAATGGCACTGGCGGGCAGGTCGAAGTCCGAAATCCGAATGATCCAATATCCAAAGCGAAAAGCTGAAAAGCCTTTTGTGAGATCGCTCTTCAGATTGCAGCGGAATTTGGACGATTGGAATTTTGCTCATTTGAATTTGTTTCGGGTTTCGGGTTTCGGATTTCGGATTTCTGTCGCTCTTGCGCTCTTCGCTTTTTCCTGCGCCAAAGAGGTTCCGCCTCCCAGGCCTCCCCATTACCCGAAACCCTACCGGGTGTTCGGGGTCTGGTATCAACCCATCCCGGACGCCGCAGGATTTCGCCAGCAGGGAATCGCTTCCTGGTACGGGGCACCGTTTCACGGCCGCAAGACATCCAATGGGGAGACCTACGATATGCACGGCATGACGGCCGCGCATAAAACGCTTCCGCTGGGAACCTGCGTGCGGGTTCGAAGCCTCTCCAATCAGAGGGAAATCGAGGTTCGAATCAACGATCGCGGACCTTTCGTCCGAGACCGCGTGATCGATCTGTCCTATGCCGCAGCAAAAAAGATCGGCATCGTCGGTCCCGGAACCGGACCGGTCGAGGTGGTTGCACTCGCTGTGCCGATGCCCGAGCAAAAAGGGGGAGGCCCCCCGCGGGCTCTTCCGGACGATTACCTCTACAGCGGAAGCTTCAACATCCAGGTGGGGGCTTTTTCGAACCGCGAAAATGCGGAAAGGCTGAAGCAGCAGTTGGCGCAGGCCTTTGAAAAGGTTCATATCGCAACTTTCGATCGAAAGGGCGAGATCTTTCACCGCGTGCGGGTGGGTCCGTTTTCGGATTTGAAGAAGGCGGAGGAGACGGAGGCCGCCCTTGTGAAGGTCGGTTTCTCGGGCGCATTCGCGGTTGCAGAGTAGAGCGGGTTCCGGGTTGCGGGTTACGGGTTGTCCCGTCGAGGCGGGATTGCGGGAAAATCTAAAATCAAAAATCAAAAATCTGAAATCCAGCGTGTCGTTTTTCTCGACAGAGACGGGGTGATCAATCGAGATTCACCGGATTATGTCAAATCCTGGGAAGAATTCCATTTCCTTCCCGGAAGCCTGCAGGCCTTGAAACTGCTGAAGCGGTCCGGGTTTGCCGCAATCGTCGTCACCAACCAGTCGGCCGTCAACCGGAACCTGCTCACAGAGTCCGCTCTCCAGGAGATGCATCGGAAGATGTGCGATTCGGTCGAAGAATACGGAGGATCGATCGAAGATATCTTTTACTGTCCGCACCGGCCGGAGGAGGGGTGTCTCTGCCGAAAACCGAAGCCGGGGCTGATCGAGCAGGCGAGGAAGCGTTATCGGATCGCACTTTCGGATGCCTGGATGGTCGGAGACAGTGTAAAGGATATCGAATGCGCCCGGAACGCGGGCTGCAGGCATGCCGTGCTGGTACGGACCGGAAGCGGCAGGCCTTCGGAAAGAATCCTGATGGAGCGGAAAACCCCTCCGGACTATGTCGCAGAAGATCTCTTCGGGGCGGTCGAATGGATCATCGGGCGGCGCTTATGAACGAGTCGTACCCGGAAACCGTTCTGGAGGGGCGCCTGGAACGAATCGCATATCACGATGAAACCTCGCGGTTCACCGTCGCCAGGTTCAAACCCGAAAATTCCGAGGGGCTCATCACCGTGATCGGAACGCTTCCGGACCCGAGTCCCCGAGAAATGTTAAGGATCCGGGGGAACTGGGAAACCCATGCGCGATACGGTGAGCAGTTTCGGATCCTTTCGGCGGAACTGCTTCTTCCCGCAACCGTGGAGGGGATCAAAGAGTATCTGCAGTCCGGCTGCATCAAAGGAGTCGGCCCCAAAACGGCGGAACGGCTTGTCCGGCATTTCCGTGAAGAGACGCTCGAGGTGATCGAAACGGCGCCTCACCGGCTGGCCGAGGTCAAGGGGATCGGCCCGTCGAACGCCGAATGCATCGCCAGTGCCTGGAAAAATCACCGTGCGCTTTTTCATCTGATGCAGTTTCTCCAGGAATGCGGGGTGGTCGGACCGGTCTGCGCAAGGATCTACGAGCGATACGGGGCCGATGCCCTGAACATCATTCAGAAAGACCCCTATCTGCTCGCACAGGATTTCCCGAAGATCGGCTACCCGATTGCCGATGCCGTTGCCCGGCACATGGGACTTCCTGCAGACGACCGCCGGAGGGTTCAGTTCTGCGTTTTGAACATTCTGCAGCAGGCGGTGGAAGAAGGGCACACCTTTTTCTATTCGGATGCCCTGTTGAATCGGTGCGGCCGGTTTGAAGTATCGGAAGGTTCCTTCGACCAAGCCCTGGAAGAGCTTTCGGAGAACCGCGAGGTGGCGTTCGTTCAGAACGGCGATAGAACCGCTGTCTACCTGAAGCCGCTCCATGATGCCGAAGAAAACATCGCCCGCAGGCTGCTCGCCATGCTCTCGCTTCCGGTTCCGCCGCCGGATCTCGATTCCGAATCGATCGCCGAGGCTGTTTTGTGCAGATTGGCCCTCCGGCTTTCGGAAGAACAGGAGACCGTCCTCAAAGGCGTTCTCGACCATCGCGTCGCCGTGATCACAGGAGGTCCCGGCACCGGGAAAACGACCCTGATCCGCGCCTTGACGGCCCTCCTCGAGCAAAGGGGAGAGCAGATTCTGCTGGCTGCACCCACCGGCCGTGCGGCCCGGAGGATCGGTGAACTCACGGGTAAGAAGGCGGAGACCGTCCATAAGATATTGAAATTCAATCTGCAGGCCGGAAGATTCGAGAAAAACCAGGCAGATCCTTTGACAGCCGATACCATCATTGTGGACGAAGCTTCGATGATCGATACGCTTCTGATGCATCACCTGCTGCAGGCCGTTCACCTTCGATCCCGGCTGATCCTGGTGGGGGATGTGTTCCAACTCCCTTCCGTCGGTCCCGGAAACGTTCTTTCGGACTTGATTCGATCGGATCGGATTCAAACCTACACGCTGAAGGAAATTTTCAGGCAGGCGCGGCAGAGCCCGATCATTTCGGGCGCCCACCGGGTGCGGGAGGGGCTTCAGCCGGACTGGGACTCGAACGGAGAGTATCTTTCGGAGTGCTCCTTCATCGAAGAAGACCGGCCGGAGCGAATCGTCGAAATCCTCATCGATTTATGCACGCGACAGATTCCGGATCGATACGGCCTCGATGCCTTCACGGATATTCAGGTCGTCACGCCGATGCACAAAGGAAGAGTCGGCACCGTTCACTTGAACCGGGTCCTTCAGGAAGCGCTCAATCCGGAAAAAATGAAAAACGACAAGCCGATCGGGTCATTCAGAATCGGCGACAAGGTCATGCATCTGAAGAACGACTACAGGAAAGAGATCTTCAACGGGGATATCGGCATCGTCTCTGCCTTCGATCCCCGGAGGGAAACCCTGGAAGTGGATTTCGACGGACGGATTGTCCCGTATGATTTTTCGGAGCTCGGCGCCCTGTCCCTTGCCTACGCCATTTCGGTTCATAAATCTCAAGGCTCCGAATATCCTGCGGTGATCCTCCCCCTGCATACGCAGCACTACCCGCTGCTGCAGCGCAATCTCCTCTATACGGCCATCTCGCGGGGAAAACGGCTGGTGGTGGTCATCGGTACGAGAAGAGCCGTTGCGGTCGCATTGAACAACGACAGACCGCACGACCGGCTCTCGGGGCTGGCGAAAAGGCTGACGGGAAAGAGATGAACGTCGAACACCCAACATCGAATTAAGGAATAAAATCAATTATATCAATTATAGTCAATCCCGTGACTGTTTCGGATTCGTGCTTCGAATTTCTGCGGAGCCGGATCACGGCTTTGGTTTTCCCTGCATGTTGCGCCTCATCTTCTCTTTGGCTTGCCGCAGCGTCTCGCTCAGGAGATCGATATCGACCGGTTTTTGCAGGAAGGCGAAGGCCCCAAGCTCCATGGCAAGCTTGCGCTCGGCTTCGGACCCTTGGGCGGTGAGGATCACGACCTCCACCTCGGGGGTTGTCTTCTTGACCCGCCGCAGGATCTCCAAACCATCGATTCCGGGCATCCGCAGGTCGATGATCATCACCTCCGGTTCTTCTTCCCGGATCAGATCGAGTGCGGTCTCCCCGCTGTCGGTGACTGCCGCACCGATGTCGCACATCACCAGTCGTTCGGAAAGCGAATGGCCGAACTCCCGCTCGTCGTCTACAATCAGCACCCGATCGGGAAGGGAAAAGTCGTGCTGCCGATAGACATTCGATTTATGGTAATCTTTTCCGACCTTTGTGGTCACAGAGGCTATACCCGGAATGGTTTCGGCGATGGACCGGAGCTCGTCCTCCAGGCGTTTGAGTCTCAAAACATGCTTGTTGATCGTCAGCGTGACCGCGCCGTTTGAAACGGCGATCCCGACAAAGTGGCCGGCCTTGATCAGCGCTTCCTGGACCCGGGCTTCCAGGAGAAAATCCTTGACCGCCTGCCGGGACGGCCCGGTCGGTTCAACCACCGATTTTTTTGCGTTTTCCCAAATGATGTTTACGGCCTGCTGGATGCCGATCTTGTCCATAGGCAGAACGATATCGTAGAAGGACTCCTCCCAAGGGTCTTCTTTACCGAAAAGGGACCTCATCCAGGAGGCGCGGTCTTCCTCCAACCTTCCGATCTGCTTGACCGCCTCCTTTTCGGAGAGGCCGTCGATCTTCCGGGCGGCTGCAAGCCGATACTTCAAATCCGCAATGAGGCAGACCCGAAGAACATGGGTCACGGTCTTGGGGATGAGCTGGCCGGAGAAGCCGGCGAAGATGAGCTTTTCTTTTGCGAGCATCTCGGCGACGGAGAGCTTCAGATAGGCCAGAGAGCGCTCCCTTTCTCTTCCGAGCCTGTCGAAAATGGACTGCCTGGCAGAAAAGAGGCGCTCAAGTGTCTCCTCCGCAATCCCGGAGCGTTTGCCTGCTTCGGCCATGAGATCATGGTCGGTGACCAGCTCGTATCCGGTTTTTGCCCGGACCCTCCAGACCACGTCGGCTTCATCGCAATAGTCTCCGCTGAAAACGGTGATGACGGGCATTCTAGACCTCCAAATCTGATCGGATCACCGGTCAATTCTTCGGTTGAGGGATGCGGCTGACGGTCGTCAGGGGGCAGGCCTCCTCCTCCTTCTCGTTGTGAGTCAATCGGTGAATCGTTTTTATGGCTTTTTCGATGGTCGGGTAAAAGTGGTCTTCACCGATTTTTGCGAAAAGGTGGGTCCTTTTCAGTACGCCTAAGACGTTGCGGTTGGCTCCGGCAATGGAAATATCGATGCCTGCGCTTCGCACCCGGTCGATGATCAAAGATAATGCCTCCTCCCCGGTTGCGTCCAGATCGTTGATGCTGACTGCCGAAATGAGGATGTGCCGGAGTTCTTTCTTCTGCTGCATATGGGCTGCGATCTGATCTTCCAGATAGGCGGCGCTGGCGAAAAAAAGCGGGCCGTCGAAGCGAACCACCTCGATAAAGCGGCATTCGCGAAGAAAATAGGTGATGTGATCGTGCAGCGTTTCGTCCTCATACAGGGAAAGCGAGGCGACCGCCGGACGCATGCTTTTATAGAGAAATACCATCAGCGACAGGCCTGTGCCGATGAAAATACCACGCTCCAGATGCGGTGCAAAAAGAAGGGTGGAGATAAATGCGATGACGGATATGGCTCCGTCATACCACTGGGCGCGCCATGCATGGACAAAACCGGAGACGTTGATCAGATCCAGGGCCGCCAGCATGATGATGGCGGCCAGCACCGACTGCGGAAGATAGTAGAGAAGCGGAGTAAAGAAAAGAAGGACCGCAACCACGGTGATACTGGCAAATACACTCGACATGCCGGATACGGCGCCGCTTTGAAGATTTACCGCCGATCGCACAAAAGAACCCGATACCGGATGGCTTTTGAAAAAGGAGCCTAAAAGATTGGACAGCCCCTGGCCGATCAGCTCCTGGTTGGGGTCGAGGTGCTGGCCTGTCTTGGCCGCGATGGCTTTTGCAATCGAGACGGCTTCCAGGAATCCGAAGAGAGAAATGACGGCTGCAAACGGAAGAAGCTGTGATACCCTGCGAAGATCCAGGTCGGGGAGAGTGAAGGCGGGGAGTCCCCCTGGGATATGTCCTACGATATCGCCGCCTGCCCGCAGGACAAGCTTCGCCGCTTCGGGCTCTCGAAACGGGAGATCCCCGATCACCAGACGCCAGGTGCGGCCGTCTGCCTCGACACCCGGTGGAATTTGACCCTTTTGAACAAACATCGGCGGCCCGTCAGGCGTGCGAACGGACTCGAAATGAAAAGACCGGAGGCGATTGCGCAAGCGCTGCGCTTCAGACTGCAGCCGAAGAATGTTTACGGTCAGAACCTTCATCCGGTGCTCGGCATCGATCATCGAAAGCACGTCCTTTCCGCGCTTTCCCTCATGAAGCCCGGCATAGGCTTCGGCCCGGTCCAGGCTCAATCGTTGGATCTCCTTGAGAATCCTGTTGTAATCGGCAAGCTCCGCAGCCGCTTCATCGGATCGGATCATGGAAATTTCGACGGTTTGGCTGCGGTGAAATCCCGTGGCGTATGCAATCAGGCTGGTGAGAGCGACTGCAATGAGGACACCGGGCAGTTTCGGGGACAGCCGTCTCATGCCGTACATGAGCCCGAAGGCAAAAAGTCCCATCGCCAGGGTGGGCCAGTGGGTATGATCCACCGCGGTTTTCAGGACGTTTAATATGGTCTCGTAATGACGGCCGGCCTTATCCACCTGAATCCCGAACATCTTGGGCAGCTCCGACGAGGCGATGATCAGTGCGGCCGCGTTGGTAAACCCATTGATGACCGGATGCGAGAGGAAATTGACGATGATGCCGAGCCTGAAGACGCCCAGAAGAAACTGCAGGCTGCCGACGGACAGCGTCAGTAAAACGGTGTAAGCGACATATCCTTCGCTGCCCGAGGCCGCCAGGGGCTCCAGGGTGGTGGCGGCAAGCAACGCGACCAAAGCGACGGGGCCGGTAGAAAGCTGCCGGCTGGAGCCGAAAAGGGCGGCGACAAGCGGGGGGAGAAAAGAGGCATACAGGCCGTAGTAGGCCGGGAGACCGGCAAGCTGTGCAACCGCCAGCGACTGCGGGATGAGAATCAGCGCGACGGTGAGTCCGGAGACGGCATCGGCCTTCAGGCTGTTCCGATCGTAGCCCTCAAACCAGCTCAAAAACGGAAAAATTCGGTTCAGCATCGATTCGCAGTTAAGGTTTTTGGGTGTGATTCCGATATAAAAGATAACGGTTGTTTCAAATACCCCAGAGAGGCGAGTGTATGCTTTTTACCGAAAGACATTTTATTCCGGAGCAGGGGATTTCCCATTCCATCGAAATATCCCATTGCGTCGATCATCGGGGAGGTTTGACCGATACGCACCAGAAGTCCCTCAACTGGGACGATGTGCAGGACGGTATCTGGAATCTTTTAATGGTCAATGATAACTGAGTGACAATCGTTATCCGCCGGATTCCCCTTTTTTCAAACCCCCGCTGAAATCGTCGATTCGCTCCAAGCGTCTTGAGCCCGTTAGAAGCCGCTTTGAATCTTTGCCAGCGTCGACTCGATATTTTCCCGAATCTGACCGAGACGTTCTTCGGATAAGGCCTCGAAACGAAGGACCAGGGCCGGCTGGGTGTTGGAAGCCCTCACCAGGCCCCATCCATCGCCGAAAAGGACCCGCGCACCGTCGATATCGATGACTTTGTTCCTTTTCCGGAAATGTTCGGTAACCTTTTTTACCACATCGAATTTGATAGGATCCGGACACTCCACCCGTATTTCGGGTGTCGTATAGGTTTTGGGGACATCCGCCAGCAACTCCGAGATGTCCTTTCCGGTGCGGGATAGGATTTCGAGCAGCCGCAACGAGGCATAAACGGCATCGTCATAGCCGAAGTAGCGGTCCGCGAAGAACATGTGTCCGCTCATTTCTCCGGCCAGCTCGGCCTTTTCCTCCTTCATCTTCTGTTTGATCAGGGAATGCCCGGTCTTCCACATGATCGCCCGTCCCCCGTTTTTTTCGATGTCGTCATACATGGTCTGAGAGCATTTGACTTCGGAAATGAAAACGGCGCCCGGCTTTCGGGACAGGATCTCCCTGGCAAAGAGGATGATCAGCTTATCCCCGAATATGATGTTTCCTTTCCGATCCACAACGCCGATCCTGTCGCCGTCTCCGTCGAAGCCGATACCGACATCCAGGCGCTTTTCTTGGACAAGCCGGATCAGGTCCTGCATGTTTTTAAGCACCGTCGGGTCCGCTTCATGGTTCGGAAAAGTTCCGTCCATGTCACAGTAGATATCGTGGACCTCGCAATTCAGTTTTTTCATGATCGGAACGGCCACCACCCCTGCGGTACCGTTTCCGGCATCCACCCCCACGCGAATCGGATTCGGGATGGTGATATTTCCCTCCAGGAAGGCCTTGTAAGGAGTCACCACATCCGCTGTGGAAAAAGATCCATGGCCCACCGCAAAGTCATTGGCTTCGATGAGCCGCCGTATTTCCTGGATCTGCTCCCCGTGAATGGAATCGAGCCCCTTGCAGAGTTTGAATCCGTTGTACTCCGGAGGGTTGTGACTGGCCGTAACCATGACCCCCCCTTCTTTCTGCAGGTGCTTGATCGAAAAATAGAATACGGGGGTCGGACATACCCCCAGGTCGACGACATCGCACCCGGTGGATCGAAGTCCTTCGATGATCTGTGCCGCGAAGCGATCCGAGGTGGTTCGGCAGTCCCGCCCCACTGTCAGCCGGGAATGGCCCTTTCGAACAAGATAGGTCCCAACCCCTTTCCCGATCATCCGTACGTCTTCGTCGACCATGTCTCGGTCTGCAATTCCTCGGATGTCGTACTCTCTGAAAATCAACGGATTCATTTGGGTTCTCCTTTTCTAGAAGATTGCCGGCAAGGTCATACTCCCCGCCGTCGGTCCGTACGGAACAAACAGAATACAGCCGCCGACTCAGGTCTTGCCTTTCAGGTTCACCCCTTTACAACCCCGATCGGCCGCAGTTTCGCCACTTTCCTGGAGAGGCCCGCCCCGTGTACGACATCGACCACTTCGGAGACATCTTTGTAGGCTTCAGGCATCTCTTCGGCAAGCGTCGCCCGGCCCGTCCAGCGGACAAGAACGCCTTTTTCTTCCAACTCGCGATGGATGGAGCGGCCCCTGCTTTTCCGGACGGCCGCTTTTCGGCTCAGCCGCCGCCCGGCCCCATGGCAGGTCGAACCGAAGGTCTCCTCCATTGCCTTTTCCGTACCGGCCAGAACATAGGAGGCGGTTCCCATGTCCCCCGGAATCAGGATCGGCTGTCCGACGGATCGATAAGCTTCGCAGACTGCGGCGTTTCCGGGAGGAAAGGCGCGTGTGGCTCCTTTTCGGTGGACGCATACCGTCTTCTTGATTCCATCTACCGTGTGGATCTCTTTTTTGGCGATGTTGTGGCATACATCGTAGAGCAGGTGCATCTCAAGGCCGCGGGGGCCGATGTGCAGTGCCTGTTGGAAGATATCGCGGGATCTGTGGAGCAGGACCTGGCGGTTGGCCCACGCATAGTTGGCGGCACACGCCATCGCACTCAGATACCGCTTTCCTTCATCGGACTGGATCCAGGCGCATGCCAGTTGCCGGTCCGGCAGTTCGATTTCGAGTGATTTCACATGCCGGGTCATCGCGGAAAGGTAGTCGTCGCAGACCTGATAGCCGAAGCCTCTCGAACCCGAATGCAGCATGAGCGTGACCTGCCCTTTGAAAAGGCCGAAAACATCGGCGGCATTCGGATCATAGATTTCTTCAACCACACCGATTTCCAGAAAATGGTTGCCCGAGCCGAGAGTGCCGAGCTGGTTCTGGCCTCTTTCCATCGCCTTACGGCTGACCTGTTCGGGATCCGCCCCGGACAGGCACCCCCTGTCTTCGGTGTGATCGATATCGGAATCTTCTCCGAAGCCTTGCCGAAGCGCCCAGCGGCTCCCCTCCCGCAGAACCTTTTTTTCTTCGGCTATCGAAAGCGCTACAAACCCTGTCGATCCGACCCCGGAAGGGATGCCTCGATGCAGGGAGTCCAGAAGAGAGGGAAGTTTCGGACGGATTTCCGCTTCCGTCAGGGCGGTTGCGGCCAGCCGAACCCCGCAGTTGATGTCGTATCCCACCCCGCCGGGGGAAACGACTCCGGAGTCC
>QZKK01000229.1 GCA_003599475.1 Desulfobacteraceae bacterium
AATCTGGGGCATAGAATCCACTTGAAAATCCTCCATTGACATGAGGATTTTCAAGGAAATATACGGATGCCCCCGGGAGAAGCCGTTCCACGCAGGTTGCCGTCGAAGACTTGAACCGCTCTAGCGAGCGCCATTCGGCCCGAGCTCATGCCGAGGGCATTCCCCGCGGCTTGCCGCGGGGTTTAGCGAGCGAATCAGAATTTGACAGAATTCCTTACGGAGGAAGATTCCCTGCAGCGAGCTGAAGGGAATCTTAAATCTTGAACACTTGTGGGTGATCTATCCGGGGAAGGAGCAATACGCGCTCGATCAGAAAGTCTCCGCATCCCGGTCGCTTCCGGTCTAAAGACGAATGGCTTCCCGATGTAGAAGAGGGGAGCAACACAAGTCCGTTTGCGTTCAAGGTGAAACGGGGAAGTTGCTTAAGAAAGCCATCGAGGATGAACAGCCCTGCAGTCCAATATAAAAGCGTATAAAAGCGCTCATTTCGGGTCATAAAAAGAGGATATAAGCTCCTTTCAAGTCGATCTTCTTGTGATCTCCTAAATCATTTCAATTGGTTGCTTTGGTCCGACTCGGAGCCAACGGGGACGGAGCCAAAGGGCCAAGGACCCGGAACGAAGTAAGAACCTTTTCTTGTCCTGATCACTTCCGTCATCATTGTGACCTTGGAACGGTTCTTCACCTCCGAGCAGGCGGGTATGGGAAAACCTTGTGGAAAAGAGTAGCTGATGGCACCTGGAGTTCATCCACCGATACCGGCCGAAGCTCCGGGATCGGGATATCATAAATTGGGCTGAGGAGTTCGTGCAGCATCACGTAAAGCTTTTGGAATAGGAGCTGGGGTATGACAGTTCCTATTTTCATAAAGGTTTGGCCCACTTCTTTCTTTAAGAATCAGCGGCAGTTGGTGTAACTTATTATTTTTCGGCAGTTTTTTCTTGACAAACAATCGTTCTTTTGCCATACGCGGGCCTTTAATAGTAACCTCTTAATAATGTTATGACGCATGATCTGGTGATCGCCGAGAAGTGCTCAACATCTCTCTCCGATCGTTGCTTCGATGACAAATCCTTTGGCCATTTCGGGAACCTATGAAATTATAAAATTCCACATCATGGATAGAGGATTGAGCTTAACAGATGGTTTCCGGATCAGTTGCAGAATAGGAAATCGTCTGATCATAAGGATTCCGAGATATCTGCAGGCATCCACCGCAGCTTTTTCAACCTTGTGTTCGTGTGGCACGAAACCTATTGGCTTTTCATTCAGCTATTGCCTGATTTAGCCGTATGTGATTAAAACGGTTCTGAAAAACTGTAAATAGGTTGAACCCGGGACTGATGATGAATGAAATGAGCCGTGCGAACTGGCATGCCATAACTCCGTCCCCCTATCCGTGGGAAAAGGAAGCGTTCGACTATATTCAGTCGCAGTTTCCCGCTCATGAGCCGTATCGCGCCTGGGCGAATTTTGAATTTATCGCAGACGATGGCAGCCTAAACGAGGTTGATCTGCTGGTCTTTACGCCCCAGGGCTTTTTTCTGGTCGAGATCAAGAGTACCCCGGCGTTCTCTCCGGCGACACCCACACCTGGACGTGGGAACAAGATGGCCGCAAGAAGATTTTTGACAACCCGCTCTTTCTGGCCAACCTGAAGGCGAAAAAGCTTGCGTCTTTGCTGTTGGAATCAGTCGCCATCCTGGAGCGCGAGGGCATAAACCACCTGGGATACTACACAAATGAACAGTGACACCTTTAAAGATATTGAAAAGCTCGAATCCGACCTCTGGGAGGCCGCGGACAACCTGCGGGCAAACTCGAAACTGACCTCAAGCGACTACTTCATGCCGGTGCTCGGGGTGATTTTTTTGCGCCACGCAGCCAACCGTTTCGACGCAGCGCGCCGGCAGATCAAAGCCGACCGGGATGGCGGCAAGATGCCCAAACGCAAGGTCCAGCCGGCCGATTACATCGCACGTCGCGCGCTCTACCTCCCGGAACCAGCGCGCTATGACTGGATCATGCAGCAGGCTGCGGTCAGCGGCGCAGACCTGCCCCGGCTCGTCACCGAGGCCATGACCGCCATCGAAGAGTCGTTCGAGCCGCTTGCGGGAATCCTGCCCAAGGATTACGGGATTTTCGAGCCCAAGGTGCTCGAAGATCTGATGCGCCTGTTCAACAGCGAGCGCATCCGGCAGGCAAACGGGGATGTCTTCGGCCGCATCTACGAATACTTTCTGGCCAAATTCTCGGTCCAGAAGGCCCACGACAACGGTGAATTCTTCACACCATCGTCGCTCGTGCAAACCATCGTCAATGTGATCGAGCCCGATCACGGTACCGTATTCGACCCTGCCTGCGGCTCGGGCGGCATGTTCGTGCAGTCGAGCCACTTCATCGAACAAGAGGGCGGCGACACGGCCAGGAAGGTGGTCTTCTACGGCCAGGAGAAAAACCGTGACACCATCCGCATCGCCAAGATGAATCTTGCGGTGCACGGGCTGGACGGCAAGATCGCCGAAGCCATCACCTACTACCAGGACGAGCACAACCTCGCCGGAAAATGCGACTTCGTAATGGCCAATCCGCCCTTCAACGTGGACCTGGTGGACGCAGAGCGCATCAAGGGCGACCCGCGTTTGCCCTTCGGAATCCCGAGCGAAAACAAGCAAAAGAAGGTCGGAAACGGCAACTACCTCTGGATCTCCTATTTCTGGAGCTACCTCTCCGAGAAGGGCCGCGCCGGCTTCGTCATGTCCTCCCAGGCCTCCAGCGCCGGACACGGCGAAAAGGAAGTGCGGCACAAGATCGTCGAGACCGGCGACGTGGATGTGATGATCTCCATCCGCTCCAACTTTTTCTATACCCGCACCGTGCCCTGCGAGTTGTGGCATTTTGACCGGGCCAAGCCGCCCGAGCGCAGGGAAAAGGTGCTGATGCTCGATGCGCGAAACATCTTTCGCAAGATCACGCGCAAGATCTACGATTTTTCGCCCGAACAGATGCGAAACCTTTCGGCCATCGTCCGGCTCTATCGCGGCCAGCAGCCGCGCTTTCTTTTGCTGGTGAAGGATTACCTCGGCCAAGTCTGCACCGAGAGCGCCGCCATCCCGGAAAAGCTCGCAGCCTTCGAGGCCGCCCTTGCGGAAGTACGCGGCCGCTTCGACGCCTTGGCCAAGGCGGTAAAAACACATGCCGAGCGCGATGCTGCCAAAAAGCAGGGCCTCGCCGATGCCTTGATCGAACTGCGACAGGCCACTGCGCTCTATGCAACCGACGCAAAGCAGCTTTTAACAAACCTCGCCGCCTTCACCCGCAAGCATGCCAAGGCACTGCCCGAGAAAAATAACGCCCAGCACGCGGCGCGCAAGGCCTTTGATCCTCATGCCGAATCCATCCGGGGTCTCGCCAAGCAATTGGACCTGCTCTACAAGCTTGCCGGCCGGGTGGCGGATTTGGGAGCGGAGCTGGCAACGGACGATGCGATTGCCGCCGCGTACGACCGCCGCGGCACAGGCAAATTGGTCAAGCAGCTCGATGCAGCGCGCAAGAACGCGGTTGAACAATGCAAGCGCGTCGTTTACTTCCACCGGCAAGTGGCCTGGCTCCAGGACCGCTTTCCCAATGCCGAACTGCAATCCGTGCCCGGCCTGGTGAAGATGGTGGATCGGGCCGAAATCGAGGCCGCCGACTGGAGCCTCACCCCCGGCCGCTACGTGGGCGTGGCCCCGCCCGAGGAGGATGAGGACTTCGACTTCGAGCAGACCATGCGCGACATCCATACCGAGCTGGCCGAGCTGAACAAGGAGGCGGAGGAACTGGCAGCGAAGATTCAGGCAAACTTCGAAGGGTTAGGGCTATGACCAAAGTGAAAAAAGTTACAGCGGAAGCTTCCGTTGCACGCTTGTCGCGGGGACGCACCCGCAACGACGCCTCTTTTCCTGCACCGCCACCCTATACCGGATTGCCTCCAGGTTATGCGGCGCTGCTGGGAGAGATCAAGCAGCGCATCGGCACTGAGCGACTCAAGGCGGTTATGGCCGCCAACTCTGCGATGGTGCTGCTGTACTGGGACATCGGAAACACGATTCTGGAGCGACAACAGCAGGAGGGCTGGGGCGCGAAGGTGATCGACCGCCTTTCAGCGGATCTGCGTCAGGCATTTCCGGACATGACCGGCCTATCGCCCCGCAATCTCAAGTATATGCGGAGCTTTGCCGCTGCTTGGCCGGATGAGGCAATCGTGCAAGAGGTTCTTGCACAAATTCCCTGGTATCACCATATCGCTCTTATGGAGAAGTGCGAAGGTCCGGAGAAACGCCTCTGGTACGTGCAACAAAGTGCTGCGCACGGTTGGTCCCATAACATTCTGACGCTGCAGATCAAGTCCCGCCTATACGAGCGTCAAGGCAAGGCCGTCACCAACTTCAGCGCCACCCTGCCGCCCGCCGAATCGGATATGGCCGCTCAGATCTGGCGACGCTTTACATCGACAAGCCGATGAAGGCCCACAGCCTGATGCAGGCCATCGCCCGGCCCAACCGCGTGTTCCCCGGCAAAGAGTGCGGCGTGATCGTGGATTACAACGGTATGCTCAAGAGCCTACGCGATGCCTTGGCGCAGTATGCAATGGACGGCGAAGAAGGCTCAGGCGGCTCTGAAAACATTGTGGCTCCGATCGAGGAACTGGTTGCCAGTTTGCTTCAAGCCATCGAAGCGGCCGAGAGGCATCTGCTCGGCCTGGGCTTCGATGCGACCCGGCTGCAGGGCGCAACCGGGTTTGCCCGGATCGAAGCGCTGCGGGACGCTGTGGACGTGCTCTATACTTCGGACGAAGCCAAGCGCCGCTTCGAGATTACGGCCCGGCAGGTGTTCATGCGCTTCAAGGCGCTGCTGATGGAGCCGAGCGCTTTTGCCTATGCCGAGCGCCACGACAATATCGAGACCATCTATAACAAATTGCAGGATCGGCGCGATACGGCCGACGTGACCGAGGTCCTCAAAGCGTTGCACCGCATCGTCAATGAGGCGATTCGTGGAGCGGCGCCGGGAGAAGACCATGCCGAAGGTCTCACCGTGGACCTCAGCCGGATCGACTTCGACAAGCTGCGAAGCGAATTCACGAGCAAGGTGCGCCGCAAGCATTCGGCACTGCAGGATATCCGTGATGTGGTCGAAAAGAAGCTGGCGCAGATGCTCGCCCGAAACCCGATGCGCATGGATTACTACAAGAAATATCAGGAAATCATCGCGGATTACAATCGCGAGAAGGACCGGGCGACGGTTGAAGAGACCTTTGCGCAACTGATGGCCCTGGCCGAAAGCCTGGACGCCGAGCAACGGCGGGCGGCGCAGGAAGGCTTGAGCGAGAACGAGTTGTCGCTGTTTGATCTGCTCTTCAAGCAGAACATCAGCAAAAAGGATCGCGAACGATTGAAGCAGGCCAGTCGGGGGCTGCTCTCATCTCTGCGAGAGCTCCTGAAACCCATGCCGGGATGGCCGCACAATGTAACAACGCAAGCCGAGGTAAAGGTGTTCATCCTCGATCGTCTTTACGATTCCCTGCCTCGGCCGCCATTTACCGACGATGAGACCGAGGCGATCGCATCCAGGGTTTATGATTATGTCTGGCAGAGAAGCATCAGCGGAGAGTTGCTGGCCGCATAGCCGGCAAACCTTCTTGAGGCTGCCAAACACAGCTATCTCCCACCTGCGATAAGAGAATATCAAGGTAAGATTGACAGTGGCCGAGGTGATGGCGTTGAAACCGCCTCAGCTCATCGACACCGCGGCGACGAAGCGGAATGGATTCAGCGTGATTGTTGACAGCACAATCAAAAGTATATTACTTTTGTAAACACCAAAAATTCTTAACGATGATGATCCGTTAGATTGGGAGCTTCAGAATCCTGCTGCCGATTTGTTGAAATTTGGAAATCTTCTGCCGGAACATTTGCTGCATGATTTGATCATGGCACGGATCGCCGATATTCCCCGCGCACGTGAGATTTTAGGGTCCCCGATACGGATGCTATAGACCAGTTTCGATCTCGGCCTGCCGATTCCTTTACTGGCCTGATTTTCACATCTGTGGTTAACGCTTTTTATCAAATTCCTCTTTAAGCTTCAGCAAAGAATTATATAACGGGGGGCGAAGCAATTCCTTGTGTAGGAGACTGATATTGTCCTCCTCAGCTTCAAATAGACAGTTGACTATATCATCAATCATTTTGACATCAAGGCTACCCTCAATCGTTATGTTCTTGTCCGTGTCGATATCCGAGGGTTTAATTTCATATATTTCGAAGAGCTGTATCCACGTATCCTTTGGAAAGAATGTTTTGCCAATCGGAATGAAAAAGATACTTCTATTTTTTATACATCCAGGCGTAGTCGGCTTGTTCTTTTTTTGTGATGTGGCTTTAACGAAAAGATAGGGTTCGTCTTTTGTTGGGGTGTTCAGAAGGATTAAATATTTTTACCGATTGTGCCATCCTGATATGCCATCCTGCTGTGGTGATAAATAGCCCCACGTGTCTGCAAATCATTCGGCTCCGAATATTTTTTTCATCTCTAAGCGCTCTTCGAACCGTTCTTTGGCTTCATTGAATGGCAAGCTGACAATGTCGCTGTCAATGGCAAGCATGTAATCAATTTTCTCAAATTCGCCTTTTTCATGTAGAGTCTTATCCCATGGTTCGTTTTTCAAATGCGTAGACTCGACCATGGCGTCAGCTTTAGCGTCCTTGAAAATGATGGCGATATTTTTGAGTAGCTCTATTTCTTTATTGGAAAAATACTGTGGGTCAAAACTCTTTTTAGGTCGGATCTGCTGAAAGCCCTCTTCAGGCAAGTCATTAATAGCCGATTTCATGTCTGGCTTCATCCGGCCTGAAAGTTCTTCAAATAACTCTCTGGGTACCGGACCCATCTTCCAGGCAAAATAACCCAATCCTGTAACAGGCTTTCCGGTGTGTTTGAAATGAGCGAAATCCAGGAAGTACAAAAGCTTCATCAGCTTGGTTTTGCCACAATATTTCGTATTTTTGGCTAAGTATATAATTGCATTTATTAATTTTTCTCGATTATGTGTAATTATCATGCTTCTAATTTCGGTCATCAATGGATAAAAGTCAAGTTTCGAGCACGTGTAGGATCAATGACGATCCCCTTGAAGATCATTCAAAGCCTGAGGGCGGAACAAAGCTTTGAAATTCCGTTCAAGCAGGTGCGCAAACTGTATGCAAGGATGGTCGCCGTATCGGGGTCCCACGATTTGGCCGAAGTCTTGGCCGGTGAAATAAGCTTATGGACACGCGTCAATCTCCGATATCATGTGATCCTCTCCTATTTTACCTGGGCGTCCTTCAAGATATCGGCCAGAGACTTCATCCGGTAGTCCCCCCTGGGTAAAAGCTGCAGCTCGCCGAGAGTGGTTGCGCCGCTGATGAAAAGGCGCAATCCTTCCTCGAAGAGCATATTGATGTTTTCTTTTTCCCGCGCCACACGCACCATGGCTTCCGCACCCTGCTTTTGCATGATGAGCTCGCGCATGGCGGCGCTCATGGAGATCAGTTCATAGACCGCCTGCCTCCCCGAATATCCCGACTGGCGGCACATGTTGCAGCCGCGGCCTCTCCTCATACTGTACTTGCGGGGGGTTTTCTGAATTTCATCGATGATCTCCTTGTCGAGTCCCGTATCCAACATCTCCACCCGTGTCGGTACGTATTCTTCCATGCAGTTGCTGCAGATTTTTCTGATCAGGCGCTGGTTTACGGCCGATACCAGGGTCGCAGAGAGGAGGAAATGCTCTACCCCCATATCGACCAGGCGGGCGATCGATCCGGCTGCATCCTCGGTATGCAGGGTCGTAAAGACGCGATGTCCCGTAAGGGACGCCTGGACGGCAATCTGGGCGGTGTCGAGATCCCGCACTTCACCGATGAGGATCACATCGGGGTCCTGGCGCATCAATGCCCGGAGGGCGCGGGCATACGTATAGCCGGCCTGGGGCATCAGCGAGCTCTGGTTCACATGCCCCCCCGCCAGGTATTCCACCGGGTCTTCCACCGTCACGATATTGAGGCCTACGTTGTTGATCTCGTTTATTACGGCATTGAGGCTGGTCGTCTTTCCGCTTCCCGTCGGCCCAGTGACAAGGTTGATGCCGCTGGGTCGGCGCACGCAGCGCCGATAAATAAGCTCCATCCGCGGCGACATCTTGAGATCCCTGATGCGCCCGATAAAGGCGGCCTTATCCTTATCGAAAATGCGCATGACGACTTTTTCTCCGAAAATCATCGGGAGTGTCGAAACGCGGCAGTCGATGGAGTGGCCGTCGATCTTTGCCGAAAAAGATCCATCCTGGGGCAGGCGTCTTTCGTCGATCCTCATGAGGGCATTCTTCTCGCTGGCCTTGACTTTGATCCGGCTGACGATCGCACTGTGCGATTCGGTAGGATAGGAGGTGGCCAGCTCCAAGACGCCGTCGATCCGCATTCGGACACAGACATTTTTTTCGTGCGGCTCAATGTGGATGTCGCTGGCGCCGAGGGAAACGGCTCGCTGCAGGATCCGATTGACAATACCGACAGAATCTCCCTTTTCCACCGAAAGGGGCACCGCCTTCACGTCCAGTTTGATCTGGTACATTTTGGAGATGCCTTCCTCGATGGCGGCCTGAGAAGCCAGAACGGGATTGATCCGGCACTCCGTGATGACTTCAGCCTCTCTGATCGCGTCTTCCGACAGGGGATCCGCCATGGCGAGGGTGAGTTCTCGTACCTGATCATCGATGATCTGGAACAGAGGGAGAACTTTCTGCTGCTTGCAGAACTCCAGGGGGAGGACGCGGTAGAGAGACTTGTCTACGACCTGAAAATTGTTTTCCGCGATGTTTACGAAATCCACCCGGATATGCCCGGCGATTGCCTCCAGCATCAGATTTTCACTCACGTACTTCAAACGGATCAACGCTTCGCCGAGCGGAATCGAGAGTTCCCGGGATTTCTGGAGTGCGTGCTCAAGCTGCGATGTCGCGATGATCTTTCTCTCGATCAGCACTTCGCCCAGTCTTTTTACGGCCTTCATTTCTTCTTCTCCGCAAGGATGGCGTCCTGCAGGATCTTTATCCCTTCATGCTGCGTGGGGGTAACCTTGAGTTTCTGGTCCGCACGCGTGAGCCGGAAGATTTTTCCGACCGTTTCGTTGAGCCTGGCCAGGACCACCATGCCGTTTCTCTCGCTCAGCATTTTATGTGCGGCCATACAGGCGCCCAGTCCGGAGCTGTCCATGAAGCCCACCCGGCTCAGCTCGATGAGGATGAAATGAAAGTTCTTGTCGCGCAATTTCGCGACCTGGGCCTTAAACTCCTCTGCGGAGCTGGCCACCAGATCGCCGGAGATGCCTACTGTCACCACATCCCCATCCATACCGATATTGAATTCCATGCCCTTCTTCCCCCTTATTCAGCCGTTCTTATCCTTGATCTTCTTGAAAAATGTCATGATATTTTTACCCTCCACGTACCTGTATTTCAGGTCGTCCACCAATTCCCTGATGATCGCGAGTCCGAACCCTCCCTCCTGCAATTCCTTTCCATCCCCCAAAACGGGCATCGAAACAGGCATCGTCGGATCGAATTGCTTCCCTTTGGTGATGATTTGGAAAACAACCATGGCCTCGTCGGCGAAGACTTCTATCTCCACTTGGTCGGCGCCTGAATGCTCGACGGCGTTGTTCATGGCCTCGGTCGCAGCCAGACTGATCTCATCCGTTCGGGATGCGGCTTCCGGTCCCCGGTAATTTTCGCTGAGGAACCGGCCAAGCGCCGTCCGCACGCGATCCACATTCTTGAAGTCAGGTGCGATCTGAAAAGACAGCCGTTTTTCCATCCGATCCGGTCTCATTGCGCGGTCAATTGCCTGCTTCGTACAGCCGCTGGATTCCCTCTTCACGATCCGCTGCCATGATCAGCTTTTGGAAGGCGCCCGTCATCTTCAACACCTTGGCCACAGCCTCGCCGGGTGAGAAAAAAACGATCAGGCCGTTTTGGTTGAGAAATTTCTTATGGGTTTCGATGCAAAGATTCAGACCGGTGCTGTCGATAAAGTGAATGCCCCACATGTTGAGCAGAATATGCTTTATCTTCTGATCCTGCAGCGCCGTGATCTGATCTTTCAATTCGTCTGCCGTACTCGCCGTGAGATCCCCGATGGGGGTTACTTCCGCCACCGCGCCTTTGATATCAACCTGGATAACCATCGCTAACCTCCGAAATGATGAATCGCTCGCCCGTACCGGGGCGGCGTCCTTATCTTGTCGACAGGTTCAGTCAGGCAGGATCGATCCGGGAGCTCATTCCCTTTACTTCCTCTTCATAACGAACATCGTCAGATCGTCTGAAAAGTTCCCGTTGGTAAAGTGCGCGACCTGTCCAAATATCTTTTCCACCATCCGATCCGGACCGGCCATGTCCTCCGCGAGCAATGCACGAAGCCGCTCTTCTCCGAATTCCTCGCCCGAACCGTTCATGGCTTCCGTCAAGCCGTCGGTATAGAGGAAAAACGTAGCCCCGGAATGGAACTTGTGCGTGGCCGCCGTCCAGGTGTCATCGGCGTCCCATCCTAAAACGGGCCCTGTGGACTCTTTGGTCAGCAGGTCGCCTTTGCTCACAAGAAATACGGGATTGTGTCCTGCCGATACGAGGCTCAGTTCGTCTGCCCTTCGGTCGAATACCGTATAGACAAGCGACAGGAACATGCCGCTGTCCCCCAGGATGTCGCAGAGCATGCGGTTGGCCGTCTGAAGGATATCGATCGGATTCCGCATGGTGTGGCCAAGGGAGTGAAAGATGCCTTTGCTCACCGCCATGATGAGGGCCGATGAGGTGCTGTGCCCGGAGACATCGCCGATAATGAAATGGAGCCCGGCGTCTGTTTCCAGATCGG
>QZKK01000262.1 GCA_003599475.1 Desulfobacteraceae bacterium
CTCGACGATGATGGCGCGCACGCCTCGGGTCTTTGCTGCCGGCCCGGGGAAGCCGCGGGTGGCTCCCATTTCTTGCGGCAAGGAGCGGGTCAGCCCGCGGACGATCCCTTCTTGGTTTGTTTCGAAGCCGAGCTCGTCTGCCGGGCTCAAGGATACGATAAAAAAAGAGAGACAAACGATCAAAAGAGAGATCCTTCCCATGGCTGCCTCCTATTCAAATCCTCCGTGAAAGTGAAGCTCGAGGCGGTTTTCGCCTTTGCTTTTGATCTTGAACGGCACCGTGTTCGAGGTGCGCAGGTTCTTGTTTAAATAGGCAGAGAGCTTTTCCTGCCCCCCCTGGTATTCGAGCTCGTAGCAGAGACAGCTTCCCTCCTGTGCGCACAATTCATCGGCCCGCCGGATGGAGGCGATGCCCGGAGCCTCGCTTAAGATGGGATAGAGGCGCTTTTCATATACTTCCGTGAACCTGAAAAAGCAGATCCCCAGATCGGTGACCGGTTCATAGAGCTCCGGGGCCAGCTTGGCTTCGGTAGCTTCCGGAACAGGCGCAATCGGCTGCTCCGTCTCAAGGGATGGAACGGAGCCGATCGATGCAGGACCGGATGCAGGCACTGAAGTTTCGTAACCTGTTTTGATCGCGCTGCGGTCGAGATAGGCTTTGGCCGTAAAGCCGGAAAGGTAGGTGCCGGCCACATTGGTGGGAATGAAATCGCCGGTATCGGCTTCGAGCGGGGAAACCCGCCAGACGGCTCGAAGCGCCGCACCGATTTTTTTTCCGTCCGGGTGCCGGAAGATATCGGCCATCAGCAGCACGGTGCCGGCGGTAAAGCTTGATTCCTCAAGCTCGAAAAATGATTTGTTTTTTCTGTAAAAATCGATTTTCTGAAACGCCGTTCCGAGGTCTTCGGTGCTCACTGCACAGGTAAATCCCCGTTGGCCGATGACAGCCTGCTGCAGCCCGTTTTGGATCGTGTGCAAAATACCGCGTGAGATGCCGCCGGAAGGCTGCGTGTAGAGTAAAACCCGAACCTCGGCATCTGCAACCCTTTGGTCTCCTGCTTTCAACCCCGTTCGGTATGCGTCTGCAAGCTCTGCGGCAAGGCTGTAGGACATGCGGTCGATGGAAGCATACGGCCGTTCCTCCAGTCCCAGTGGAAACGGATTTTTCCGGGGTGCCGAGACATGCAGGCGGTTTGCCGGAGCATCCTTTTCGAAATCGAATTCAGCCTCCGAAACAACCCCGGATATCGATCTGCCGGATACATCGGTTGCCAAGATGTGGGCTTTGGCCTTCTTCATCACCTCATCGGGGTTTACACCCACCTCATAGATGATCAGGTTTTGCATCAGGCTCCGGTCGGATGCGGGAAGACTGCCGAAGCTCAAGGGCCGCCCCTCCCGGTATTCGAACCAGTTCTGGCGGGAAAAAGAATAGATGTCGTGCTGTTGACGAAGCCTGATTGCCAGCCGCTCCAGGATGTATTCTTCCAGCCTGGAGTATGTCGAACCGGCTTTCAGCGAGGCCGGCATGACCGCCGCAGGGGCCATTTCGCCCGGTGTATGCCGCTGCTTGTTTAAAACCCCTTCAATCAGCCTGTTTACGGCGACTTCGAAGCGCTCTTCGGCCGCCGGCTCCTGAATCGGGGGGGGTGTGCTGACACATCCGGTTGAAAGAATCGGGAAGGTAAGGACAAAAAGAGAGAGAGAAAGAGACACAGAACGCTTGATCCGTTTCATTGGAGCTCTCCTTATTCGAATCCCCTGTCCGGCCAGCGAGTTATGCATGTGTCGTTCTGCAGGTTCCGGTTACCACGATTTTTCTGCGAGTGCAACATTTGAAAACCGATTTCTTTGCTTGCCGCCTGCAAGGGGTGGATCCTTGCCAGCAGCCGAAGCTGCTCCGGGGTCGGGTTCACCATGAGTTTCACGGTTTTCGCATCCTCATCGTTTTTGGACACTTTCTGGAGATTCCGGTAAATCCGGCTTTCCAGATCGAAGAGGCTCGTTTTTTCCAGCACCACCTGCCACTCGACCCGGCATTTGGCCGGCTCTGCCGGGAAAAGGGAAAACCGGTACCGTTTTGCGGCAGCCACGCCGGGGGTGTTTTCGATGATCTCGTTGAAGATTTCGGCAACCTCGTAATCGGTCGCCCCGACCAGGACAATCGTGATCAGGTTCTCGCCTTCTTGGAACCCCGTTTCGAGTATCCCGGCCCGGCTGCTCTTATTTAAGGGAGTCGACGTCGCGTGTGCAAATTTGAGATCCAGGATCAGCAGGAAAATGATTAGAGCAACATAGCCGGCAATTGCGACGATCCTTTTTGTGTCCATTGAGGAAGTATTTTCCATGATGTTTTTCCTTTCAATTTCGATTGCACCGCACGCAAAGATCACAGAGAGAAAGCTTTGATCGAGCATTCGAAAAAATCACCGCGTCTCCGCGTCTCCGCGTCCCGCTTTCTTAACCATCTTTATCGAAGGGGTTTCAGGTTTTTCCAATTTTACATTTTCGCTTTTATTTCGATATTCTTTTTCGGAATATAAGCGGTTCCTCCGGAGTTGAGCGTCACCCTGCCCCAGCCCGAATGCTCCTGATCGTCCTCGATCGATATCTCTTCGCCACGCGCAAAATAAGCGATCGCCCGTGAATTGATATCCGCCTCAATAAAGGCGGCTGTCATGCTGCGGCAGATATCCTGGATCGCTGGATTCGGCTTTTCGGAAACGGCCGCGTGGATTCGTTTAAAGAGCTCTTCCTCCGACGAAAAATACCGGAGCCCCTTCTTCGTGTCGATTTTGCATCGCATTCGAGTCAATCGAGCGGTTATGGCATCGAATTCGAGAGTCACCGAGGCGGTGCCTGCTTCGGCCCTGATCCACCCGCGATCGCTGGAAAGCTCCACCTGCTTGAGCTCAAAATCAAGCTCTTTCAGACTGAATCCGGCTCCGGAAACCACCGCATGAATCGGCTCCGAAAAGCTTTCTTCACTTTTTATGACGTAGTCTTTTATTTCCTTTACCGATGTAGGAATCAGAAGCAAAGGACTGCAGCTAATTGACAAACCGCAAGCAAAGGCTGTGATCCAGATTCCCCACCAACCAGCGGACCGATTTTTTCTTTGATTACCCTTATATGATAAGGTGTTCATCCGTTCCTCCTTTGGTAGTAAAAGGAACTGTCAAAAATGACTAAAATTGTCCTGCGGCTTCTCCCTATCACCGCGTCCCCGCGCCCTTTACGCGCTTTGTGGAGGGGCGAGTTTCACGTGGAGGGGCGAGCTCTGCGAGCCCGAAGGCGGCGTCGTGCAACTCCCGGCGTCGTATCCGGCGTCGTATCCGGCGTCGTGTAACTCCGCCCTCCAATCGCCCTCCAATCGCCCTCCAATCGCCTCACAAGCTTTCCCCGTGTCTCCGCGTCTCCGCGTCTCCGCGTCGTATCTTCCCCCTGCGGCTCCGCGCCTATTGCGCCTTTTGTGGAGCGGCGAGTTTCACGTGGAGGGGCGAGCTCTGCGAGCCCGAAGGCGGCGTCGTGCAACTTCCGGCGTCGTATCCGGCGTCGTGTAACTCCGCCCTCCAATCGCCCCCCAATCGCCCTCCGGCCGCCTTACAAGCTTTCCCCGCGTCTCAAATTGCACGCCTATCTCCTTTGATGCATGATCTTCGCCCATCGCAATACTTTTTCCGAATAGGCCGGCTTGTCGATGACGACCTTACGCCCTCCCGAATAAATGATCACGATCTCCTTATTGTTTTTACCGTTTGATGGACCGGCATAATAATATTCAACCGGGCAGCGCCAGGAGTCGATCCGGCTGCGGTTGCCGACCCCCGGTTTTCGGTCCGCTGCAGCCTGTGTATACATCCGATCGAGGTACCAACCTCCGGCCATGATGGATGCATGCGGATCGAAGGGGCTTGTCGAAATCGATGTTCCCTGATCCAGCAGCGCGCTCCGCGCGGAACGAAAGGTGCCCGAAATCGTCTGCATCAATCCCCGGGCACTGCCGGCAGAGGCCGCTGCCTGAGGGTTTCCTCCGGATTCCACCATGATCACTGCCCCGATGATCTCAGGCGGAATGCCAAACTTTTGGCTTGCTTCCGAAATACTTCGGGAGAAAGGACGCAGAATATCCAGCAGGTATTCGGATACCTTATTCCCTGCTGAAGGATCGACAAGGGCTTGGGCTTCCTGTTCTTCTGTAAAAGGCAGATACAGGGCTTGAAGCCGTCTCCAAGGATCCTGTCTTGATCGGCCCTCCTGAACCGCCTTTGCCGGGGTCTCCTCTTTAATGGAATCCTGCAGGCGCTGCCAGGGGTCTGAAACTGCCAAAGCTTCGCGCACAAGAAATAGAAAGAGAAGGCTTCCGATCATAGCGATAACCATTGCAACCTGCGCAACGAATATTTTTTCCACCAAAAGGTTCATGGTCCGCCTCCATTTTCCATGCAGAGACTCTGAGAACTCGGAGGTGAACATAAAGAGCTTTGAATCCCTGCGAACATTCATTTGATTTTCTCCGCGAAGGTGATGCCGATGCCGGAGCTCCCCAGGTCTCCGAATGCAGAAAGGTACTCCGAAAGCAACACCCGGTTGGACGGTTCTGCTTCGAGATAGAGCATTTTCTTTTCTGCTCCTTTTGCATCGGTGATTTTTACGATACGGCTGTCGGCTTCAAGCTTTCCGGCATCCTGAGCCGGCCGATACCTTGTAATTCCGTAAACCAGAAAAACCGTGCCGCTTTCTTTTACGAGCCGTCCGAGTTTGTCGGAGGGGATGGTCGATAGAGTTGTGCTCACCGGCAAGCTCGTCTTTTCCGGACCCGGTTGCTGGGATAAGGCGTTTTGCAGTTTGTCTGCCGTGACGAACATGATGCAGAATATGAGCGTTGTAATATAAAGGTATGCGTAGAGGTCTTTACCCGGGTCCTCTGTCCTTTGGAAAAGCATGCCCATTCGTTGTCTTCTTCGTGCCATGATGATTATCCCTTTCCGAGTGTCCGAACGGAATCGCAAAGAGTCCATAACGGTTTTGACGATTCAGGTGGCTCGCCTGATCCATGGGATGACGTTCCAACAAACACCTTCGGAGTCGTACTCAAATGCGCCTCCTCGATGATTTCAGCGATCCGAAGCGCGACTAAACTTTCCAATCGTTTAGCCCGGCTCATCAGATATCGGGAGCATAAAAGCGTAATCATTGAGCCCCCGATGGCGGCAGCACCAAGGGACGTGTAAAGGGCGGTAGCAAGCCCGTTGTTCCAGGATCCGACAAACAATGTCTCTGCGGTCATCCCTTGTGCCATCCCCTGAAACATTTTGTTGAATGCGCCGATCGAACCGAAAATGGTTCCGGCAAATCCAAACAAAACAAGTGAATTGATATAGCCGTTTAGGGCTGTAAAATGGGTTGATACCTGGCCGTCAACCTCGGACCATATGGCATCCACCACGGCATCGGAGCTGCCTGAGCCGGTCATCACGGCCCTTTCAAGACGAGTAAACAGAGGTTCCAGAAAACCGAGCGGAAGCAGAGAATTCCCTGATTGTTGCAAATCATGGCCGTCAATTCCCACCTTTCGAAGCAGATCAAAAAGGTAGGTCAATCGATGGATAATCAGGTAAATATAGGCTAAAAAGACGCTGCCGAAGAAAAATCCGAAGTTGATGACCATCCAGCGCAAAAATTCCATGGGTTTTTCCTTTCTTACAGCAGTCCCACCGATTTAAGCATCTGAACATCGGGTTGATCCGAAAAACAGGCGGAATCGATTGGTATGGTTTTCCCGTTGCGTGTGTTCAAGGTCACAGGCACGAAGACGCCGAACTTGCCTCCACCCTCTTTTTTGATCACAAAGGCCCGACCGAGCACATCCAGGTCACTATGCGGCATGTCCGCTTCGATCAGCCCCTTATCCTTACACCAGGAGACAGCCCGATGCGCCCGGGTGTAAATGGCGTTGCGGATGAAATCGTACATATAGTAACGGACATCGATTTTCTCCGATTTCTTGATCCCGGATGAAGAAAGCGCATCCCCCCATTTCTCCCAGGGTTCGCTGACTCGGAATGCGGTTGTGGAAAAAGCCTCAAGGGATTTTTCAGGTATGCGGCTTCCGTCTGAAAGGTCATAGAAGCGGTTTTCAACCACTGCGACCGGCTTCATCTGAAAGAGGCTATAGGCTTCTCGCAGGTTTTCGACCCGAAGCCCGAATCCGTTTTCCTTCAGATCGGATTGGCCGGCCGTACGCCAGCCGTTGAAAACTTTGAGGTACTGATCAGATGAGACCGTAACAGAACCTTCACGGGCATCCGACCGGGGTTTCTGTAAAGAAGGGTTTTCCGACTTCCGGCCCTTATCGGCCAAGGATTCTGATTTTTTAGGCAATTCGATTTTCAGGTTCGGTGATGTGGTCTGCTGTTGCTGAACCTTGGGTTTTTCATTAAACTTTTCCAGCAATCGCGATGCATCAGAGAGATCGATCGGCTGCTCCGTCTTTGCCGCTTCATCGGCTTTGGAAAGGGTCTTGTTTAATTTGTCCGAAACATCCAGATCTGTCCTTTTCTGATCCGATTCCGGAGGAGCATCGGTCTTTTCCGGTTTAATCGGGACTTCCGCTTTACCTTCAGGTTGCGATAAAAACGCCACGGCTTCGGTTTTTTCCTGTGGTTTGGGAACGTCATAATCTGGAGCCGGGGGAGGCTGCGGTGTCACTTCGGCAGGAAGGGGTTTATTTGAAGCTGGATCCTCCTGCTGTGGTTTGCCCGATTGTGAATCTGGGGTTGAGGCCGCAGCACCAGGTTCCGTTTGAGGATCAGGTAACTTTTTGGCAATGGCTTTCTGCGGCTCTTCAGGGTTTTGTGCAGGAGTATCGGCAACTACCGATGGGCTCTTTTCCGGCTGCCGGGGTGGTTCAAACACATGCTTGACCTTAACGATCACGTCATCCACCGGTTTTTGGATCTTGAAAAAAGCCCCCATGATCAACAGCAGAAGGAAAAAGACCAGTATCGTTACGCGGCCGATTCTCAACCTGCCATTTGAGTTTGTAAATAAGGTTGCCATCTTACAGTGCTCCGACAATCTGAGTGTCTAAAATCGGGGTATCGGGAGAAGCCGGTCTCGGCTGCCACAATGCGATCTGCGCGGCAATACGAGCTTCAAGCTCTGGCCACCCTTTTTTGAGGTCATCTGCTTTCACTTTATACTCCCGGTACTCATCCCCATTTACATAGGAACGGATACGATCGCTGTGTTTCGGGTGAATCAGGATGCCGCTCAAGTCGCTTCCGGTCAACGCTTCGCAACTGTCCAGAGACATCAGGATCAGGTCCTTATAGGTTTCGATCTCCTCTTCGACGTTTTTTTTCATCCGGTCGTACTTGCTTTGAACAAAACCCTTCCGATCAAGCTGTGGACCGCCGTTTGCATTCTCCCGGTCTTCCGGCAAACCCTTAAAGATCTCGTTGTCGCGAGCAAACTTCAGGTCCTTACTGTAAGTGCCGTAGACGGACAGCCTGGATGCATAAAGAACTGCTTTTCGCAGGTGGGAAAAATATTCGGCAAAATCGATCTGCTGCTGCCGATCTTTAACCGATCCCTGGGAAAAGGCCGCCCGAAGCTCTTGTCCCATCTCCACGGTTTCTCCGGAAAGGGTATCCTTGGCTGTCTGGGTATAACGCTCAAAGAGGGAATCTTGAGCGACTGCTCTACTTACAGGAGATAGAAGTATAACCAACATACCCAATACGATTGCTGTATTTATCCGCTTCATTGTTTTTTCTCCTTTTATCAGCCGTTCCAGGCTTCTCTTTGTTTCCGCAGGTATTCCAATTCCTCATCGATGCTGATCGATTCGCCGATCGCGCCGTTTTCGTTTACCACCTTGATTTCGCCAAGCCCCGTCAGCACATCGTTTACCATATCGTCGAGCACTCTCCCCAGTTTCTCGACAGCGCCGTCGACGACAGTCAGTGTCTCGTGAACCGCTGCAAGATTGGAGAAGCCGAGGTTTGAAAGAATTTCCGGGCTGCCTGTGCCGCCGACTTCTGCAATTGGGATGATCTTTGCAAAGGCGATATAAAGGTTTGCCAGGACCTGCCTGAATTTTGAGGAAATATCGGTTCCCTCGGTGCGGATTTTCTCCCGGATGAGGCCTGTGACCTTCTGGTTCATGGTTGCCGCCTTGATCCGGGCCTGGTAGAGCTTCCTGCGCTCGTTGATCTGGGTAATCCGAATCTTAGCCCTTGCATAGCTGTTTTTGAGCCTGTTTTTGCTCCGCTCGTCCTGTTCTTCCTGGTATGCTTTAAGCGCTTCTTCGGCATCGGTTGAGGCCCGTTCGAAACGGGCTTTTTCCTGCTTGATGTATTGATCCAGCGTCAATTCGTAATTGCTGTTGATCGAGCGGGTGGCCTGGCTGTCCACCAGAGATTCGGCAACCGCAGTATCGAAGGTTTCCAGCGCAAAGAGGAGGCTATCCAGATTTTTGTCGCAGACCTTTTTAAGCTCTCCGACCTCGAGCAGGATCTTCCCGTTGATATGTGCCCGTCGAGCGTCTCCTTCCGGGTCCCCTTTGGTCAGAAAGCCTGCCTTTTCGAGCTCCTGCCGGGTGTTGATCAGTTTCTGAAGCGCGACGGTCCGTTCGGCAAATTCCTTGAAAACCTCGTGCGAGGTGGCTTTCAGGGCCTTTCCGTTTCGTTCCACCCGGTCCCGCGACTGCTTTGCGATTTCAACGGCCCGGTCCGCGCTCTCCGAAGAGAGCTTGGTTACCGATGCTGCTGCATTCTGGGGTGCCAATGTCAGAGCAATGATCGTGACAACGAGGCCGATCCATGTGCCGATTGATTGGATAGGTTTCATCTGGATCTTCTCCTTTCTTTTATTCGAAAAGTCCCGCGTAAAGGTCCCGGTCGAGCTTTCTGCACAAAACCTTGGCATGATCGAGACGTTCATCCTTGCTTGTTGCCGCCGAGTTGATCAGATAGCTGCAGTAGGTCTCAAGAAGATTGCGGTCTTCCATGCGGTACCGATTCGGGGTTTGGGTAAGGCCTGCCAGGTAACGATACACCGCCTTATGAAAATAGACCTCATGCTGTTTCTTGTTGAAGACCTTTACTGCTTTGAGCAGATGGGCGTGCGGAATGTCCCGGTTATCATCGAGCCCCTTTTTCATCAGCGGGATCCAACATGATTCAAGCCGGGTCTCCGAAGAGGTCTGATCCAGCAGGTCGGAGAGCTCATTTTCCGAAAGATCGTTGAAACTGCCGGCCAATGCCTCGGTGCAGTTCGGTGCCGGTTTGATTACGGCGGCCTTTCTTGAAGCAGTACATCCCAAGAGGCTTGCCGCCAAAAATAATCCGGCTGAAAGCAGCAAAAGAGTGGTTTTTGTCTTTCTCATGAATACCTCCTGTTCATCGATTGAGTTGGTCTGTTAAATCGCAACGGTTCAGAGGTTCAGCGTTCACCGTTCATGGTTCAGGAGCAGGATAGAGCCCAGTGCAGTAATCTCTGCCTCCCCATCTCCGTGTTCCCGCGCCTTTTACGCCTTTATGGAGGGACGAGCTTCACGTGGAGGGGCGAGCTCTGCGAGCCCGAAAGCGGCGGCGTGCAACTCCCGGCGTCGTATCCGGCGTCGTGGAGCTCCGCCCTCCAATCGACGGATTCACCTCGCCGCGTCATCTCCTCAAGCGCGTTTCCGCGCCATCTTCCCCCCGCGTTCCCGCGGCTGTCCCTTTATTTCTCCCTTCCTCTCTACTCTCTGATTGGATATATCGAAGGGAAATTTGCATTTTCCAATTCCAAATTGAACAGGATTTTATTGGAAGCATTTGTTTACCGCTGAAAGAGCGGAGTGCACTATGGTATGAGTCAGGAAAGAATTGAACAAGCATCCTGAGCTCGAAAAATTTTCGCAATCTAATCGGTGGGCGGGCGATTTTTGCTTGGTGCTTGATTTTTGTACAAAAATCTATATAACAGGATTTGAAGGGAGATTCACAATTGTCCTCTTTTAAACCAATGAAGCTCAGAGACTACAAAGCTTGGATTAAGCGATATGGATGGGTCTTGGAAAAGGGCGGTTTCGATTGGAAGGTGATGGACAGCTCCGGCAAAGTTATCATTAAGAATATCATTGTTACACACCCGGGGAGGGAAGTTACAGCCTTTTGTGTTCAGAAGACAGATAAAATCATAAAAGCACTTTCTTGAGGTTATAAGATGAAACGCATAGACAAAGAATTTCGAATTGCTCTCAATGAAATCGGCCCTATTGAGCCGATTTGGTCAGAAGCCGACCAGATGTTTTATTTTGAGCACGATAATTATCCTGCTGTAATCTACGGCGCGAAAACCACGGAGGAAACTGTAAAGGGGTATAAACGGGTTTTGCGGGAATGGATTGAAGATCGACTGGCAGGAAATGTTGCTCCAGGTGTTGAGCGCATTACCTCCGGACGCGGCGGCTACCGTCCAGGTGCCGGCCGGCCCAAGAAGGAACCGACGGAAGCGGTACGGGTTCAAAAGAACATTTTAGACGTGGTGAACTGGCTTCGAGAAGATCCAAAACGGGCCGATCGGGTCCGGAAGCTGATGAAGGCATGAGCTCTCTTCCGTTCCCCACGTTCCAGCGTGGGATTGGAGGAAAAGGTCCCTCTGCGCCCTCCACCCACTCGGCGGTGAGCTGCGGATTTAAAATTGACAAACGCCTCCATATTTTTGTAAAAGTTCGAAAGCATTCGATATAGTATATGGGCGCTTCTTCACAGGTCCTTCACAGCCATTCCGGCTTTGATCTCTTCGAACCGGTCAAACTCATAAACGAAGGGGATGAAAATGAAGAGACCCTGTCCGCATCCGATCCTGCTATCCTCATCATTTCTTTTGCCTTTTTCCTTGATCAGCATGCTTTTCATCTTTAGTATGATCGGCTGCAGTGCAAGCCCTTCGATCGCCCAGAGCTGGGGCGAAGGGGTGACGCTGGACCA
>QZKK01000075.1 GCA_003599475.1 Desulfobacteraceae bacterium
ATCAGCCGTCAGTAAGATGAATAAAAGACTGAAAACTATAAATTAAAACCGGGTGGGCGGTAAGGGGCACTGACCGCTGACTGCTGAAAGCTGACAGCTATTAAGGTTGACAGCCGCAACAGGCTCGAATCGCGAGCCGGGCTCGAACCGTGTGATACGCGGCGGCAGCTGGAACAATAACGCCAATAACTGCCGGTCCTCCAACCGTAACAACAACAACCCCGGCAACCGCAACAACAACATCGGGTTCCGCCTGTAAGCACAGATCAATGCCCGTAGAGTGCAGTTTAAGGACTGTATTCCTGCGCAGAAAAAATCGTTGTCCGTGGTGCCGCGTACGATGATCTTCTCGAAATCGTTTATGTTTTTGACATTCAGAACCATATTCACGCTCTGATTGAAGGCGATCATGTTGTCCATGGTGCGATGACGCCGGCTGATCAATGCAACGAAGATGTTCCGCCGGACGGACATGGAAAGACTGGATAGATAATCGAGCACTCCGGCTTCTGTGGAATCCTGGGAATCGAAGGATTCATCGACTGCAATCAGATCATACACGTGGTACTTCATCCGGGTCAGGGCATCCCGGGTGTCCGCAGCATCCGTGATATGATATTCCAGCCGTTGGAGGGCGGAGAGAATGGGCTGCTTGAGGGCGTCATCGGAGGTGCATACCAGTGCCGTTTTACCCTCCTCTTCGATGAAATCAAAAGGTTTTTCGGAAGCATCGTAAGCTTTTTTCTCAAGGTCCGCAGCCGGCTTTTGTGCCGGGAAGGAGGGCCGAGCCTGCCTTGCGGCACCGATTGTGATTTTGTTTTTGCACTTCGGGCAGGAAACCGAAACGCCCTTTCCGGGAGGGATCTTTTCATCGGAAATTTTAAACTTGCTCTGGCATTGTTCGCAGACGATGTCCATACAGACTCCTTTTTCCGATTACCCTACCGGGCACTTTTTTCGTAATCGGTATCGATTTCAAGACTCTCGATATCCGTGGTCGCCTCCCCCCGTTTGCTTTTTACCGAGTCGACGCCACGCCCTACAACCGCTTTCCTGGACGCATAGGCCAGGGCCGTTTCCTCAGCGATCTTACCCTGTTCATACAAGCCGATGATATAATCATCGAAGGTTGTCATTCCGAAGGCTTTTCCCGCCTGCTGGATTTCGTAAAACGTCTTTCCTTCCGACTCCCCGTGCAGGATGGTGTCCCTGACTCTGAGGTTGGTTCCCAGAATGTCGAAAGCCGCCACCCGCCCGCCCCCGACTTTGGGGAGGAGGAGCTGGCCGACGATCCATCGTACGGTGTCGGCCAGGCGGATCCGGACCTGATTTTCTTCTTCTGTCGAGAACATGCCGAGAATCCTGTTGATGGTCTGACCGGCATCCACCGTGTGAAGCGTAGACAACACCAGGTGGCCGGTCTCGGCGGCGCTCAAGCCGATTTCCACGGTTTCCCGGTCGCGCATTTCTCCAACCAGGATCACTTTCGGAGCCTGTCGGAGAGCGGCCCTTAGCCCGCTCGAGAACTTGTCGAAATCCGTTCCCAGTTCGCGCTGGTTGAAGGTGGCCTTCTTCTGTGGATGCTGGAACTCGATGGGGTCTTCCAGGGTCACCACATGAACGGATTTCGTCTGATTGATCTCATCGAGCAGAGCCGCAAGCGAAGTCGACTTTCCGGATCCGGTCGCACCGGTGACGAAAATGATCCCGTTTTTCTCCTGGGACATCTTTCTGAAGGCTTCCGGCAGCTTCAGCGCTTCCATCGTAGGGATTTGGGTTTCCAGCTTCCGCAGCACGATGGAATATTTAGCGGACTGCGAGAAGATGTTGACTCTGAACCGGGCCTTGCCGCCGAGCGAATAAGAGAGGTCGCACGAGCCTTCGTTGATCAGAATCTCGGTGAGCCGCCGGTCCTGGTTGATGAGATTGAGCGCGAATATTTCGGTTTGGAAGGGCGTGAGCTTATCGATCTTCGGCTCCAGCTCGACTCCGGTAAGCTGCCCCGAACTTTCCACCTGAAGCGGTTTTCCCGCCGTCAAATTCAGATCGGAAACGTTTCCGTGCGATTCGAGCATCCGGGTCAGCACATGATCGATTTCCTGTTTTCTCATCGGTTGTCCCCCTGTTCGAGTTGCGAGTTACGGGTTACGGTGTATTCGGGTTTCAGGTGTCGAGTGTTTGAGCCTGTGAGCGCGCCTGAAACCTGAACGCTGAACACTGAAACCTTTAACTCGCAACTCGCAGCCCGCAACCCGTAACCCGTAACCCGCAACCCGTCTTTAGGCATCGGTAAAATCGGTCGGCGGGTTTTTCAGCATCGGTCTGAACCGGTTTTTGTCGTTTGCTTTCTGGTAAGCCTCGTCCGGAGAGATCCAGCCCTTGTTGAGAAGGTCCATGATGGCATCGTCGAGAAGCTGCATCCCGTATTTCTTTCCGGTCTGAATCATACTGGCGATCTGATGGGTTTTTGCCTCCCGGATCAGGTTGCGTACCGCAGGGGTGGCGATCAGGATCTCCAAAGCCGCGCATCGGCCTTTTTTATCGATGCGCTTGAACAGCACCTGCGCGATCACTGCACGGATGCCGTCTGCAAGGGTGGACCGGATCTGCTCCTGTTCGCTGGAAGGGAACACCTCGATGATCCGGTCGACGGTTTTTGCGGCGCTTGAGGTATGCAGGGTTCCAAAAACCAGGTGCCCGGTGGAGGCGGCCTCGATGGCCAGCGAGATGGTCTCGAGATCCCGCATCTCGCCGACCAGGATGATGTCCGGATCTTCTCGAAGCGCTCCTCTCAGCGCAGCGGAAAAAGTTCGGGTGTGAAGGCCCACTTCCCGATGGTTTACAATGCAGGACTGGCTCTTGTGGACGAATTCCACAGGATCCTCGACGGTGATGATGTGGTCTTTTCGCATCTTGTTGGCATAATCGATGATCGCGGCAAGGGTGGTCGATTTTCCGCTGCCGGTCGGTCCGGTAACCACCACCAGCCCTCTCGGCAGCAGCGCAAGACGCGGGATGACGGAAGGGAGGCCCAACTTTTCCGCAGTCAAGATCTCTTCCGGAATCTGCCGGAAAACAGCCGCCACGCCGTATTTCTGCATGAAAAAATTGGACCGGTAACGGGCCATTCCCGGGATTTCGTATCCGAAATCGATGTCGCCGGTCTCTTCGAAGACCTTGATCTTGTCTTCGGGGGCGATCTCATAGAGCATGGCCTTCAGTTCATCGTTTTCCAGGACCTTGTATTTGATTCTCTCGATATCGCCTCGGAGACGCAAAGCGGGCTGCTGGCCGGAAACGAGATGAAGATCGGAGGCTCCCTGCTCGTTCATCAGCTTGAAGAAAGCGTCGATTTTCGCCATGGACGGTTTCCTTTCTCATTAGGCAATACGATATTTATCGGATGCAAACGGACAAACTGAAGGTTAGAGCGAAAGAGGCTCTGCAAAGAGAAGCTGAAGTGTTGAAGGACGCACTGTCTCATCCGATCGAAACGGAGTATCACACGGATGGCTTCAGGAATGTTAACTTGGATTCTTCCTCATCGTTGATCGTCATCTCTTCTTTTCCCTCTTCCAGAAGCTTCGAATGAACTTCCAGGATGGATCGGATTTGACTTTCCAACTGAATCCTTTGCCGCTTCAACTCCGCGATATCCTCATGCAGTTGTGCAAGCCGCGTGTGCGCACGATTGAGCATCTTTTCCGCTTTCACCTCTGCATTGGAAATAATGATCTCGGCGGATTTCCGGGCATTTTCCCTCATCTGCTCCAGGATCTTCTGCGAGCCGACCAGGGCGCGTTTGAACGTTTCCTCCCGGTCGCGGTATTCTTTATTTTCCTCTTTGAGCCTCTGGACGTCAGAAGAGAGTCTTTCATTCTTGGCTTGAATCGCACTCAATTCATCCGCCACACGATTGAGGAATTCATCGACTTCCTGAACATCGAGCCCTCTGAACCGGACTTTAAACTTCTGCTGGCGGATGTCTAAAGATGCAATGGACATGTTTCATTTCCTCCTCAATAGAGCAACGAAGCAGAGATCCTCATAAGAGTGCTGACAAGAAAGGTCCGCAGGAAAATGATCGCCAGGAAAACGACTATTGGAGAAAGATCGATGCCGCCAAACCCCACGGGGAGCTTGGCTCTGATAAGGTACAATACCGGCTCTGTGATGTTGTGGATAAACCGGACGATGGGGTTGAAGGGATCGGGGCTCACCCACGACAGGATGGCGCGGGCGATGACGATCCACATGAAAATGATGAGCACGTAATCGATCACCTTCGCCAGAGCCATCAAGAAGTAGCCAATCATATACATGAAATCGGTTCCTAAGCGGGTTCGGGAAGTTTATAAAACTTACCGGGATCATCGTGCAACCCCATCCTCTCACCGCACCGGAGGCTTTCAACCGGCGGCAATCCCAATCCATCCGTGTATAATAACGAAACGAATGAACTGAAAATTAAATCGATTTCGGGGGATAAGTCAAGAAGAATGTCCAATCTGGAATGTCCAACTGCAGAAGTTAAGAATTTCACTTCGACATTCGATACCGGATATTCTATTCTCTTCCTTGGAAATTGGATATTTTACATTCTGCATCGGACATTCGATAGGCTTTACAAACGCCCTGAATCGTATTAAACAGACTATGATGTTTATCGAATCCGTATCATATCCGGCGGCTTTGGCAGCCGGGCTGTTGTCCTTTTTTTCCCCCTGCGTTCTGCCTCTGATACCCTCTTATTTTTCTTTTATCTGCGGGTACTCGACCGAGGAGCTGAGGCAAGAACCGGTCCTATCGTTGAGAAGCCGCGTTTTTTCTTCGACGATTCTGTTCGTCTTCGGTTTTTCGCTGGTTTTCATCCTGCTGGGAGCATCGGCTTCCATGCTGGGCGGCATGTTGAACACCTACAGGGTGCCGGTTCGAATCGTCGGGGGGCTGGTCGTCATCCTCCTGGGGTTCCATCTGATGGGACTTTTCCGCATTCGCAGGCTGGATTTTGAAAAGCGATTTCATATGCAAAAGAGGCCTTTTCGATTTTTCGGTGCGTTTCTCATCGGAATGGCCTTTGCCGCCGGATGGAGCCCCTGTATCGGCCCGCTGCTCGGAGCGATACTGATTATGGCCGGAAATCAGGAGACTGTACGCCAGGGAATCCTCCTGTTGGGAATCTTTTCACTGGGCATGGCCCTCCCTTTCCTGGTGCTGGCAGTTTTCGTCGATTCTCTTTTCCAGTTTCTGGGCAAAACAAGAAAATTGCTGAAATATCTCAATCCAGTCGCGGGAATCGTTTTAGTCGTGATCGGTGTGCTGCTGGTCACGGACAACCTGAACCTGTTTGCAGCCTATTTGCAGGAAATCATATGAGACATTCACTGAAAACGACCGTCTTCACTTTCGTTGCAATCTTGTCCCTGATCCTTTCGGCAAACACCGCCTCTGCCGCCGATATCCAATGGTATGGCTATGACGACGGGCTCGCATTGGCCAAGAAACAGGGGAAGAAAGTGTTTTTATATTTCTGGGCCGACTGGTGCCAGTACTGCAAAAAAATGGAAGAGGAGACGCTTTCAAAAAAAGAGGTCGCCGCCCTGCTCGGGAAAAATTACATTCCCGTTAAAATCAACATGGATGCAGATCAGCGCCTCGCTTCCCAGTATTTTGTGCGGGGACTGCCGACCACATGGTTCTTGAGTGAAACGGGAGAAAAGATCAGCAACCTCCCCGGCTATGTCGCGCACGATCTTTTTTTGCCGATTCTGGATTATATTCAGTCCGACAGCTATAAACAGATGACATTCAAGGAGTTTTTGGCTAAAAAGAAATAGCGCCCGTCGCGCCTACTGGGAATTGCCGTGCGCTGCGAGATAGCGGCGGACCAGGCGGACCGTCGTGGAAAAAATCACTGCGGCGCTGAGTGCTGCGATCAGAACCGGAACCCAGACGAAGGATCGATATTCGCTGGTCGTGTATGCAACCGAGAGACCGATCATGCCGAACAGCAATATGAAAAGCATGAAAATAATGACAAACAGGCAGGGAATCTCGGAATCCCACCAGGGAACCATGACTTTCCGGTAGACAGGATTTTTTTGGTCCAAACGCATTCGGCGCTCCAAGCGTCTGCAGTCATTTCATCGAGTAACCGCTTTCGATCGTCCATCCCTCCCGGGCCGGACTTCAGAAAATCCTTGCCCCAACGTGATGTTCGGCAAGTCCTGCCCAATTTAATCGCCGGCGGGAGTAAAATCAAGCTCATTTTGAGCTCAAGAATTCATCCAGGGGCAGGGGTATGCACAATATGTAGGTTTTTTTTGTTGACATACATCAACATATTGCGGTAGAAGGTATTCACCGCAATAAAATCTTATGCAATCGAGGCATCAAAAAATGAGAGTTTTCGAGCAGATCAAGAAGCGCGACGGCAGGATCGTCGAATTCGATTCCACCAAAATCACAGATGCGGTTGCCCGCGCCGGAAAGGCGACCGGCGAGTTCGGGGACCGGGAAGCAAGAAAACTGTCCATGCGCGCCCTCACTTTAGCGCATGAACTCAGACTCGATCCGATTCCGGAAGTCGAAGAGATCCAGGATATCGTCGAGCGGGTGCTCCTGGATTCGCCCTATTATAAAACCGCCAAAGCCTACATCCTGTATCGCGAACAGCACGCGCAGATACGAAACATCACAACCAAGGCAAACGTCGATCTGGTCGAGCACTATATTCAGAAACTCGATTGGAAAATCAAAGAAAACAGCAACATGTGCTACTCCCTGCAGGGATTGAACAACTACATCTCCTCAGATATCACTTCGGAATACTGGCTCAACCGCATCTACCCGCCCGAGATCCGATCCGCGCATCGGTCGGGAGACCTTCACCTGCATGATTTGAGCCTGCTGTCTGTTTACTGTGTCGGATGGGACTTGAAGGATCTGCTCGTACAGGGGTTCAAGGGCGTCGAGGGGAAAGTGGAAAGCGGGCCTCCGAAGCATCTTCGATCGGCATTGGGCCAGATCGTCAACTTCTTCTATACGCTTCAGGGGGAGGCGGCCGGAGCCCAGGCGATATCCAATTTCGACACGCTGCTCGCTCCCTTCATCCGCCACGACGGGCTGGAGTACGGGGAAGTCAAGCAGGCCTTGCAGGAGTTCGTGTTCAACATCAACATTCCAACACGCGTCGGCTTTCAAACGCCTTTTACCAATATCACCATGGATCTCTATGTCCCTTCCATTCTCAAGGACCACCCGATCATCATCGGAGGCAAGATTCAAGAGGAGACCTACAAGGAATTCCAGGCCGAGATGAACATGATCAACCGGGCGTTCGCCGAAGTCATGATGGAGGGAGACGCGAAGGGGCGCGTTTTCACATTCCCGATTCCGACTTACAACATCACAAAGGATTTCGACTGGGACGATCCGACCCTCGATATGGTCTGGAAAATGACCGGGAAATACGGAATCCCCTACTTTTCCAATTTCGTCAACTCGGACATGTCCCCCGAAGACGCCCGGTCCATGTGCTGCCGGCTGCGGCTCGACAACCGGGAGCTCTTGAAAAGAGGCGGCGGTCTTTTCGGTGCGAACCCCCTTACAGGATCCATCGGGGTCGTCACCATCAATCTTCCCAGGATCGGATACATCTCTAAAACGGAAGAAGAATTCCACGAAAACCTGAGAGAAAGGATCAAGACAGCCGCCGAGAGCCTCGCCATCAAACGCAAAGTGCTTGAAAGATTCACCGAGCAGAACCTATACCCGTACTCCAAATTCTATCTGCGGGAGATCCGCCAGGCCTCCGGCAAATACTGGAAAAATCATTTCTCGACCATCGGCATCATCGGGATGAACGAAGCATGCCTCAATTTCATGGGTCGGGATATCGTCTCCGAGGAGGGCCAGGATTTCTCTCTTCGCACCATGGACTTCATCCGGAACGCCATCTCCCGCATCCAGGAAGAATCCGGGGAAATCTTCAATCTGGAAGCGACCCCGGGGGAGGGAACCTCCTATCGGCTGGCCATGCTGGACAAGAAAAGATTCCCCGGCATCATCTGCGCAAATGAAGACGACTATCATAAGGGCTCGGCCCCCTACTACACCAATTCCACGCATCTTCCGGTCAACTATTCCGATGACATCTTCGAAACCCTGCGGCTGCAGGACCGGCTCCAAGTGAAATATACCGGCGGAACGGTGCTCCACATCTTCCTCGGGGAAATGGTCTCGGATCTATCGGCGATCAAGTCCCTGATACGAAAAACAGCCGAAGGATACCGGTTGCCGTACTTTACATTGACCCCCACTTTCAGTATCTGTCCCTCCCACGGATATCTGATCGGAGAGCAGGAGAGGTGCAGTCTCTGCAACCAGGAGACTGAAATCTATTCCCGGGTGGTCGGCTATCTGCGGCCGGTCAAGCAGTGGAACGACGGCAAACAATCCGAATACCGGATGCGGACGACCTTCAAAGTGGCCATGAACTCGTGAAATTCGGCGGCCTGCTCAAAACATCACTCATCGATTTTCCGGAAAAGATCGGCTGCGTCCTCTTTCTCTCCGGGTGCAATTATGCATGCCCTTACTGCCACAATCCGGCGCTTGCCAGAGGGGAATCCATCCGAGCTCAAGGTTCGGGGAAAGACGAAACCGATTTCATGGAGTTTCTGGAAAAAAGGAAAGGCTTCCTGGAAGGAGTGGTGATCTCGGGCGGGGAGCCGACGCTGCAAAACGATCTTCCGCTGCTGTGTGCGCGGATCAAATCGATGGGCTATGCCGTTAAAATCGACACCAACGGAAGCAGGCCCGGGATGATCCGCGGATTGATCCGGCAGAAGCTGGTCGACTACATCGCCATGGACATCAAAACCGATCCGGAGGCATATACCCCTCTTTTCGCCGCAAGTTCAGATGCCGGTGCGCTTCTTTCCAGCATCGCCATCATTATGGGATCCGGAATCGATTATGAATTCCGAACCACCTGCGTTCGGCCTCTGGTGGACGGGCAAACGATAGAAAAGATCTCGACCCTGATTCAAGGCTGCAGGCGCTATGTGCTTCAAGCGTTCCATGAAGCCGAGATCCTGAACCGCGCCTTCTTCGATGGGCTTTCCCCGTTTTACACACCCGCCGAAATGGAAGCCTTCCAATCGGCTGCTCGACCGCATGTACAATCCTGCTTCATCCGCGGGGTATGATTCGCGTTTCCCATCCCATTATTTACAAGCGCAACCAACATTAAATTGACAGGAAAGCCATCGAGCCAGCCGGAATCACCTTTCCGGCAAGCCCAGTTCGGCCAGCTTGCCCGCCGTCGGCCGGCCCTCTTCATCCCAGCCCCGGCAGCGATAATACTCGGGGAGCATCTCATCCAGGCGGCAGACCCTCCCCTTGGACGGGCCGTCGGGTAGCGGCTCCCGGGTCAGGCGCTCCGGCAGCCGGTCGTCCTTGCGGCTGAATCCTGCGCGTGTCAGGAACAGCCGTTCGGCGTTGAAGATCCGTTCGCCGGCGCGCGACAGCTCCTCGAGAGTATATTCTGCACCCGTGGCGGCGTTGAGCAGATCCATGATGCCCTGGGGCCGGATGCTGCGCTCCGGCAGCACCAGGTTGCGCACCGAGAAGAACACGCAAAGGCCCGCGGCGTCGATCACGGCGAAGGTGTCCTGCCAGTCCTTTACGAGCTGCGCCTTGCCCTCCCAGGACTGAGGATCGATCAGAAACGGAACGCCCAGGATCTCGGTGTAGGCCGGATCTCCGCGCATGTGCGAAGCGCCGATCGGCGAGGTTGCGTAGGCGAGCCCCATGCCCTGGGCTGCGCGCGGCTCATAGCCTGCGGGCTCCTGCCCTTTGACCGTGACGGACAGCTCCGGGTGGCCGAAGCGCTCGGCCAGACGGCGGCTCCCTTCGGCCAGGAAGCGGCCGAAGCCTTTCATTTCCGCGGTCATGCGGGTCAGCTCCACCAGTGCGCGCGCATCGCCGAAGGAAAGCGGCATGCCGACATCCTTTTCGGTGATGATCCCTTTTTCGAACATCTCCATGGCGCAGGCGATGGTGCACCCCATGCTGATGGTGTCCATGCCCTGCTCGTTGCAGATGTAATTGGCTTTGGTGAGAGCCGCCAGGTTGTCGATGCCGCAGTTTGAGCCCATGGCGAAGATGGTTTCGTACTCGGGGCCTTCGCCCTGCCCTTCGTAGCCCTTCTCCTCCACGCGGGTGACCCGGCCGCAGGAGATCGGACACGAATAGCAGGCCTTGTGTTTGACCAGGTATTTTTCGGTCAGGGCCTGGCCGCCGATCGCCGCAAACCCTTGGAAAGTCCCCTGCCGGAAGTTGCGCGTGGGCAAGGCACCCACGGCCTGGGTGCCGGTGATGGTGACGGCCGTGCCGTAGGTGCGCAGGCCGGGAGGCTTCCCCTTGTTGTTTTCGTTGAATTTGCGGTTGAACTTCTTGACCAGCTCCGTGAATCCGGCCGGGTCGAACAGAGGCACGGGCGAATCCCCGAAGACCGCCAAAGCCTTGAGGTTTTTAGAGCCCATGACCGCCCCGACGCCCGAGCGTCCGGCCGCACGGTCCTTGTCGTTCATGATTCCTGCAAACAAGACGCCCCGCTCGCCGGCCGGGCCGATGCAGGCCACCCGCGCCTCATTGCGCGTTTCCAGGCGCAGCGCCGCGTCTGTTTCGTGGGAGGTTTTGCCCCAGAGGTGCGCAGCCGGGCGAAGCTCCACACGGCCGTTGTCGATCCACAGGTACACCGGTTCGGCCGCCCTGCCGCTGAACACGATCATGTCGAA
>QZKK01000113.1 GCA_003599475.1 Desulfobacteraceae bacterium
ATATTCATTTTCTTCAGGGTATCTTCTGCTTTTGCTGCGGCCGGGGTGAACGGGTACTGTTTGATGACCTTCTTCAGGTAAGATTGTGCGTTGACCGGATCTTTCAAGGCCAGATAGCTGAAACCGAGCTTCAGCAACGCATCGGGCACCTTGCCTCCATTCGGATATTTCTGGACCAGGTTTTTGAAGGTCTCAACCGCCCTTTTGTACTCTTTCAGGGCATAGAAGGATTCTCCGGCCCAATAGAGCGCGTTGTCGGCAAGATCGTGGCCCGACTGGTTTTCCGCAAGCGCCAGAAACAGGGGAGCGGCTTCGCTGTAATTTTTTGATTGATATACGGCCAGCGCCCGCTTGTATGCTGTTCCTACGGATTCGGAAGAAGGTTGTTTTTTGCGGATCGGGGCGGAAGGAGCGACTTCGGTTTCATTGATAGGCGGTCGAGGATCCGGGTCCGGCATCTGAGAGGTTTTTGCATTCAGGGTCGCTTCTTCGGCTGCGCTTTCGATCGACCGTATCGATTTTTGATGATTGTCGACGATAAGCTGCAGCATCGATACCTGATGAGTCAGCTCTTCGATTTTCCGTTCGAGTCCGGAAATCCGATCCCCCGACCCGGAAAGATCGGATTCCTTCTTCGTCAGCAGTCCGCTGCATGAGCAAAGGACCCATGAGACTGCGATCAAAGAGAAGACGACCGCTCTTTTTTTCATGATCCCACCTCTTACGCCTTGCGCTTTCCATACTCCTGCAGGGCGATGATGATCGGACTCGCGACATAGATGGAAGAGTAGGTACCTACCACGATCCCGATGATCATGGCAAACGCAAAATCGTGGATGATGCCGCCTCCCAGGATAAAAAGTGCCACCACCACGATGAGCGTCGTAAGAGAGGTCAGAAGTGTCCGGCTCAGAGTTTCGTTCACGCTACGGTTGATGACAAATGGAAGCGCCTGTTTTTGATACTTTCTTAGATTTTCCCGGATCCGATCGAAAACGATGATGGTGTCGTTCAGTGAATATCCGATGATGGTCAGCAGGGCGGCAACGATCGGAAGCGTGAACTCCTTTCCCAGGATCGAGAAGAAGCCCACGGTAATCATGACATCGTGGATGAGGGCGACAATGGCACCCATGGCGTACTTCATATTGAGGACCCAGAAGAGGATCAAGCTGACCACCAGTGCGGAAATGATCAGGAGAGGAATGCTCACCTCCAGAATCGTGAGCAGATAGACCGCACCGATCAGTGAAACAGCCATGACGGCGCTGCTGATCCACTTGAGCTCGAACCGGCCCGAAATGTAGATGGCGATGAACAGGAGCGAATAGAAGATCGCAAAAAGCGCTTTTTGCCGGAGATCTTTCCCCACCTGGGGTCCGACAACCTCCACCCGCCGAACCTCGGCTTTTATGCCGGTTTTCAGCCCCACCTCTTTTTCGACGCGGTCGGAGATGCCTTGGGCGGCCACCGCGGACGGATCGGTTTGAATCAGGTATTCGTTTTCCGACTTTTCCCCGAATCGTTGGACCGAGGTTTTTGAAAGGCCTGCCGCTTCGAGCCCGGCTTTGATGTCATCGGTTTGAACCGGCGCTTCGAACTTGATCTGAATCAGGGTGCCCCCGACAAAGTCGATCCCGTACCTGGGCCCTCGATGGAGGATCAGCGAAACGATGCTGACGAGAATCATCAAGATGGAGAAGCCAAAGGCGATTTTTCTTTTCCCGATGAAGTCGATGTTGATGTCGGATCTGACAAACTGCATTGATTTATCCTTTTCCAAGCGATGGATGAAGACGGTATGTCGATTATGCTTATATGCTCAAGCGCTTGATTTTCCGGTGCAGCAGAAAATAATCGAATATGACCCGGGTGACGATCAGAGCTGTAAAGACGCTGGAGATCACTCCGAGGCTCAACGTGACGGCAAACCCCTTCACCGGTCCGGTTCCGAATTGAAAAAGCACGAGCGCGGCGATCAGCGTCGTCACATTGGCGTCCAGGATGGTCAACGTGGCCCGATCGTACCCGCTTTCCACCGCGGCGCGAGGGGTCTTGCCCAACCCGAGCTCTTCCCGAATCCGCTCGTAAATAAGCACATTGGCGTCCACGGCCATGCCGATGGTCAGGATGATTCCGGCCATTCCCGGGAGCGTCAGCGTTGCTTCCAGCGCTGCCAGGCCTCCTGCGATCAGGATGATATTGAGCATCAGGGCGATATCTGCAACGATGCCGGACGCTTTATAGTAGATCACCATGAAAAGGATTACCAGAATACCGCCGATGACCATCGATATGAGACCCTTCCGAATGGAATCGGTTCCCAGCGAAGGTCCTACCGTTCTTTCCTCCAGAATATTGACCGGAGCGGGCAGGGCGCCGGCTCTCAGAACGATCGCCAGATCGCGGGCCTCTTCGGTGGTGAAGCTGCCGGTGATGCGCGCCTTTCCGCCTGCAATTTTTTCCTGAATCACCGGCGCCGAGTAGACGTTTTGATCCAGCACGATGGCCAGGCGCTTGTTGACGTTTTCCTCGGTGATTCTTTCAAAAATCCTGGCCCCTTTCCGGTCGAAATCGATGGAGACATACGGCTCGTTGTACTGGGAATCGATCTGAACCTTGGCATCCGTCAGGTAGGCGCCGGTCAGTTCGGATCTTTTTTTCACGAGGAAAGGGGTCTTTTTGACTTGGCCGGTCTGGCGGTCCTCCTCGACCTGGTAGAGGAGCTCGCTTCCGACAGGTACACTCCCCTTGATCGCCTGCTGGAGATCATGGGAGTCATCGAGCAGCTTGAATTCCAGAAGGGCCGTGCGCCCGATCAGTTCTTTTGCCCGTTCGGTGTCTTTGATTCCGGGCAGTTGGATCAGAATGCGATTTTCCCCCTGGCGCCGGATGTCCGGCTCGCTCACACCGAACTGATCGATCCGGTTGCGGATCGTCTCCAGCGCCTGATCGGCGGCAAGCCTTCTCACAAGTTCGGCCTCCGCCTCCGGAATCCCCATGACAACCGTAAAACCCTGGTCTCCTTGAGTTTTTGATATCTGCTGGAGATCCCTGAATTCGTCATCCAGAACTTTCTTGAACTTTTCGATCGATTCAGGATCCTTGACGGTTGCCGTAATGCGGCTTCCCTGAACCCGTTCCAGGTTGGTATATCGGATATGCTCCCTTCTCAATGCACCCGTTATCTCCTGGGTGATTCGCTCGACCGTACTCTCGACGGCTTTCTGCGTGTCCACTTCGAGCACCAGGTGCATGCCGCCCTGAAGATCCAGACCCAGGTTGATCTTCTTGTGCGGCCACACCGCCGGATTGAACGAAGGCAGTGTATAGAGGATACCCCCTGCGACAATCAGAAAAATGATCACCAGTCTCCAGGTTAACTTCACGATGATTCCGTTCCTTTCCCAACAGCTTTTTTGTAGAAAACCCCAAAAATCGATAGGGACTCAACGCCCCGGCATCCATTTTCAAGTGTTCTTCGTTCTTATTTACTTGTTTTTTCGGTGTCCGCCTTGTTTTTCTTGGGGGCCTGGACAGGCTGGGCGGGCTGCAGCACAGCGGCGATGTTGCCGCGGTTCAGCTTGACGCGAACCTTATCGGCGATTTCAACAGTCAGCGTAGATTCACTGACGCCCGTGACCCGGCCGTGTATTCCCCCGCCGGTGACGATGCGGTCGCCCGGTTTTACGCTGTTGATCATTTCGCGGTGCTGCTTTGTTCTCTTCTGCTGCGGTCGAATCAGAAGGAAGTAGAAAATGACGAACATCAGGATCAGCGGAATAAAGGCAGAAAACCCGCCGGCTCCCCCTCCCCCGGGGGCTCCCCCCTGGCCCAAGGCATATGCAACGTTAATCAAGATATCGGTCCTCCTTTACACGAATTAAAGAACTTGCATGATGTGATTTGATTCCCCGGCTCACCCCTTCGCCGGCAACCAGATATTTTCCCCGTCGAACTGGATTTGATCCATATCGCTGTCGTCGACATCTTCCAGCAGCTCGAATACCTTGCCCATATTGAAAACGACGATCTTGCTCAAGGGATGGATCAGATGAATGTCGGAAGCGAGCTCGCGCTCCCGAATATTATAGATATAGACCATTTTTTCGGAAAACTTCAGTATCTTTCCCACTCCGGAGCTTCGGCCGCGGGGATCGGGTTCGTCGGACTGCGCCGGCAATCCTTTTCCGCGATGGTCGAAATATTCTTTCAGAAACTTGAAATGAATATTCCAGATATTGTCCCGGTATTGAACGACATAGATGCCGTATGCTTCCGGCCTTTTCCCCTTTTTCATCAGAATCTTGAGCTCGTTTTCGATGTCGCCTTTCCGGAGCCGAAGGTTATTGATCTCCTTTTCGATTTCCTTCTTGAGCTCGGTGATTGTCACATGTCTTTGACCGGTTCGGTCCGGCAGTGCCCGTCCATCCGCGGAAGCTTCCTCGCGGGTGGGCAGGGTGGGGTCCGCATGCACGGCGGGCGGTTTCACAGCGTTTGAAGAAGGAGGCGTTTGGCCGGAGACCCCGGCCGCACCTTTGGGAGTCCCAATCGGCGGCTGAACACCCGGAACGGGTTCGGTCCCGGACGTTGCAGCCAGGGCGGACACCGGAGATCCCGGTTGACTCGATCCGGACGTTTTATCTGTTTTGTTATCAAGCTTATCATCAAGTTTATTGTCAAGGGACCGGAGCAGCTTCTTTCTCTCTTCGATTCTGCGGTCGGTTTCTGTGTAGTTTTTATAGGCGGAAATGATCTTTCCGAGTTCCTCCCGCTCCCGCAGATAGGTTTCCTTGATCTTCGGATCCGCCAGGGAATCCGAGTTTTCGATCAATTCATCCAGCTCATGGTAGCGTTTTTCCGCCCTGTCGAGCTCCGAGACGAGTTCTTCCCTCACCCTGCGGGCGGTCTTCTCTTCGGAACCGGTGAGGTCTTTTTCGATGACTTCACCGCTTTTCAGACCGATCTTATCCAGGATCTCTTTCATGGAAACGACCTCATCTCCGACCTTTACCGATTCGTCCGGCTTGACGATGAGGTCTACTCCCTTTTCGAAGCCGTAGCTCTCCTTCCTCTTTTCCATCAGGTTCTGGAGGCCTTTATCTTCCTTGAGGCTGCCGTAGTCGACAACCGCCGGCTGCGAGGCCGTCTCCGTGGATGTGTCCGGACTGGCGGGACCCTCCGGCCGCCCTGTGATCGGTAAGCTCCCCTCCGGGACACCCTGAGGTACTTTTCGTGCGACGACCTCTTCCGGGGCGGAAGATTCGATCGGTCTGGAAGTTTCGCTATTTCCCTTCAACCAGACCCCGATACCGATGGCCACCGCGACGATTATGGCGCAAAGCCCCAGGATCGGAAGCGCCTTACTCGGCTTTTCACGGCGATTTCCGGACATGATGACTCCTGTTTACGCATATATTGGCCCCTCTGATACAGCAATCGATTGGGAGTGTCAACATCAGGTTCTCTTATTTTCACAAATAATCTTGTTATCACCGGGTGTTAAGGAACTGTCCCCTTCGATGGTAATGTGAATTTTTCTTCTGGATTCGAGTTCGAGAAGTTCCTTCCGTTTTCGGTTGAGCAGGTACTGAGCAACCGGAACCGGCACGATCCCCTTTGCTTCGCTGACATCTTCTTTGAGAAGCTCCAGGCTGAGCTTGCGGAGAAAGCCGAGCCCGAGGGTTTCAGCAGACGGTGTCATTCCCTTGCCCCGGCAATGGGGGCAGGGGATGTATGTCCCGAACTCGATGCTCGGGCGTATCCGCTGTCGGGACATCTCCATGAGCCCGAATTTCGATACGCGTCCGACATTGGTGCGGGCCTTGTCGATTTTCAAATGGGTCTTGACCGCCTTTTCGACCTCGGCCTTGTGTTTCCGGTCCTTCATGTCGATAAAATCGATTACGATCAGACCTCCCAGATCGCGAAGCCGAAGCTGCCGGGCGATTTCCTCGGCCGCTTCGAGGTTGGTCTGGAATGCGGTCTGTTCGATCGACTTCAGTCGGGTGCTTTTACCGGAATTGACATCGATTGCCACCAGCGCTTCCGCCTGTTCGATGACGATGGAGCCTCCGGATTTGAGCGGAACCCGGCTTTCGAAGATGGTGGCGATTTGCTCTTCCAGTTGATACCGGGTAAAGATCGGTTTGGGGCCCGTATGATATTTGACGATATTTTCATGCTTCGGAGAAATGATTTTGACGAAATCTTTGATTTCCTGGTAAACCGCCGCATGGTCGATCAGAATTTCGGTGACATCCGATGTAAAGCTGTCCCGGATGGAACGAATGGCAAAGCTTCGCTCCTTATAGAGTAAGGCGGGAGTCGGTTCCTGGATCCCTTTTTCCTTGATGGTTTTCCACAGCCGCAGCAGATAGCGAAGGTCTTGTTCCAGAAGAGTCTTGGTGGCATTCTCACCGGCGGTCCGTACGATAAGCCCGAAACCGGCGGGCACCGTCAGTTTGGTTACGATCGCTTTAAGGCGGTTTCGCTCGTTTTCATCTTCGATTTTCCTTGAAATGCCGCGGCCGGTGCTGCCGGGCATCAGCACCATTCGCCTGCCTGGAAGCGATATGAAGGTCGTCAGCAAAGCTCCCTTGTTGAGGGCCGGATCCTTGGTGACTTGAACCAGAATTTCCTGGCCGGTTTTGATGATATCTTTGATCGAGCGTTCGCCGGACTGGGTGTCCTGAAAATAATCGCTGTGAATTTCGTCGATCTGAAGGAACCCGTGCCGTTCCCCCCCGTAATCGACGAATGCCGCCTGCAGGCCGGGTTCAATGCGGAAGATCTTTGCCTTGTAAATGTTTCCTCGGGTAATCTCTCTTGCCGCAGTGTCTATATTGAATTCTATCAGCTTACTGTCTTTTACCTTCGCGATTCTGCATTCATCCGGGTCGATGGCATTGATTAGAATTTTACTGCTCATACAGGCTGTTTTACAGACTCCTGGGTCATCATGGATACGCGCCTCCCTGTGAGATTTTTTTTATTAATATGGCATTGTTATAGACAAGTCAATTAATTTCTCGATTCTTCACCCGCTGCAAGCTTGATATTTGGGCCATAATGTGGCAAAAAAGTCATTTCCGGGTAACGCGTAACGCGCAACTCGCAACCCGAATAAAGGAGATCAGACGTTGGAAGCCGAATCGACGACACCCCATATGGAAGAAAAATACGAGCCACAGCGCATCGAGCCGAAATGGCAGGAGTACTGGAAATCGACCCGATCGTTCAAGGTGGAGGAGGATCCGGGGAGGGAAAAATACTACCTGCTGGAGATGTTTCCCTACCCGTCCGGAAAGATCCATATGGGTCACGTCCGGAACTACACCATCGGGGACGTGGTTGCGAGATACAAGCGGATGCGGGGTTTTAACGTCCTGCACCCCATGGGCTGGGACGCCTTCGGAATGCCTGCGGAAAATGCCGCCATCGCCAACAACACGCATCCGGCCAGGTGGACCTACAACAACATCGATGCGATGCGCGCCGAGCTCAAGAGGGTCGGGTTCAGCTACGATTGGGACAGAGAGATTGCAACCTGCAAACCTGAGTACTATCGCTGGGAGCAGTGGCTGTTTCTGAAGATGTTCGAAAAAGGGATGGTCTACCGCAAAGAATCCTACGTAAACTGGTGTTCGTCCTGCCAGACCGTGTTGGCCAACGAACAGGTGGAAGCCGGCCTCTGCTGGCGGTGCGGCCTGCAGGTTCGACAGAAACTCCTTCCACAGTGGTTTTTCCGTATCACCGACTATGCCGAGGACCTGCTGGCCTACTGCGATCGACTGCCGGGATGGCCGGAAAAGGTGATTACCATGCAAAAAAACTGGATCGGAAAGAGCGTGGGGGCTGAAATCCGCTTTCCGGTCGAAGATGAGAAAGGGGAAATTCCGGTATTCACCACGCGCCAGGATACCGTCTACGGGGCCACATTCATGTGTCTGGCGCCCGAGCACCCGATGGTGCTCGAATTGTCCCGCGGCACTCCATGCGAAGAGAATGTGCGTTCGTTTGTCGAGCGCATGGCGCTCCAGGAGAGGACGAACCGGGCGCTCGAAACCTATGAAAAGGAGGGGGTCTTTGTCGGGGCATATTGCCGCAATCCCTTGAGCGGCCGGAGGATGCCGATTTATACCGCCAACTTTGCACTCATGGAATACGGAACGGGGGCCGTCATGTCCGTGCCGGCCCATGATCAGCGCGATTTCGATTTCGCCAGGAAATACGGTCTTGAAATCGTGGTGGTCGTCTCTCCCTTCGATCGGAAGCTTGACCCCGAAACCATGAGCGAAGCGTATACGGAGCCGGGAATCATGATCGATTCCGGCCCCTTTGACGGAATGGAGAGCAAAAAAGCGCTGTTAGAGATCGCCGAATTCCTGGAAAAGAACGGGATCGGAAAAAGAACCGTCAGCTATCGGCTCAGAGACTGGGGAATTTCGAGACAGCGTTACTGGGGAGCACCGATTCCGATGATTCACTGCAAAGCATGCGGGATCGTTCCGGTTCAGGAATCGGATCTGCCGATTGTGCTGCCCGAAGATGCGGATCTGCTGGAAGGTGGACAGTCCCCCCTGCCGGCTCTCGATTCGTTTGCAAAGACGAAATGCCCGCAGTGCGGAAGCCCGGATGCAAGAAGAGAAACCGATACGATGGACACCTTCGTCGAATCCTCCTGGTATTTCGAGCGATACTGCAGCCCGCGCGAGGACCAGGCAATGTTCCGGAAGGAAGCAGTCGACTACTGGATGCCGGTCAACCAGTACATCGGGGGGGTGGAACACGCGATCCTGCATCTGCTCTACTCCCGATACTATACCCGGGTGCTCTACGACCTGGGGCTGGTACGCTACAAGGAGCCGTTTACGCGATTGTTGACACAGGGGATGGTCTGCAAGGAGACGGTATCGTGCCCCGTGCACGGCTACCTGTTTCCGGAGGAGACGACCGGAACGGGCGATGAGCGCTTTTGCAGGAAATGCCATCCGCCCCGGAAGGCCGAGATCGGACGGATCGAAAAAATGTCGAAGTCCAAGAAGAACGTAATCGATCCAGGCAAACTGCTCGACAGATACGGCGCCGATGTCACCCGGCTGTTCTGCCTGTTCGCCGCCCCCCCGGAGAAGGATCTCGAATGGAGCGAACAGGGGGTCGAGGGGGCAAGCCGATTCATCAACCGTGTCTGGCGGCTTACCCGAGACTGGATCGATCTCATTCGAAACGAAGCTCCCTTCACCGGATCCCCGGATCGGCTGGAGGGAGAGCTGCGGCGGATCTACAAAGCCGTGCATGGAACCATCCAGAAGGTCACCGCCGATATCGAGGAGCGTTTTCATTTCAATACCGCCATTGCTGCGGTGATGGAACTTGTCAATCTTCTCTACACGATGGATCGTTCGACGCGGGAAGATGCCGCACCGGTGATGCGTTATGCCTTAGAATCGATGGTGGTGCTGCTTTCTCCCATCGTGCCGCATCTCTCCGAAGAAATCTGGCGACTGCTGGGGCACTCGGAGAGCGTGTTGTCTGCTCAGTGGCCGGCGTTTCGGGAGGATGCGCTGGAGAAAGACGACCTGGAGATCGTGGTTCAGGTCAACGGCAAACTCCGGAGCCGTTTCAACAGCCCGCCCGATGTCGACGAAGAGACGCTGAAAAAGCGCGCCCTTGAAGACGAGCGGGTCATGAAGTTCATCGAATCCAGACCGGTCAAAAAAGTGATCGTCGTCGGGAAAAAGTTGGTAAACATCGTGGTTTAGCCCCGCTTTGCGGGGCGTTGCACGTTGAAATCGTTGAAGCCGTTGAAATCGTTGAAGTCGTAGTCCCGCCGAGGCGGGATTGACGTTGAATGGATGTGGAAGGATTTTGATTCGATGCGTAAGCTTTCCGTGTTGGGCTTCTGGCTGGTCCTGGCTGTCTGCGCCTGCGGGTATCGGTTTGTCGGCGGTGGAAGCTTTCCCGGCGGCATTAGGCAGGTGTTTGTTCCGGTATTTGAAAATCGAACCGCCGAAATCGGGTTCGAAAATACCTTCACCAATGATCTGATCTATGAGATCACCCGGAGCGGTCAGATATCCATCGGCGGTCAGGACAGCTCACAGGGAGTCCTCAGCGGGACCATCGTTCTCATCGGAATCGATACGGTCTCCAGGAGAGCGGTCAATGAGGCTGCCGAAAGACGGGTCACCATGATGGTCGACCTGAAGCTGGCCCGCTCTGGCGGTGAATTGGTTTGGGCGGCAAACAGCGTCGCCGGAAACGAAACCTATCGCGTCACGGACGACCGGCTGCAGACAGAATCCAATAAAGAGGCCGCTCTCGAAAGGCTTTCAAGAAGAATGGCCGAGATCATCTACAATCGAATGACCAGTGATTTCTAGTTCGATTTCGAGAATAGACCGCCGGATTCACCCGGCAGCACGGCTGGACTCGGAACGGACCCGCTTGGAGAGGCGGGAGGTCTTTCGAGCGGCCGTATTCTTGTGGATGATTCCGCTTGCTGCAGTTTTGGCGATGACGGCTTGGGTCCGGCGAAATTCGGCGGCAGCCTCTTCATTCGATTTTTCTTGGATCGCAGCTTGAAGGCTTTTCACCGCGTTTTTCATGCGTGTTTTTGCCGACCGGTTCTGCTCTCGCCGCTTCGCGCTCTGGCGGGCGCGTTTCAATGCCGATGCATGATTGGCCAATTTACGGGTTCTCCTTTTTTAAAAAGAATTGGATGAAATAAATTGTTAAATTAAAATAAAACGGATGGGCTGTCAATAGAGAAATCAAGGAGAGACCCCCTTTCCGTTGTCCGATCCGAATTTCCTTGCGGTTCCAAGGGTTCCAACCTTGATGTTCTCGTAAAAAGTCCTAGAATCGTCATGCCGGACTTGATCCGGCATCCAGAACTTGTTGAAATCACTGGATTCCGGCTTTCGCCGGAA